>JAAYHS010000042.1 GCA_012735315.1 Bacillota bacterium | reverse complement strand
AGATAGCTCAGGAAGCTATGCGTCTGGCCGCTCATAAACTTCCGATCAAATGTAAGTTTATAAAACGAGAGGAAGCGGGTGGGGAAGTCAATGAAAACTAAGGAACTCAGAGAAATGACGGTTGATGAATTGGAAAAACAATTGGTCAGTTTAAAAGAAGAGTTATTCAATTTACGATTTCAACTTGCTACCGGACAATTGGATAATCCGATGCGGGTAAGGGATGTCCGGAAAAGCATTGCCCGCGTTAAAACAATCTTGCATGAACAACAACTTAAAGCGGGTCAAGCTTAATTTTGCAGGCGCCGGAAGGAGGATTTTCAATGGGTGAACGTGCACTTCGTAAAACACGGGTTGGTATCGTCGTTAGTGATAAAATGGAAAAAACAGTCGTAGTCGCCGTCCAGCGATTGGTCAGACACCCGCTTTATGGCCGAATTATCAAACTCACCAGTAAAATCAAAGCCCACGATGAGGCTAACGAATGCAAGGTCGGAGATAAGGTAAAAGTAATGGAGACCCGTCCTCTTAGTAAGGATAAGAGATGGCGCGTGGTCAACATCATTGAAAAAGCAAAATAATTTCGTGAAAGGAGGTACCGGCCATGGTTCAAAACCAAACTTATTTAAATGTCGCCGATAATTCCGGAGCGAAACGGGTGATGTGCATCCGGGTTTTAGGCGGCTCGCGAAAAAGATACGCCAGGGTTGGGGACCTGATTATCGCGGTTGTTAAGGATGCGTTGCCCCCCTCCGCCGCCAGGAAAGGCGCCGGAGCTGCCGGAGTAAAAAAGGGTGATGTAGTGAAAGCGGTAGTGGTGCGAACCACTAAAGAAATAAAAAGACCGGATGGTTCTTATATCCGTTTTGATGATAACGCCGCCGTAATTTTAAATGATCAAATGAATCCCAGAGGAACCCGTATCTTTGGGCCGGTTGCTCGTGAGCTTCGCGATAAAAACTTTATGAAAATCATATCTTTAGCCCCTGAAGTTTTGTAAAGGCCCGAGAGGAGGATTTAGATGTCAGTCCGGAATATAAAAAAAGGTGACGAAGTTGTTGTTATCTCCGGTAAAAATAAGAATCGTCGGGGTAAAGTCCAAAAAGTTTTGCCTGCTATCGGGGCGGTTATCATCGAAGGTTTGAATTTGGCGAAGAAACATGCCAAACCTACCAAAAATAACCCTCAAGGCGGAGTAATCGATAAGGCTTTACCGTTAAACATTTCAAAAGTAATGGTTGTTTGTTCCGGTTGTAATCAGCCGAGCAGGTTGCGAAGAGAACGCGCGGTAGACGGCACTGTCGTGAGGATCTGCCGTAATTGCGGCAAAACTTTGGATTAGTAGGAGGGGGGTGCGACCAGTGTCGCGACTTAAACAGAAATATCTAAAAGAAGTTGTACCCGGTTTAAAAAAGAAATTCGAATATGCTAATGTGATGCAGATTCCGCAAGTAAAAAAAGTGATCATTAATATGCGAGTCGGCGAAGCCACTCAAGACGCTAAGGCCATCGATTCGGCGGTCAACGATCTGACGGTTATCTCCGGCCAAAAACCGGTGGTAACCAAAGCGAAAAAATCGATCGCCGCATTTAAGGTCAGAACCGGCATGCCGATCGGCTGTAAGGTGACTCTACGCGGCGAAAGAATGTATTTTTTCCTCGATAAGTTATTTAACATCGCTTTACCGAGAATTAGAGATTTTAGGGGAACATCTCCGAAATCTTTTGACGGACGGGGTAATTATACGCTGGGAGTTCGCGATCAACTGATTTTCCCTGAGATTAATTACGATAAAGTTGATAAGTTACGGGGAATGGATATTGTGATCGTTACCTCCGCCAAAACCGACGAAGAAGCTTTTGAACTTTTAAAGTTAATGGGAATGCCCTTTAGGGCTTAACCAAAAGGAGGGTTAAACATGGCGAAGACTTCGATGATCGTCAGATCGAAACGCACACCGAAATTTGCGGTCCGGCGGCATAATCGCTGTCAAATTTGCGGTCGACCCCATGCTTATATGCGTAAGTTTGGAATGTGCCGGATCTGTTTCCGTAAATTAGCCCACCGTGGTGAGCTTCCGGGCATAATTAAAGCCAGTTGGTAACCGAAAATTATTAGCTACTCAGTTTTTGGCTGATGGCCGAGTCTTTCGTTTATGAAAGGAGGTTTTCTTGAGATGGTTATGACTGACCCAATTGCCGATATGCTGACCAGGATTAGGAATGCTGCTACCGCTCGCGATAAAACGGTTGAGATTCCTTCTTCCAAGATCAAATTGGAGTTGGCCAAGATCCTTAAAGAAGAAGGCTATGTTCAGGATTATGAGTTTATTGACGATGGGAAACAAGGTACGATTCGAATTCATTTAAAATATGTCGGCAAGGAAAATGCGATATCAGGTCTTAAACGGATAAGCAAACCGGGTTTAAGAGTTTATGCTCAAAAACATGAGATTCCCAAAGTTTTAGGTGGCTTGGGAATTGCCGTGCTGTCTACTTCCAAGGGAATTATGACTGATCGTAAAGCCCGGCGGGAAGGCGTCGGCGGTGAAGTTATTTGCTATTTGTGGTAAAACCGTCGGCAACGTTTATTTGACGATAAACGGACGTCAACGAACAGCAGCGGTTTACTACAGACTTGACGACTGATTACTGAATATTGTTAACTGACAACTGATAAAGATCGGGGGTGTTATTGATGTCTCGTATCGGACGAAAGCCTATCGCCATACCCCAGGGAGTACAAGTGGACATTTTGGGAAATAATGTTAAGGTTAAGGGTCCCAAAGGTGAATTGAATCAAGTTGTACCTCCTGAGATAAAGATATCTCTTGATAACGGCGAGATCAAGGTTGAACGACCGTCTGACGATAAAAAACACCGTGCTTTGCACGGATTAACCCGTACGTTGATTTCCAATATGATCATCGGGGTCACCAATGGTTATGCTAAAGGGTTGGAGATTAACGGCGTCGGGTACCGAGCCGTTAAACAAGGGAAAAATTTGGTTTTAACCATCGGATACTCACATCCGGTAGAGATTCATCCTTTACCCGGAATCGAGATTGAGGTTCCCGCTCCCAACAAAATTGTGGTCAAGGGAATCGATAAACAAGCTGTTGGTCAGATGGCGGCCGAAATTAGGGCGGTTCGCAAACCTGAACCGTACAAGGGCAAGGGTATTAAATATGAATCCGAAATTATCCGGCGCAAAGCCGGTAAAGCCGGTAAGAAATAAGATTAGGTAAGAAATGAGATTCGGGAAGGAGTGACCGAAGTGTTCCACAAACCCGACCGCCGTGCGGCTAGATTGCGTCGTCACGCGCGATTGCGTAAAAAGATTTCCGGAACTGCCGAACGTCCTAGATTAAGTGTGTTTCGCAGTTTACACCATATATACGCTCAACTAATCGATGATACCAAAGGGATTACCGTAACTACGGCATCCACCGTAGAGCCGGAAATCAAGTCCAAATTGAAAGGTAACTGCGGCAACATTGAGGCGGCGAAAATTGTAGGTTCCACTATTGCTCAAAGAGCTGTAGCTAAAGGTATTAAACAGGTTGTTTTTGACCGGGGTGGTCAGATTTATCACGGCCGAGTTAAAGCATTGGCGGAAGCAGCCAGGGAAAGCGGCCTGGAATTTTAGGCAAGGGGTGAATAATAAATGAAACGCATCGACCCTACACAACTTGAATTAACTGAAAAAGTGGTGCACATCAACCGGGTAGCCAAAGTTGTCAAAGGCGGTAAAAGGTTCAGCTTTAGCGCGCTGGTTGTCGTCGGCGACGGTAAGGGTTATGTCGGAACCGGATTGGGGAAAGCCGCTGAAGTCCCGGAGGCTATCCGTAAAGGAGTAGAAGACGCCAAAAAAAATCTAATTGAGGTTCCGCTAAAAGGCACTACTATTCCGCACCAAATCGAAGGGGTTTTTGGCGCCGGCAAAGTGTTGTTAAAACCTGCCGCTCCCGGAACGGGCGTGATCGCCGGCGGGCCGGTTCGCGCGGTTTTGGAAGCCGCCGGAATCAGAGATATTTTGACGAAATCACTTGGTTCCGCCAACGCGATTAATGTGGTTAACGCCACAATGGCGGGCTTAAAAGGGCTTAAAAGGGCCGAACAAGTGGCTGCAATCCGCGGTAAAACAGTGGAAGAGATCCTCGGTTAGGAGGGATAACTGATGGCGAGAAAGAAAACTACCGATCGGAAAATTCAAATCACTTTAATCCACAGCGCTATCGGTCGTTCTCAGGTTCAAAAGGACACCGTAAAGGCCTTGGGATTCAAAAAGTTGTATCAAACCATCGAGAAACCGGATAATCCGGCGATTCGAGGGATGATCAAAACAATCGAACATTTAGTTGAAGTAAAAGAGGCGTAGGGGGTATCCTCTGATGAAATTATATGAATTGCAACCAGCCGAGGGAGCAAAAAAAGCTCCCAAGCGTGTTGGCCGAGGAATTGGCTCTGGAATGGGGAAAACCTCCACCAAAGGACATAAGGGGCAAAAAGCCCGTTCCGGTGGGGGAAAAGGGCCGGCTTTTGAAGGCGGTCAGACTCCGCTCCAACGTAGATTACCAAAGCGCGGTTTTACCAATAAATTTAAACGCGAATTGGTTGAAGTCAATTTGGATAAGTTAAATGTCTTTGACAACGGGGCTGAGGTAACCCCCGAAGTGTTGTTGGAAAAGGGGATTATCAAAAAAATCGGCGACGGAGTCAAAATATTAGGTAATGGGAGCATCTCCAAAAAATTAACCGTTAAAAGCAACGGATTTAGTAAATCGGCAATAGCCAAGATTGAAAAAGCCGGCGGCAAAGTTGAGGTGATTTAGTTGCTGGAAGCTATTAAGACCGCTTTTAAACTTCCCGATTTGAGGAAAAAAATGCTTTGGACCCTCGCCTTACTTGGTTTTTTCCGGCTGGGGACGCATATCCCGGTGCCGGGGCCGTGGGATCCTCAAGCTTTAGCCAATATTTTCGGAGGCGACAACAATCTCTTCGGTTTGCTTGATTTGATGGCCGGCGGCGCTCTTCGAAAAATGTCGGTTTTCGCGATGAGCGTCAGCCCTTATATTACCGCGTCGATTATCATGAACTTATTGACCATGGTTATTCCTAAATTGGAGGCTTTGGCCAAAGAAGGGGTTGAAGGCCGCAAGGTAATTTCCCAGTACACCAGATACGGTACGGTGGTCTTGGCTTTGATCCAAGGCTCGGCCATGTCGCTCAGTTTAAGAGGGGCTTTGTTAAACCCAACCGCATGGGATTTTATCTTAATTGTCTCGACTTTAACCGCGGGATCGGTTTTTTTGATGTGGTTAGGCGAAGTAATTTCGGAACTGGGAATCGGCAACGGAATTTCGATGTTAATCTTTGCCGGTATCGTCGCCCAACTCATTCCGAGTTCAATAGCCACATTAAGCACGGTTGGCTCTCAAGGAGTAGGGACTTCATTTATTAGCATCATCGTTTTCCTAATTTTAGCCGTGTTTATTGTAGCAGGGGTTGTATTTGTGACTCAAGGCGAGCGCAAGATCCCGGTCCAATACGCTAAAAGAGTGGTTGGCCGTAGAATGTACGGCGGGGGGGCTACTTTTCTTCCGATAAAGGTAAACCAAGCCGGTGTTATTCCGATCATTTTCGCGTCGTCCTTATTGGCGTTTCCGCCGACTCTCGGACAATGGTTGCCTCATACTCATTGGCTTTACAAGTTTTTGGCCGTTTTTTATCCGGGACGCGCTTTGTATTTATTTTTGTATGCCTTGTTGATCTTTGTGTTTACCTATTTTTATACCGCGGTTACTTTCAACCCGTTGGAAGTATCCAATAATATGAAAAAATACGGCGGATTCATTCCGGGAATTAGACCCGGGAAACCGACCGCCGAATATCTGGACCGGGTCTTGACTAGGATAACCTTGGCCGGAGCGTTGTTTTTGACTATTGTTTCATTACTCCCTTATATAATGAATTTCTTTCCGGCATTTAGAGGGTTGCAAGTTCAGTTCGGCGGCACCGGTTTGTTAATCGCGGTCGGCGTGGCGATCGATACCATGAAACAGATCGAAGCTCATTTATTAATGAGACAGTATGAAGGATTTCTAAAATAAGATTCATGCCGGATGTAGTCGGCCTGAGAGATTGTCGGCGGGAAACGACTCAGCGTTTTGAATAGTCTCCCCCGGAGTTTACCGGGGCAAAGAATGAAAATAGACTCGCCGAATATTTTACAGCGGGTGTAAGAGGGAAGAGACTATTTCCAGACGAGGAGGGCATTTAATGAATCTGATTCTGTTAGGACCTCCCGGCGCCGGTAAGGGTACACAGGCGGAATTGATTATTGAAAGGTATAATATTCCTCATATTTCAACCGGTGATATTTTCCGCGCCGCTGTGAAGGAAGGTGCGCCGCTAGGCTTAAAAGCCAAAGAATATTTGGACAGCGGGCAATTGGTGCCGGACGAAATTGTGAACGGGATCGTCAAGGAACGGTTACAACAAGCGGATTGTGGCAACGGATTTTTACTTGACGGGTTTCCCAGAACAATTCCGCAGGCGGATGCTCTGGAACGATGTTTAGCTGAGTTAAATCGTAAGATCACCGCGGTAATCAATATTGAAGTGGATTTTGAAGTTTTAATGACCAGACTTACCGGGAGAAGAGTCTGTCGAAATTGCGGCGCGCTTTATCACATTCAAAATAAGGTTGAAAAGGTTCCCGGAGTTTGCGATCATTGCGGCGGAGAGATCTATCAGCGGGAAGACGATTTTCCGGAAACCGTTGAAAAACGTCTCCAGGTATATCGTAATCAGACCGAACCCTTGATCAAGTATTATCAAAACAAAGATTTATTATTTAGTTTCAACGGTGAGGAACCGATTTTAGTGGTTTTTCAAAAGATTTGCGAAGTGTTGGAGGGCAAGTTTTAAAGATGATTATTCTCAAATCCTCTTCGGAAATTGCGATTATGAGGGTTGCCGGCAGTATTGTGGCGGCAGTGCTTGAGGAGTTGAGAAGAGTCATCCGTCCGGGGATTAGTTTGAAGCAGCTTGACAAAAAGGCGGAAGAGTTAACTAAAAACTTTGGAGCAATACCCGCTTTTAAGGGATATAACGGTTTTCCGGCGGCCCTTTGCGCTTCGGTTAATGATGAAGTGGTTCATGGAATACCGGGAAACAGGGTTCTAAAATCGGGTGATATCGTTGGACTTGATTTTGGAGCGATCTATCAAGATTTTTATGCGGATTCGGCGATCACGGTCCCGGTGGGAGATATCTCTCCGGAAGCCGGTAAATTATTGAAAGTGACTGAAGAGGCGCTTTATAAGGGGATTGCCGCGGCAAAACCCGGCAATCGGCTTTACGATATTTCCGGCGCTATTCAGAGACATGTAGAGAGTAACGGATTTTCAGTAGTCCGTGATTTCGTGGGGCATGGAATTGGCCGTAAAATGCATGAAGCGCCTCAGATTCCGAATTTTGTAGGAAATGATTTTAATCCCAGATTGAAGCCGGGGATGACTTTAGCGATTGAACCAATGGTAAATGAGGGTTCTTATGAGGTAGAGGTGGATTCGGATAACTGGACGGTTCGGACCAATGATCGTAAATTTTCAGCCCATTTCGAGCATACTATCGCGATTACCGACGGGGAACCGGAAATTTTAACATTATTAAATACGGAGATTCTCCCGAGAAAGGTTTAACGATGATCACCACGGTTGAAGGGTTGCGCCATGGTCAAATGGTTGAATCTATTCAAGGCAGGGATTGCCGGCAATATTATCTAATCATCGGGTTAATCGGAGACAAGTATTTGCTCTTGGTTGATGGGCATAAACACCCGCTTGCCAAACCAAAAAGGAAAAATATTAAACATGTGAGAGTGACAATGTACGTCGCCAAAGACATTGAAGAAAGAGTTTTAAGGGGTGAACCGTTGTCGAATTCACAGATAAAATCAGCATTAGAACGGTTGAAAAACCAACATGAGGAGGGGAGCCGGTTTAATGGCTAAACAGGATGTTATTGAAGTTGAAGGGACCGTTATTGAGCCATTGCCTAACGCCATGTTTAGAGTGGAGTTGGAAAACGGACACCGTGTTTTGGCTCATATTTCCGGTAAAATGAGGATGAACTTTATCAAGATTTTACCGGGAGACCGGGTAACCGTAGAGTTATCGCCTTACGATTTGACCAGAGGCCGGATTATTTACCGCTACAAATAACTCTCGTTTAAACCGGGACCCTACTTGTGTGTTTACTATAGAATTTAATAAAGTTGGTATAATAAGGAGGATTTTACATGAAAGTCAGACCTTCCGTTAAACCTATGTGCGAGCAATGTAAAATCATCAGAAGAAAGGGTTCGATACGGGTAATTTGCACTAACCCTAAGCATAAGCAAAAACAAGGGTAATACCGGTATGTTGTCATGGTGACCTAGTGATGGTATTCACTATCTCAACCCGGATTTCAGTTATTAATATCTTAGATGAAGACGAGGAGGTTTATACTGATGGCACGTATAGCAGGCGTGGATTTACCCCGTGATAAGAGAATCGAAGTAGCTCTCACTTATATCTATGGTTTGGGGCGAACCACTTCCAGTGAGATTATCGCTAAAACCGGAATTAATCCGGATACCCGAGTCCGTGATCTTACCGAAGAAGAAATTACCAAGTTGCGGGAAGTAATTGATCGGGATTATAAAGTCGAGGGCGATCTCCGGCGTGAAGAATCGATGAATATTAAACGTTTAATCGAGATCGGCAGCTATCGCGGTCTTCGGCACCGGCGCGGCTTGCCGGTAAGAGGCCAACGTACTAAAACCAACGCGCGAACCCGGAAGGGGCCGAAACGCACCGTTGGGGCTAAACGCAAGAAATAAAGGAGGGTAATTGAAGAAGATGGCCAGAACTACTACAAAAAAGGGCGCGCGAGTCAGGAGGAAGGAACGCAAACAGATTGATAACGGAGTGGCGCACATTCATTCCACTTTTAATAATACCATTGTCACCATTACCGATACTGCGGGAAATGTGTTGGCCTGGTCGAGCGCTGGAAATATGGGTTTTAAAGGTTCCCGGAAAAGCACTCCCTTCGCGGCGGGAATGGCTGCCGAGCAGGCTGCCAAAATCGCTATGGAACATGGGATGAAAAACATCGAGGTTTATGTTAAAGGGCCTGGAGCCGGACGGGAAGCGGCAATTCGTTCGTTGCAGGCCGCTGGTTTGTTTGTAAATCTGATCAAGGATGTCACGCCAATTCCGCACAACGGGTGCCGTCCTCCAAAACGTCGTCGAGTATAAATGGGAGGTGTGTAAGACTCTATGGCAAGATATACTGAAGCTGCTTGTCGCTTATGCCGCCGTGAGGGTGAAAAACTCTATTTAAAAGGGGAACGTTGCTATACCAATAAATGCAGTATCGGACGGCGAAGCTACGCCCCGGGTGAACACGGCCAAGCCAGAAAGAAAATTTCGGAATACGGATTACAATTAAGGGAAAAACAAAAATTACGTAGGATTTATGGAATTTTGGAACGTCAGTTCGCGGGATATTTCACTTTAGCGGAACGGAAAAAAGGAATCACCGGCGAAAACTTGCTCCAAATTCTCGAGAGTAGGTTGGATAATGTCGTTTACCGGCTGGGTTTTGCCGCTTCGCGAAAGGAAGCGCGGCAATTAGTCCGGCATGGGCATTTCCAGGTGAACGGGAAAAAGGTGAATATACCTTCATATCTAGTCAAGGCCGGGGATGTCGTTGCGATTAAGGAAGGCAGTCTCGATTCGATCAAGATTAAGGAGATTTTAGAGAATGCCGCGAATCATAATATTCCGGAATGGCTTGAAAGGGATCTTGAAAATCATAGCGGGAAAGTGAAGGCCTTACCGTTACGTGAACAAATTGACGTCCCCGTTCAAGAGCATTTGATTGTCGAGTTGTATTCCCGGTAAGATTTAATAGTCCGATACTACTTTGTTAGATTTTTTAAGGGAAACGGTTGCTATAAGAAATACCGATTTAGCAAGGTAGCAATTTAAGAAGGAGGGTTAATTATTGATTGAAATAGAAAAGCCCAAAATCACCATAGAAGAAACTGATGATCCCGAACGTTACGGAGTCTTCGTCGTTGAACCTTTGGAAAGAGGCTATGGAACTACTCTGGGCAATTCGCTGCGGCGAGTCCTCCTCTCTTCTCTACCGGGGTACGCAGTCACATCTGTTAAAATCGATGGGGTTCTTCATGAGTTTTCAACGATTCCGGGGGTTGTTGAGGATACCACTGATATAATTTTGAATTTGAAACAGCTCTTAGTCAGGATTCATGGTGATTGTCCGAAAAAGATTTATTTGGACATTAAAGATTCAATGAGAGTGACCGCCGCGGATATCCAGTTATCCAGCGATATTGAGATTTTGAATCCGGATCTTTATATTGCCACCGTATCCGATGGCGGGGTCTTGAAAGCCGAAATCACCATTGATCGGGGCCGGGGTTATTTGCCGGCGGAACGCAACAAAAACATCGAGAATGTTATCGGTGTTATTGCCGTTGACGCCCATTTTTCTCCGGTTAACAAGGTTAATTTTGTAGTCGAACATACCCGGGTCGGCCAGATTACCGATTATGACAAGTTGATTCTGGAGGTTTGGACCGACGGAAGCATCAGTCCGATCGAAGCGGTTTCGCTGGCTTCCAAAATCATGACCGAGCACTTGATGCTCTTTGTCAATCTAAGTCAGACCGCGGGTAAAACCGAGATTATGGTCGAAAAAGAGGAAGAATCGAAGAATAAGATCTTGGAAATGACCATTGAAGAGCTGGATCTCTCGGTGCGGTCATATAATTGCCTAAAACGCGCCGGAATCAATAGTGTTGAGGAATTGACCCGCAAAACGGAAGAAGATATGATGAAAGTAAGAAACTTGGGCCGGAAGTCTTTGGAAGAGGTTCAACAGAAGCTGGCGAGTCTGGGACTGTCGTTAAGGAAGTCGGAAGAGTAAGCCGCTATGGTTGCTAAGGAGGATTTAAGCGATGCTGAAACGAAAAATAGGGCGAACTTCAGCGCATCGGAAAGCGATGTTTCGAGCGTTGGTAACAGCTTTGATCGCTAATGAAAAGATAATTACCACCGAGGTTAAAGCGAAGGAAGCTCGTTCACTGGCTGAAAAAGTAATCACTTTGGCTAAGAGAGGGGATTTACATTCCCGGCGGTTGGCGGCCGAAGTCATTACCGAGCCGGAAGTTTTGCAAAAATTGTTTGAAACTACCGCAAGCCGTTATGCCGACCGTAATGGCGGTTATACCAGGATCTTAAAGATCGAACCCAGGCGGGGAGATGCCGCTCCCATGGTTATCCTGGAGTTGGTTTAAATTAATGGCGCAATTGATTGTAATGAATGGGGTCGGCTTCGGATATCCGGGGCAGACCCCAATCCTTTCCGGGGTCAATTTGGAAATTTCTCAGGGAGACCGGATCTTGATTTTAGGACCCAATGGGAGCGGTAAGAGTACCTTAGCGCTGCTAATTGCCGGTTTATTAATTCCCACTTCCGGGGCGATTAACTATTTTTTGAGCCGACCGGAGATTGGGATCGTCTTTCAAAACAGCCGGCGCCAGCTGGTTGGGTCCACGGTTGAACATGAGTTGGCGTTCGGGTTAAGTCTCAGGAATATTCCGACGGATCTCCTGAAAAACAAGGTTGATGATTTTCTTACCAAATTCGATCTGGCGGCGAAACGCGAGTATCATCCCAACCAATTATCCGGAGGAGAATTGCGACGACTTGCCTTGGCGTCGGTTTTAATCACCGAACCTCAAATTCTGATCCTGGATGAGCCTTTGACGATGCTCGATCAGGAACATCAGACCGCGTTTTTATCATGTCTGGCGAAGAATATTCGCCGAGATACCGTAATCATCTGGTTTGATCATGATCTGCGCGCCGTTAGATATACCGAAAAATGGTTGGTTTTATCGGAAGCCGGCGGCATTAATGAAGCAACCTTGGATGAGCTTAATTCCGAGGCTTATTTAAAGCGACACAGCTTGACTCCTGCTCCGTTGCAATGGTTGGAGTGGAAATTGCCGGAAAGAGTTAGCGGAGCAATTTACGGGCCGGAGGGAATTAAATTTGATCGAAGTTAAATCCTTATCTTATCTTTATCATCCGAAAACTCCCTTTCAAACCCCGGCCTTAAATGAGATCTCCTTTAACATCAACCCTGGTGAAATTGTCGGCTTGATAGGGCCCGGTGGTTCCGGAAAAAGCTGTTTGCTAAGGTGTTTGGCGGGGATTTTGACTCCGACCGCGGGCGAAGTTCTAATCGATAATCGGCCGCCGCAACCTGAAAATGTCGGCTTAATCATTCAAGAACCGGAAGTTCAGTTTTTTTATGAGACGGTTTATCGCGAGATTGCCTTTGCATTGGAATATCGGGGACTAAACCGGAAATTAATCGACCGAACCGTAAGCGATCTCTTAGCTAAATTCAATTGTCTTGACAAAATCGGCGAGTCGCCGTTCCGTTTAAGCGGCGGCGAACAACGCCGGGTGGCGATTGCCGGTATCTTGGCGTTGAATCCGGAAATATTGTTAATGGATGAACCCACCGTGGGCTTAGACGTTAAGGGGCTCGAACTGATTTCCCGGATTATCGAAGAATACCGGAGTGAAGGAAAAACATTGGTAATAGTCAGTCATGACTTGGATTTTTTATATCCGCGGGTAGAACGGTATCTGGTTCTAAACCGGGGTCGCTTGATTGCCGACTTTGCAAAATCCGATTATCACCACTATCTGGAGTTATTGCAAGAGATCGGGTTGGGGCTGCCGGAATTGGCGGAGTTAAAAAGAAGAGAATTACCGGTTGAAATATTACAAAGTTTAATGGACTTAGGGTTATGAATCTAATCGGGATTTATTATCCGGGACGTTCATTTTGGCATCGACTCGATCCGCGGAGCAAATTGGCGGTTGTATTGGCAATGATGTTTCTTTTACTGGCAAGCCGGGGGATTAAACTTGGCTTGATCTGTATTTTAACGTTTTTGCTGTACCGTTCCGCCAATTTGCCCTGGCGTTTGGAATTAGAGGTTATCAAAAAATTTAAATGGCTGCTTTTAATACCGTTGGCTGTTAATTTGGCGATCCCTTTTCATCCGGACGGTTGGCATCGGACTTTGGCCGTCAATAGTCCCGCGGCATTGAATATCGGATTGCGTTTGGCGGCTATTTTATTGGTAGCCGGTTGGCTGAGCTATGTCACTAAACCGATGACTTTGGTGGAAGGGATCGCCAAAATGTGGAGACCGTTTAAATCGATTCGCAAGAGCGGTTTCGACATTCCATTGATGATGGGGTTGGTTGTCAGGTTTATTCCGGAATTATTGGCTGAAAGCGAAAACATAACGGTAGCGCAGCGAATCAGAGGAATTAAGCCCGGATTGCGGTTGAAAAACAGCCTGAGTTGGATTAAAAGCACCATCATCCCCATCTTTTTAGCCGCGATTCGCAAAGCGGTCGCTTTGGCAACGGCCATGGAGGCCAGAGGTTACCGGCCCGGGATGGAACGCAGTCCGATTGAAGAAATAAATTTGAAATTCCCGGATTATTTAGTGATTGGAATAGCGGTTTCGTTAATAGTCGGGCATACAATCCAATTATTCTGATTTAAATTGGAGGGTTAATTGCGTAATATTAAAATGATTTTGGCCTATGAAGGCACTCAATACGCCGGGTTCCAAAGGCAAGTGAACGGGCCGACCATTCAAGGAATAGTCGAAGCGAAGCTTTCCCAAATCTTAAACCATCCGGTGAGCATTATCGGGGCCGGGAGGACCGACGCCGGAGTCCATGCCCGGGGGCAGGTCGTTAATTTTCGAACCGCTAATTTATTACCGGTCGCTAAAATACACAAGGCTTTGAACAGCTTATTGCCCGAGGATATTTTAGTGTTGGACGCGGTGGAAACGGATCAGGAATTTCACGCCCGCTATTCGGCAAAAAACAAAACTTATTCTTATTCGATAGATAATGGGCCGTTGCGTCCGCTTTTCAACCGCAATTTCGTGTATTATTACCCCCGTCAATTGGATTTGAAGAAAATTCGAGAGGCGATCGATTTTTTAGTGGGCGCCCATGATTTCAAATCTTTTCAGGCCGCGGGAACGAATATCGAGAATACCGTCAGGAAGGTCAATTTTTGCCGTTTGGAAGAAAACGATTCTTTGATTAAATTAGTGATTAATGCCGACGGTTTCCTTTATCACATGGTCAGGAATATTGTCGGAACTTTGCTGATGGTCGGCAACGGCAAAATGACTGTGGAAAAATTTCGCGAGATTATGGAAAAAAGAGACCGTTCGTTGGCCGGTCCCACTGCTCCGGCCCAGGGTTTGTGTTTAGAGGCGGTTTTTTATTAATGGCGGGTGAAAGGCGATGAAACGACTGGGAAAGGTCTTTCAATTATTTCTTTTATTATCATTCGGGATCGCAATCGTTTGTCCGGCGGCGCCCGCGGCGATTTCCCCGAATGACAAGCCGATAGTCATCGTCGCCATCGATAAAGTAGAGAGTATTGAATTGTGGAAAACCGAACTCCCGTCGCTCCGGAAGTTACTCCAAACTTCGACCTGCGGTTTAATGAACGTCCGAACCGGCTCCGGTTATCACAATACTGAAAGCGGTTATTTAACTATTGGCGCCGGGACTCGAATGGTTTCCCCAAATGTTTCGGGCGGCGCTTTTAAAGCGGATGAATTTTTGGCGAGCAATAAAGCGGGCTCGTTTTGGAGTTGGAGTATGGGGCGCCAACCGGGAAATGACTATTTAATCGTTCCGGAAATCGGATTAATTTTGAACCGGGGGGAAAGCCGGGATCTAAGCGGCGCTCCCGGTTTGTTAGGCGCTACTTTCCGGGCTAACGGTTGGAAAACGGCTTTAATCGGGGATCAAAATTCTTTGATAAAAAGCAACCGGAGCGCCGGTTACGCCATAATGGATTCAACCGGAGTCATTGATCATGGCGCGGTCGGAGCAGCGGTCAATAAGAACGATCGTTTTTTTCCCTATCTTTACCGGTTTGATCCGGAATTGGCGCTGCGAAAGCTGACTGAGCTATTAAAGCCGCGGACCCTGATCATGGTTGAGTTCGGGGATTTTGCCCGGCTGGATCTGTTTCGCAACCAAATTCTTCCCGAACATTTTAAAAAATTAAAAGGAGAAGCCTGGGAACGTTTGGATTATTTTTTAGGCCGGATTATTGAAAAATGGCCGGACGATCAATTCCGAATGATTATCGTCAGCCCCTCGATCCCCAGAGGCGGGGGCGCCGGTCGCAGCATGCTGGCTCCGGTAGTTATTAAAGCCGCCGGATTTTCCGGGGGTATAGCGATTTCAGGGACGACAAATTGGAGCGGCTTAGTGGCCAATATTGACCTAGCGCCTTCCCTGATTAACATGGCCGGATTGGCCTTGGATAAATCACTGCCGGGAAGACCGATCCGATCGCAAAATGCGGCGGAACATATCTCCAAAATAACCGCACTAAATTATAAACTCCAAAAATTGCATGCAGTCCAACGGTCGTTGCTTGATTGGTATTTGTGGATGATTTTTACCGGGTGGGCGGCGATTACATTCAGTTTGGCGCTTAAGAAGAGGATCGGGAACGGTTTTTTGCCCGTAATAGTCGCGGTTGTGCCCTTTGCCATGCTGGCCCTGGCGTTGTTTCCGGCTGAGCTATGGAACGAAGCCGGTTTATTATTGTTGATAATCGCTTTCACCTTGCCGCTTTTAATGCTAAAGAGGACCAACCAACGTTTTCTGGCGCTTTCGGGCGTCTTATGGGGCGGACTGATTATCGACCAATTTACGGGCTGGAATCTGATCCGTTTTTCAGCGTTGGGATACAGCGCGGTCGCCGGTTCCAGATATTATGGAATCGGGAATGAATATATGGGCGTTTTAATAGCCGCCGCTTTGATATGGGCTCATTTATTGACTAAAGTAATGAAAAGCAGGTGGCCGGCATTAATAATTTTGACACTAACGGCTTTTACCTTAAGCTGGCCTCAATTGGGGGTTAATTTCGGAGGTGCTTTGGCCGGGCTTTTCGGTTTTACATATTATGGTTTGATGTTGTATGGTTTGAAATGGAAGCGGACGAATATCGGAGCGGTCTGCGGCGGAATCATGCTGTTGACGGCTTTGATCGGCTGGTGGGACAGTTTAAGGCAACCGGATTTACAAACCCATTTCGGTAGGTTTTTTAAGCTTTTAATCGATCTTGATCTTGCCCGAACTTTTGAAATTATTAGCCGAAAAGCGGCGCTGAATTTAAAATTATTGGTTTTTAGTCCTTGGACGAGGACGATCCTGTTGGTTCCGGTAGTTTTTCTGCTGAAGCGGCTGTTTTTGAAAAAAAAGGTTGTTCCGGATGCGGAGCTTCCGCTTTGGCGGAGTATTTTAGTCGCCGGATTGGCCGCGCTGGCGATTAACGACTCGGGGGTGGTGGCCTTCGGGACCTGTTTGGCGTTGAGTTTTTCTTACTACTTAAGTATAGTGGAAGAAAGCGTCTTTAGCGGAGAGGCGGAAACCGGGATCGGAAGCCGGTAGGATCCTGCTCCCGCCGCGCCGCCGATCCTTAATTTCCATAAATCCATTACCGCGCTTGAGTCGCGGCCACTTCAGGCAACGGCTCGTATGACGCATAATCCGGGTTGTATATTTGATAATTCAGATCCGGGAAAATGTTGTCCTTACTTTCGATTTGTTCCAAATATCCGGGGTCGATCCGGTTATATTTGATTTGATCGTATAAATTGTTAAACCGGTTAATATGGGTTTTAGTTCTTTTAACCGCGTAATCAACCATGGTTCCGGTTTTCATAATGAACGCCCAATCGCTGCTTTGCAAGAGTAAAACTTCCCGCGCCGCCTGGTTCAGCGCCCGGCGGAGGTTTCCGTCGGCGTGAGGGAAAATCTGAGCCAGTTCCACCATTCGATCAGCCGCCTTATGAAGATGCCGGTAAATCCAATCATTACTGCCTTCAAGCCAAACTTCGTTATAGCCTTTATAACCCCAGCTGGACATGGAGGGAACCGCCACCTGATTGCGGGGATACATTTCCAAATAATCGCCGGGGGTGATCAGTTTGATAATGTTTTGGTCGTAAGTGATTTTGCGGATCAGGAAATCAAGCCAGAGGGGTCCTTCAAACCACCAATGACCAAACAACTCGGCGTCATAGGGAGAGACAACGATCGGTTTTCGGTCCAAAACCGACTCTAAATATTCGATTTGTCTTTCACGGTTAAACATAAAATTGCCTGCGTGCAAAGCGGCCTTTTCCCGTCCGGCATGGATGTTATAAGGCTGCTTGTCCGTGGTCTTTCCGGTGATCCGGTAATATTTGACGCCGGTAAATCCCCTCAGACCATTGGCGGGAAGATAAGGCCGAATATAGTCATACTCGAGGTCGTAACCGATATCCCGATAAAATTCGCGATAATCGTAGTCGCCCGGGTATCCTTCATTGGCGCTCCATACTTGTTTGGATGACTCCAGATCCCTGCCGAAAGCCGCTACCCCCGAAGGACAATAGATCGGCGCAAAAACCCCATATTTGGGGCGCGGCGATCCATGCAGAATTCCATGGGCGTCGGTGAAAAAGTAGCGCAGGCCTTCACTTCTTAAAATTTCATCCACTCCGGGTTGGTAGCCGCATTCGGGAAGCCAAATGCCGCGTGGAAAACGATTTAAGGTTTGATAGTGATATTGAACCGCCAATTTAATCTGGGCCCTGACGGCGGCGGGATTTAACATTAACGGAAGATAACCGTGGGTTGCCGCGCAGGTTATCAACTCTACGTTGCCGGAGTTTTCCAGCTCTTTGAAAGCGTTAGTCAAATCACAACGGTTTTTCTCAGCGAAAAAGTAATGACAAAACCGGAAATGCTCCCGGTACATTTTGGCCAATTCATGGAAATCCGGCATCCATCTGGTCCGTTCCACTTCTTTTTCGGCAAGCTCGATTAAGCCCTCGATCTTTTTCAAGTATCTTTGCTGCAATAACGAATCTTTAAACATTGAAAGCAAAGGCGGCGATAAATTGATGGTTATCCGGTATTTAACGCCGTCATTGTTTAAATTGTGGAAAACCTTTAACAACGGAATATAGGTTTCGGTGACGGCTTCGTAAAACCAATTTTCCTCAAGAAAATCGGGAAATTCGGGATGGCGCACGTAAGGCAAATGGGCATGCAGCACCAGGGCCAAGTACCCTTTTTCCATCTAATCAACTCCTTATTTCGTCTGTTTGGAGACTATCGGGGTTATGGTTATCGAGTCAACCCCATCGGCTGAATTGGCAGTCACCGGGATGGTTTGAGTTCCGTCCGGCAGAGCAAAGCGAATTGAGAACGTGCCATCCGGACGAAGCTTGATCGGTTCATTCTGGATGAATACTTGGGCATCCGGCTCAGTGGCTCCATAAACGATTAATTCGGTATTTAAAACCAGCCAGAAGCGGCGTTCCTTGGGTTGAAACTTAACCGGACTGGCTAAACTGCTGACGGCACCGGAACCGATTTCCCGTTCCAACCTTTTGATCAATGACTCCACTAATTCGGCGGAGCTATTTCCCAATTCGCCGCCGGCGAGACGATAAAGGCGTTTGAAATCTTCTTCGATTACCATCCATTCTTCATCGATTACGTCGGAGACATTGTCGCGAGGGGTGGTTACCGTATTGGAGCGGGCTATGGTATAAAAGTTCCCGTCGGACTGGAAAAATCCCAAATCCACGCAAAAAGTCCGGTTGGGGCCTCCGACATGGATATACCAGTTATTGGCATAATGGTTTAAATAAATATCAAAATAATAGTTGCTATTTAAACCATTGAAATCAACATTAGTGGTATCGTAAACCCGCAAAGCCAGAGGAAGATCCTCCCATTTACCGTGGAGAGCCGAAAGATGGTCTTTGGTTTGCCGGTTTACACTCCAATATGTATACAGCCAGTATGGGTCTCTAACCATTAGCACGATTCCGGTGTCGTTATAGTCTTGTGGAATCTGGACTTCTCGATTTTCCGCCACCGTTGTTCCGATTAAATGATCCGGTAAGGGAGGCTGTACATAAAAAGGTTCCGTTCCTACCAGGGTGTTGTTTAAATGCTGAGATATCTCCTTTTCTTGATTTGGATTGGCAGAAAATGGCGGATCTAAAAGTAAGATATGCTCAATGAGATCATCCCGAGTAAGTTTGGAGGTTCCTTTCACTCCTAATGATTTGGCGATCTCGATTAATTGTGGTTTTTTCATTCCCGCCAATTCCTCTCGGGTCATTCCTATCCCCCTTTCTGTGGTGTGCAAAATTAACTTTTATAATATTGCCGGTTTAGATGCGAACTATTCT
>JAAYHS010000041.1 GCA_012735315.1 Bacillota bacterium | reverse complement strand
TTTTTTGGGGGTTCGCAAGGATTATGTTTGCCGCTGGATGATATAATTCTTTCTGATTATGATAAAAATACATCTTATTTATTGAAAATTGTGTATAGCATCATTGGCAGTCGGAAGCTATTCGATATGTTCCTGCAAACGACGGTTTTTTAAAAATGCTCGAAAAACCCATTGACATGTTCCCGTAAACGTAAGGTTCAAAAAACAGCTCAAGACATCAATCCAAGCGGCTCGGGCCACGTGGAATGCGTGGCCTTGGTAACCAGAAAGTGAAGTTCGGGAAAGCCTCCCATAAAGAAGCATAAATCGAGATGTAAATGTTAGGTTTTATTTACCTGTAAGGTAACATATTTTAAACGTATAGTCGGGATTAGAATCTGTCGTGTTTTAACCAATTACCGGTCATTAACGGTTGTTTTTACCATTTAGCTGCATATTGATGATTAGATAGGGCTTATGCTATGATGGGGTTGTTAACCTAGTTGTAACATACAACGGTTGACAACTTATTATTTTTTTAAAGGAGGTCTACGGTATGTCGGGTGTTTCCTTAATCATTGCGTTTGTTGTCGCGATTGGTTTGATGATTTTTTCGATCTCCAGGTTGAAAATCCATCCCTTCATATCCATTATGACGGTATCGCTGCTTTTTGCGTTGGTTGCAGGTATCCCCCTAACGGATATTCCGGGAGTCATCGGCACGGGTTTCAGTAATACCTTTAAGAGTATCGGAATCGTCATTATATTTGGCGCACTTATCGGCGCTTTATTGGAAAAGACCGGCGCCGCCTTGAAAATGGCGGACACCGTAGTCCGTTTGGTGGGGAAGAAAAATCCGGAACTGGCAATGTTAATTATGGGCTGGATCGTATCCATCCCGGTATTCTGCGACAGCGGCTTCGTCATCTTAAATCCAATTAGAAAAGCTTTGGTAAAGCGGACCATGAAATCCTCGGTGGCCTGTACGGTCGCTCTTTCGCTTGGCCTGTACATTTCCCATTGCTTCATTCCGCCGACGCCGGGACCGATCGCGGCCGCCAACACCTTATATCAAGGCCTTGGTCAGGAAACCAACCTTCTGTTGGTGATTCTTATGGGTCTTCTGGCCTCGATCTTGCCTCTACTGGCCGGCTATATCTTTGCCAAGGCTATCGGGAAAAAGGTGAGAGCAAATGACGAAGCGGATTTGGACGGCGCAATAACTCAGAGCTACGAAGAGTTGGTGGCCAGTTATGGGGAGCTTCCCAACACGCTTATCTCCTTCGCTCCGATCGTAGTGCCCATTTTGTTGATGGCTCTTTCGTCAGCCTTGGCGATGCTTCGGATTCCGAACGCCCTCTTTACCTTCCTCGGGACACCGATTATCGCCATTGCCGTGGGTGTCGTCCTAGCTTTGATCCCGTTGGCGAGCCAAAAGAAGATGGGGGATTTTCGGGAACTCACCAACCACACCTTGGAGGTAACCGGACCGATTCTTTTCATTACCGCCGCCGGCGGCGTGCTCGGCAACGTGATTGCTTCCACTTCTATGGTTAATTTTATCAAGGAAAACGTTGGAACCATTTCATTGTTGGGACTGATGTTCCCCTTCCTGTTATCGGCTATTCTAAAGACTGCGCAAGGTTCCTCCACTGTTGCCTTGGTGACCACCGCGGGTATAGTGGTGCCCATGTTGTCCACAATAGGGCTGGGGACTCCGGCCTTGGCCGCTTTGACCGTGATCGCCATCGGCGCTGGCGCCATGACGGTTTCACATGCCAATGACAGCTATTTCTGGGTGGTTACTAACTTCGGAGGCATGAGTGTGGAAGACGGATACAAGACCCAAACTTTGGGCACGCTGGTTGCGGGGATCGCTTCGCTCATCAACGTCTACCTCATTTATTTCTTTATTCGTTAAGCAGTAGTTGCTCACGTCGCCTCCGGCCCAGACAACGAAATGATGAAATAAAGCCGGGTGAGGCGACAAGTCCCGGAGGCGCCAAAGCATCGCCTGATGCTTTGGCGCTTTTATCAGCAAGCAATAAGGAGGGATATGTCTTTTGAGTCTACGAACGGACGCCCAAAGGATAATTGATGAGGCAATCACCGCCGCCCTGCCGGACACGGCCGTTAAAAAAGCCTTGAGCGGTGAGGAGTTTCCCGATGGGAAATTGGTCTTGGTGGCTATCGGCAAAGCTGCCTGGTCCATGTCGAGGGCGGCCTGCGAGCTACTGGCGGACAGAATCAGTGACGGAGTGGTGATTACCAAGTATGGTCACTCCCAAGGGGATCTGCCCAATCTCCGGATCTTTGAAGCGGGGCATCCGATTCCCGACGCGAACTCTTTTTCCGCTACGGAAGAGGCGATCAAGCTGGTAGGGGGTTTAACCGCAAAAGATACGGTCTTGTTTCTGATCTCCGGCGGGGGTTCGGCTTTGTTTGAAAAACCGCTGGTATCCGAAGCGATCCTCAAAATTCTGACCGAACAGCTCTTGGCCTGCGGCGCTAATATTACGGAGATTAACACCATCCGGAAACGTTTGTCCGCGGTTAAGGGCGGAAAATTCGCCAAGCTGTGCGAACCGGCGCGGGTTTTCTCCGTGGTCCTTTCGGATATCATCGGGGACCCCCTCGACATGATCGCCTCTGGACCGGCCTACCCCGACAGCTCGACCAGCCGGGAGGCTTTGGCGATTGTCCAAAAGTACGGGTTGGCAGTCCCGGAAGAAGTGGAAAAACTGCTGCGCATCGAGCCTCCGGCTTCTCTAATAAATGTGACCACCAAGGTTACGGGGAGTGTGCGCCAGCTTTGCGCCGCGGCGGAGAAAACCTGCCGGGAGTTGGGCTATAAGCCCACGATTTTAACCGCCAGTCTCAGTTGTCAGGCGAGGGAGGCCGGTAGTTTTTTGGCGTCGATTGCCCAGTACCATCAGGATACCGATCAGTCCTTGGCCTTTATCGCCGGAGGCGAAACCGTAGTCCACTTGAAAGGAAAGGGCAAGGGCGGGAGGAATCAGGAATTGGCCCTGGCCGCCGCCGAAGGGATTGCGGGGCTGGAAAATGTGGCGGTGTTTTCCGTCGGTTCGGATGGGACCGATGGGCCTACGGATGCCGCCGGCGGTTATGTGGACAATAATACCAAACGGAAGCTCAGCGAAAAAGGGATCAATATCTTCGAGGTCCTCGAAAACAACGATTCCTACCACGCTTTACAGGCAGTGGGCGGATTGGTGATCACCGGGCCCACCGGCACCAACGTTAATGATTTATCGGTTTTGTTGCTCAAAAGATAAGCCGGGATTAAGTCTTTGATGCTCGATTTATACCCTTGAGGGAATATATCAAGGGTTTATTTTTATACAAGAAACACAGGAAGGGTTGTGATTCCAAAACCAGTATATGATGAACTATCATATCCAACCACGCTTCATTTAAAACAACGAATTGATTATCTGATTAACAACGGACAAGTTAGGTTGGAATAGGCAGTGAAACTTATACTTTGTATCAAAAACTTACGACCTCTCCAGATGAAGGACATAAGGTTCTTGGACCAGGAGAAGCGGCTGCTATTGCATTGGCAAAGATTTGTAATGGTATTGTTGCAAGCAATAACTTAAAAGACATTGGTTCATATATTAGCAAGTTTGGATTGAGGCATATAACTACTAGTGATATATTGATTGAAGCATTAAATAAAGGCTTTATTACAGAAGATGAAGGAAATGCTATTTGGGCGTTGATGCTTGCAAAACGGCGAAAATAGGGGCATCATCTTTTTCTGAGTACATAAGATTAAAGAGTAGATAGTTAAAATAGTCAAAAAAATAACCACAAAATTAATGTTAAACAAGATGTCTATAATGCATTTTTATTGATTGTGTTTTCAATAAATTATGTAGGATTGAGTTGGCGGAAAAAATCATGCAGTACTATTTGGATGAAACCGGCGTCTACCATGCCCAGCATCGTCTGCTGATGGAAATCTCCCGTCACCCCAACGCTTCACAGGCTGATATTGCCAGGTTCATGGATATCTCTCCGGCGACTATCGCGGTATCCTTAAAAAGTTGGAAAATGGAGGATATATCCGTAAAGAGATGGATGAAGCGGATAACCGGTTCAATCAGATTACCATTACCGAGAAAGGGAATCGGGTCGTCGAACGAAGCAAACGGATTTTTGAGGCGACCGACCGCCGGGTTTTGGAGGGGTTTACGGAAACAGAGAAGATTTCTTTATCGCTGTTACTGCAAAAGCTGAATGCCAACCTGACCAGGATGGAAGACGAAATCAAACTGAGAAAGGACATCATGAGATGAACCGTTATTGGAAATATATCAAACCATATCGGTAGGTTTTTGTCATCGGACCGATGCCGATGATCGTGGAGGCCATGACCCGGATGATGTTGCGGATGGCCTTAAGGGCGCCCAGGATGCAAGTTCGAGGAAGAAACGGCCACCATGCCTATAAAACTGTAGAATAGCCTACTTAAGCGCTTAGATGTGGGGAAATGGATTAGAAAGAAAATTACATCCCTTTAGATTCGATTTGAAAAGTAACATCTATGGCGTTATGATATAAATATCCCCGTTTGATGTAACAAATATTCTACCAGGGAGGCAGAATAATATGAAGAAAATCATTCTAAGTGCGGATAGCACCTGTGACCTTGATGATCCATTAAAAGAAAAGTATCAAGTTAATTGTCTGCCGCTTCATATTCATTTTGGCGATAAAGAGTATAAGGATGGGGTAGATATTACGCCGGATGACATTTATGATATATATGAAAAGAATCATACTTTGCCGAAAACATCAGCTCCTAACCCTTTGGAATATATCGAGTATTTTAAAAAGTGGACCGATGAGGGCTATGAAGTGATCCATCTAAGCATTGGTTCCGGAATATCTTCTTCATTTCAAAACAGCTGTATAGCCGCACAAGAACTTGGAAATGTTTATCCGATCGATTCCGGTAATCTCTCTACGGGGATAGGACTTCTGGTCATCGAAGCCGCTGAACGGATCGCGAAGGGAATGCCGGCAGCCCAAATCTGCCAGGAAATCAACGCTTTAAAGGCAAAAGTTCAATCCAGTTTCATAATTGACAGTCTTACCTATCTTTATGAGGGCGGCCGATGTTCCGCCCTGGCCGCATTAGGCGCCAATTTGTTAAATATTAAACCTTGTATTGAGGTTGACAATTCCAGCGGGAAAATGAGCGTAGGCAAAAAATACCGGGGCGCTTTGTCCAGGGTTTTGCAACAATACACCCGGGATAAGCTGACTGAGCGGACTGATTTAAAATACGACAGGATTTTCATTACCCATTCGGGCACATCTGCCGAAAACATTGACCTGGTTCGAAAAACCATCGAGGAGATCGTCGATTTTAAAGAAATCTTAGTGACACGGGCCGGGTGCACAATTTCCTCCCACTGTGGTCCCAACACGCTTGGGATATTATTTATGACAAATTAACAGGATTGCCGTTATCAATGAAGTTTTTGTCCAAGGGGGGTTGTGGAACCCCCCTTAGGACCTATCCCCTCCACCGAGGGCTAGCGCCCTCTGGACACCCAATCCCGCTCCCCTCCTGGTCGCGGGTCCCACTTTTCTGTAATTCCCATCCATGGGGGCTTTGCTTGTTGAT
>JAAYHS010000040.1 GCA_012735315.1 Bacillota bacterium | reverse complement strand
TTCATTAGTAATTCGTATCCCATCAAACATTTCTTGAACCTCGCAGGTGATTATTTTATATCTTGAGTATTCAAGATTTGATGGCGCTTTTCCTTGCTTTTCAGAGTTTTAGTTCACTGATTCAGGAAAAAAACAGCATACAATTATCATCTGGATCAAGGAATGTATGTATTTATCGAGGAATTCGTATTCATTGGGTCGCAAAAATTATTATCTTAGCTGAAAAAAAAGACCCATCTATTAAACAATGGGAAGAATCAGGGTGTCTCTATATTCGGTTCCAACATGAGACGGTTGATTATATTGTAATATTATCTATAAGGAAAAAGGGGCTTCTATTTGTATCTGCATACCCAATTTTCTATATACATACAAAACAAATTTTTGATAGAAAGCTCAAACTTTATCAAGCACTAAAACAAAGTGCAGCTAGTGCTGAATAAAAAAATAAAAAACCAGCTCTCGCTTTGCGAATGCTGGCGTGTCTCCTTCTACAACTAGGTAGATGAGCTACTTTTAATATAAGCTATTTGTTGACTTTTGTCAATATAAATCTCAAAAGTTTAGTTGACACACTAAATCTAATGTTCTATAATATTTAATTTATCATTTTTCAATAAAAAAGCCCAGCCCCTCAAGCGAGAGACTGGGCTAAACTACGTTAATCCGGGCATTTCGTTCTCGTTTAACAGGGCAATTACCCCAAAAACCCCATCTTCACCCCAACCAAATTTTCAGGTTTTTTAAATTATCCGACACTAGTAAAAATTAACCGTCAAATACTCCAAACAACTCTTAATCAGTGTGCCCGGGGTTCAAGTCCCTGATGGCGCACCATTCATTTGTGCACTAAGATTTTGTGATAATATAAAGTCTTTTAGTTTTTGGCAGGCCATGGTTCAATGACGTTCCAACATTGATCAACCGGATCTCGATTAAGCGATCATTTTTGTCAACTGGCTACGGGGTTAGAAGTCCGTTTTTTTAATGATGTACCAGCATTTAACCAACAACCTCTAAAGATTGGGAGACTTATTTTTAGCTAGTGTGCTTGGGGTGTGGGTATAAGGAATCTTTCTCCTAATGATGTACTATTTTAAGTAGGAGACTTTGCGAATGTAGCATAGTCTTTTATTTTTTCGCCGGCGGGTTTTTTAATTTTAAAGCCTTATTCTGGAAGCGCCGGATGTTAAGAGATAAGGCATCTTGAACAGACAGGAGTTATTGAAAAGACATTGAATTTATATAATAAGTCAAACTTCGAACAGTGATCCTGTTTTGGAGACAAATCGTGAATATTAAGATTTTTAAACTGAAAACTTTACATACTAGGGATCGTTCCTTGGTAATCAGATTTCTCGTTTCTTACCTCATTATCCTTTTAATACCGGTCTTCATTGGAATACTGGTCTACAAGGAAGCCGTCAAGATCGTTGAATCCGACGTCAAGGCCTCAAATTTATCAATGCTCGGTCAATGCCGGGACATCATCGATCAACAATTGGCCGCGGTCGATATTATGAAAGGCCAAATCGGGCTGGCGCCTCAGTTGAATTTGGCGCTAAAAATCCACAACGGCGCCAGGGAATTGAGTTTTTATTACGAAATGCGCAAGCTAATGGACCAGTTAAAGCCCTATTCGCTCAGCGGCAATATCGTCGATAGTTTTTTTATCTATATGAAAGAGCCCAATTACATTATTTCGCCGATTATCGCTTATGACGCCGACTTTTTTTTCGAATCTGTCTTTAAATACGATCGGTTCGACCGCGAACAATGGCTGGAGGAATTAGGCAAATACCATTCCGGCTCCGTGCTGCCGGCCTCCAATGCAGTCCTCGAAAGCAGAAACATAGAGGTAATACCCTACCTTCATTCCCTCCCAACAACCCATTATCGAAAAGTACAAGGCGCAATCGTTTTTTTATTGCGAGCGGAAACGATTCACCACTTGTTGAGCAGGATCAATCTTATTAAGGATGGTTGGGTTTTTGTGGTTGACCAAAACAACCACATTATTACCAGCTATTCCCGGCACAAAATACCGAATCAGTTTCCTTTCAATAATGACCTGGAACCGGAAGGGTTTTACCATTCCCATTTTTGGGGTCAGGAGATGATCGTTTCCTATACCAAATCGCCTTATAACGGTTGGAAGTATATCAGCGTTCTGCCGGCAAAATTGGTAATGCAAAAGGTGATTTATATCAAACGAATCGTTTGGGGTTATGTTTTCTTATCATTATTAGTCGGAGCGATCATCGCTTATTTATTAACCGCCAAAAATACCGAACCTTTAAAAAAAGCTCTCGATTTGATAAAAGAACATCTTGAAGGGGGCGCTGAAAAAGAAAAAGATGCTTTCCGGTTTTTGCAAGGCTCCATCGCGCAATTAATCAAAAACAACCAATCATTGCAAGAGACCATTAAAAAGCATATGCCGATTATCCGGACGGCCTTTTTTGAACGTTTGCTGAAAGGCGGTTTTACAAAAATCGAACAGATTAACGCCGTCGCTTCTTATGTTGGGCTTCAAATCAAGGGGAATAGGTTCCTGGTGATGATTCTGCGGATTTTCGGTCAGGATGAAATTTTAAGCCGGGATATCATCGAGGAATCCAATCTTACCAAGGCGATCCTGATGGAGACCGTAGATAAATACATCGACGGTCTCGGCTATCTGCACGATTTGGACCAAAATAATATCGCCATCCTTTTAGCATTTGAGAACCTTTCAGGGGAACAATGTTACCAAAAGGCCGCCGCTGTCGTAAGGAAGATTGAGGACGAGATTTCCGAAATCTATAAACTCAAGGTTTGTTTCGGCGGAGGAAATATCTATCAAAATTTGCTCGACGTTTGGCAATCATTCCAGGAAGCCGGGCGGGTGTTGGATTACAAAGCGATGGATCTTGACTCCACCCTTATTTGGTATGCCGATTTGCCCAAACACGGAACCGAGTATTATTATCCGTTGGATTTCGAACAAAGATTAACTAATTATGTTAAAGCCGGCGAGTTGGAACAAGCGGCGGGTTTACTCCGGACTATTTACCGGGAGAATACCGAGGATAGGCAACTCTCGCCGGAAATGGGCGTCGGATTAATTTATGAATTGAAGGGAACGATCATCAAGCTTGTCTCGGAATTATCGATTGAAAAGGGCTTAATTGAGGCGGATTTGAATAAAATAGATTATTTGGAAAGTTTTGACGATAATTTTCAGCGTTTAACCGCTATTTTTAAGAAGCTGAGCGGAGAAGCAGTCAGCAATCGTAGATTTCGCAACGTCCAGTTGAAAGAGAGGATTATCGAATTTATTAAAAATCATTATTACCTGCAAGATTTGTCCCTGCATAAGGTGGCCTCTCATTTTGGGCTTTCGGAAGGTTATTTGTCGCATTTTTTCAAAGACCAGGTGGGTGAAAACTTCATCGTTTTTCTGGAACGGGAACGAATCGAACATGCCTGTGATTTATTAAGAGACGCGCGGCTATCGATCGCCGAGATCGCCGGACGGGTTGGATATAACAGCGTCCATTCATTCCGGCGGGCTTTTAAGAAGGTCAAGGGCATTAATCCGACTGTTTTTAGAACACTTTACTTAAATAAAGGCCTTCATCAATAAAAGGCGGTTATGACATCAGAAATTGTACCTCAAGATCAAAATTTGTGCCTTTCATTATTTTATGATAACCGTTATATTAAAAGTATGTAACAATGTGTGAGAATAGATTGGAATCGCTTTGCCTTATTAGAGGAATTAGGTCCGGGTTCCGAAGAAAGGCCATTTAAAATTAAGGAGTGACGTAATTGGCTACAGTGTTAAAGGTTGGATTGCAAAAGGTTACCCAATCGAGGTTATTTGTCAGGTTAAATAAATATAAAATGTTTTATGTGATGTTTATTCCGGCTTTACTCTTTTACATTTGTTTCGAGTATATGCCGCTATGGGGCCTCCGGATGGCCTTTTATGAATGGGGCCTGTTCGGACCGAAATATTTTAAAGGCTTCGACAATTTCGTAGAGTTATTATCAAGCAAATTATTTTTAGTCTCTTTTGTAAATACCATCATTATCAGCGGCTATAATTTAATCTACGGCATGCTTGCCGCCATTACCTTTGCCTTACTGTTAAACGAGATTCCCAATGGTGTCTTTAAAAAGTTCACCCAAACGATTGTTTATTTACCGCATTTTTTATCATGGGTCGTTGTCGCTTCGATTTTTGCGATGCTGTTATCGCCCGACTCCGGTATTGTTAATGAAATAATTAAACATTTCGGGGGAAAACCCATTTATTTCTTCATTTCCACCAGATGGTGGCGGACCATTTTCGTTTTAATCAATCTTTGGAAAGGCACCGGTTGGGCGGCTATTATTTACTTGGCGGCTCTTGCCGGGGTTGATCCCCAGCTTTACGAAGCGGCGGCGATTGACGGCGCCGGCAGGTTGAGACAGACATGGCATATTACCCTGCCCGCCATTCAAAGCACGATTTTAGTGGTGTTTATCTTGAATTTAGCCAAAATTCTGAATATCTTTCACCCGGTATTTTTAATGTATAACCCTCAAGTATATCCGGTGGCCGATGTGATCGACACTTATACTTATCGCTTAGGTTTTACGTCGGCTTCGGATGTTGATCTGGCCACCGCGGTCGGGTTGTTCAAATCGGTTATTTGTCTGATTTTAGTGGTAATCACCAATCATCTCAGTAAAAAAATCAAAGGCGAAAAGATTTTATAGAAGGGAGCTTTCATAAGTGATTGATAAATGGGATTTTTCAAAAGGGAACCGAGCCCGGCTGTTATTTATGATCTTTAATTATTTCTTGATGGTTGTAATCATCGCGTTGATGCTGATTCCTTTATTGAAAGTGTTGTCGGATTCGCTCGATAATACGGCCTTTTACGGCATGGGACTTATCCCTAGGGAATTTTCGGTGGCGGCTTATGAAAGGATCATTAAAAGCGCGTCATTATACCGGCCTTTTTTAATATCGGTATTCGTGACTGTGGTTGGAACTTTGATTGCTATGTCCGTGACCACTACCGGGGCTTATGTCATGTCGCAAAGAGGTCTGCCGGGGCGTAAATATTTTACCTGGATGATTTTAATCGCCATGCTTTTTCAGGCAGGGATGATCCCGGCTTATATGAATATTAAGATGCTCGGTTTATTGAACACCTTATGGGCGGTTATTATACCGATGTCGCTGCGGAATTATAACCTGATCCTGATGCGCAACTTCTTTATGGATATTCCGGTCAGCCTGACCGAAGCGGCGGAGATTGACGGCGCTACACCGTTTCAAATATTCTACCGGGTTGTACTGCCGATGTCCAAACCGGCTTTAGCCACAATCGGTTTATTCTGCTTAGTGGAATATTGGAATGACTATTTTCATTTCGTTATCTATATCAATGATCGTAACCTCTATAATTTCCAGGCTAAATTGAGAGAAATGGTCTTGCAGGATGATTACGGCAGTTCATCGGTGGTGGTATACGGGCGGAGTCTCCAGAATGCCACGATTATCGCGGCGATGATTCCGGTTTTGATTATCTACCCGTTTTTACAAAAATACTTTGTTAAAGGCATCAATTTGGGCGCAATCAAAGGGTAGGTTTTACTTAGGATTTAGGCGGTCTCATAATCTCGCTTTATTCGAGAATGAGACTGCTTAAATTGATAAATTATGAGAGAAAAGGAGTGTGTTGGATTGAGCAAAAAATTCGCAAAGGGTTTGGCGCTGATTTTAGTAGCCGTCCTAATATTAACTTCGGTAGGGATGGCGGCTAAGAAAGACGAGTCGACTAAGCCCAAGAAAATTGTCGCCTTTTTGGACACCATCAGCATCGAGGAATCCGGCCAGGATTACTTCAGGGAGGAGTATAAAAAATTCACCGGAATCGAGTTGGAAATTATTCAACCGTCTCATAACCAGTATTATGAGAAACTCCGTTTGGCTTTCGCCGCCGGTGAAATACCCGATGTGGTGGAATTGGCCGAAGTAAACTACGTAAACTATGCGACGGAAGGCGCATTCGTCGACTTGGAGCCTTACATCAAGAAATCGGAAATCTGCAAGAAGATCGATAAGAAAAATTTCGAATCCGTAAGAGTTGCCGGAAAAATCTACGGATATCCGAAGGAAATCGGCGATGGTCCGGTAACCTATATCCGGTCGGATTGGTTAAACAATCTCAAAATGAAACCCCCCACGACTTGGGACGAATACTATCAGTTGTTAAGGGCTTTTACCTTTAATGATCCCGACAAAAACGGGAAAAACGACACTTACGGAATGACCGCTCCCGGGCCTACCGGCGATAATACAATTTCTTTCGCCAACAACTATTACCGGGATATTTATCAGGACGCCAATCCGGAGTTTGAAAAAGTCGACGGAAAATGGCGCGACGGTTTTTTACAACCGTCAATGAAACCCGCATTGGAAAGATTCCGTAAAGTTTACCAGGAAAAATTGATCGATCCCGAAATCTTTACCAATAAAACCTCGACCTGCCGTGAAAAATTCCATTCCGGAAAAGCGGGTATCTTTACTTACTGGTATGGTTTATGGATGACCAAACTGGAGCGGGATATCCAGAAAAACTTCGGACCGACCGCCAAGATAATTTCGATTCCGGCTATCAAAGGCAGCTATTATCAAGCCAGGGTTCCGGGAGTATTGGCGATCACCGTGGCTTGTAAGAATCCCAAAGGCGTATTCGATTGGTTCCTCGACTATTCGCATGACGGCGGCCAAGGTCAGATGCTTTTCGTCCATGGTGTCGAGGGTGTCCATTGGGTGAAGAAAGACGGCAAGTATGAGAAACTCCCGTTGCTCTTCAATCCGGGCGCGCTTTATACCAAGAACTTTTATAGCCCCGAAATGGTCATGACTCCATGGAACGATCCCTTTGAAATGGATCCGAGAATCATTAATTCCAAGAATGATTTCGTGAAGAGCTATCGGCAGGCTTCGTTGCCCCCGATGCCCGAATCCCGCAAGAAAGTCGATCAAGAGTTGATGAATTTGAAGAACGAAATTCTCGGTAAGATTTTATTGGGCGAGATAACGGTCGACCAAGGATTGGCCAGATATAAGAAAGAATCCGAAGCTCTGGGTCTCAAAAAGATTTTGGCCGATATGAATAAGATGTAAATTTCAGTTTCAAGAAAGATGCGTTTAGCGGAGGAAGCATGCGAGCTTCCTCCCTTTCTATTTTGCGCGTGCCGACAGGAAAATTTGGTTGAGGAACAAAATATATTCATAAGCTTCGGGCGCGCGATTGAAAGAATTATTAAATGACTTCAAAACAGATCGAGAGGATACCTCAATGAAACGAATAAAAAATCCAATTCTGCGGGGCTTTAACCCGGATCCGTCGGTCCTCCGAGTAGGCGACGACTATTATATCGCCACTTCCACTTTTGAATGGTTTCCCGGGGTCCAAATCTATCATTCCAAGGATTTGGTTCATTGGAAACTGGTGGCTCGCCCGTTAAACCGGGTATCCCAGCTTGATCTCAAAGGGTGCATGAATTCGGGCGGGGTATGGGCGCCATGTTTATCCTATGATCGCGGAATATTTTATTTGGTTTATACCGATGTCAAGAATAAGGGGACCATCTTTAAAGATACCCATAATTATCTGGTCACCGCCACGGAGATCACCGGCGAGTGGTCGGAACCGATTTATCTCAACAGCAGCGGCTTTGACCCGTCTTTGTTTCACGATGACGACGGCCGGAAATGGCTGGTCAACGTCTTATGCGAGTTTCGCAAGGGACGCAACCGGTTCGGCGGGATAATTATCCAAGAGTATTCTCCGGAACGGAAAGAATTGGTCGGACCGATCATCAATATCTTTAAAGGGACTGAACTGGGGAAAACCGAAGGACCCCACCTTTACAAGCGGCACGGCTACTATTACCTCCTGACCGCCGAGGGCGGGACCGGGTTGGGGCACGCGGTGACCATGGCCCGTTCAAAACAGCTTTTCGGGCCTTATGAGGTTGATCCGCAAAATCCGATTCTGACTACCCGCAACGATCCTACTTATCCGTTGCAAAAAGCGGGGCACGGCGACATCGTCCAAACCCAAAACGGCGAATGGTATATGGTCCATCTCTCCAGCCGGCCGATTCCCGCCAACGGCCGGTCCGTGCTCGGCCGGGAGACCTGTATTCAAAAAATGGCTTGGACGGAGGATCTCTGGCTGCGGTTGGCAAGTGGCGGTAATAAACCGGAGCTTGAGGTTCCCGCGCCCGACCTGCCGGAACATCCCTGGGAACCGGAGCCGGTTCGGGATGATTTCGACTCCCCGGTGTTAAATATCAACTTTCAGACTTTGCGGGTTCCTTTGGAAGAAGATACCTTATCGCTTACGGAACGCCCAGGTTATCTGCGGTTAAAGGGCAGAGAATCTTTAGGCTCCAAATTCGTCCAAAGCCTGGTTGCCAGGCGGCAACAAGCGTTTTGTTATACCGCCTCCACTTGCCTTGAGTTTGAACCGGAAAGCTTTCAGCAGTTGGCCGGATTAGTCTGCCTTTATGACACCCAAAACTTTTACTACCTTTATATTTCCCGCGATGAATCCTTAGGGAAATGTTTGGCGATTCTTAGTTGCGTGAACAATTGCTTCGATCAGCCGTTAAGCCAAGGCGTCTCCATTGAAGGCTGGACCAGGTGCCATCTCCGGGTTGACGTTGATTACAACCGGCTGCAATTCTTTTATTCCCGGGATGGGAATGAGTGGGTAAAGATTGGCCCGGTTTTCGACGCCAGTACGCTTTCGGATGAATTTTGCAATGAGGGTCAATACACCGGGGCCTTTGTCGGATTATGCTGCCAGGACCTTTCCGGCAGGCGTAAGGCGGCTGATTTTGATTACTTTGAGTATCGGAAACGGAATTAAGACGGAATGAACTTCAAGTTTTTCTCCGTGTCTCCGTGGCTTTTTAAATTGCCACAGAGACACGGAGAGTTAAATCTTATTTTATCCTTTCGATTGTGACGGCCGGCCGAGGCCGGAACTATATTATTTAGAATTCAACCTTCATACATTTCCTTAAAGTAGCGGAAAGCGGAGCCGACTGCTTCACGGATCAGATCCTCGGCTTTGCCGGTTTCTCTTTGGGAGAGCAATTCCAGAAGTCGTTGCCGGTCTAATTCCCGCGCGGCCCGGGCGCAAGCCTCCCAACTAAGGATGCTGCGTATTACCCGGTCAATACCTTGTTCGACATTATCATAGGGACGGACCTGCATGTCGTGGCCTTTCCAACGATTGTAGCCGGCTTCGGCGATCAACCCGGCAATGGCGATGTTCATACCGTTAATCCGGGCGCCGTGATCAATATCGTATTTGCCGGGGCCGCCCAGGATGATACCGTCGTTATAGCCCTGGCTGTTGAGATGCATGTGGACCATAGCGCCGTTGTCGAGTTCTTCAACGGTATCGTAAACATGATCCAATCCAATCATCTCCGAATGGCCGAATTCTTTATTGACGCCTTTTTTCTCCCGGGAAACGCCGAATTCCTCTTCGATTTTCCTAAAGAGCAACAGGGCCGAAGCTACCGTGGGAAGCAGCATCGCGGGATGGCCTTCGTTCGGTTTGGGCTCGATCCCGATATAGAGGGATGCTCCTAACCCGGCTTCATATTTGCATAGCTTGGCAATGCTTTCCTTCAAGTTTTGGTACATGGTCCGAATGGCCACACTGGCCAAGTCGTAACCATAGGACCCGTTCCAGAGGATTAAGGAAGGGGCCTTGGCCGGATCGGGGTGCCAGGCTTTTTTTAGGGGTCCATAAGCAAGATCAACGGTTTCTTGACCCAGTATTTCAGCAGCTTCGCGTTCTTTCGGATCCAAGGAACAGATTCCGCCGTAGGCAAAGTGGCTATGGGCTCCGGGCGTAATCATCGCCAGATACATTTGGGCGTCGATTAAGGCGTCGGCAATCTCCGGAGCGGTTTTGGAGTCGACTTCGGTATCATAGTGGAGCTCAAAGCCGAGTTGAATGTGGCTTGGTAAGCGGGGCGCAATCCTTTGCTTGATTAGCTTGATTACTCCGACGGCGTCAAGCCGCTCGGAACTCCATTCGGGCCTGATGTTCGCCGGAACAAAGCCCCCTTTGCCGGGGTTGAAAGTCCATCGGCAAATCGCGTGGAATGATTTTTCCATCAAGTCAGCCTCCTTTTATTTTGGTTTATTCTCTAATTTGGATCGTAAAACGGTCAACCATTTTTGGTATGCGTCCTGAAAAGCTTCGGATAGGGTTTGGTTAGGCTCGATCGTTTTAACCAGTTCCAACCCGTTAAAAGCCTCTTGGAAGTTATGGTAAATACCCGCGCCGATCCCGGCTCCCCGGGCCGCTCCATGGGAACCGTCGGTATTGTATAGTTCGACCCGGACACCGGTGAGGGTGGCGAAAGCTTCGGCGAAGACCGGACTTAAAAACATGTTTGCATGCCCGGCTCTGACGGTGGAAAGTTTGAGTCCCATCCGGCGCAAGATTTCGAGGCCGTAGTTAAGCGAAAAGACGATCCCCTCCTGAACGGCCCGCGCCAGATGAGGCCGGCCGTGAATATTTAAGTCCAATCCATGGATGATCGCCCCGATGTTACAATTCTCCAGGGTGCGTTCCGCGCCGTTACCGTAGGGCAAGATACTCAATCCGCAAGCCCCTACCGGAACTTCGGCGGCCAACCGGTTCATTTCGGGATAGCTGAGACCGGCCATTACGTTATTTTTTAGCCAGCGGTTTGCGATAGCGGCGCCGTTGACACAAAGGAGAACGCCGTAGCGCGAATTCTCCGGGGTATGGTTTACGTGCACGAAGGTATTTACGCGGGATTTCGGATCATAACTTGGCTGGTCGATTACGCCGTAAACCACGCCGCTGGTGCCGGCGGTAGCGGCGATTTCACCGGGATTCAATACTTTTAATGAGAGGGCGTTGTTGGGCTGATCGCCGGCGCGGTATGAGATCGGAGTTCCTTTTTTTATTCCTAATTCCGCCGCCGCTTTGGAGGTTAGTTCGCCCTGAATCGAGAAGACCGGGGTTATTTCCGGGATTAGCTCGGGAGAAATCCCGTAATAATCAAGGACAAGGCCGGCCAAGCTCTGGTTGGGATAATCCCATAAGATAGCTTCCGATAATCCGGAGGAAGTGGTTTTGATCTCGCCGGTCATTCGCAAGGCAATATATTCGCCGGGTAACATCGCTTTAAAAATTCGTCCGTATACTTCGGGTTCGTTATCTTTGACCCATTTGAGTTTGGATGCGGTAAAGTTTCCGGGAGAATTAAGCAAAGTTTGGAGGCATTTTTCTTTTCCTAAGGAAGCGAAAGCTTCTTCGCCGATTTTGACGGCGCGGCTATCGCACCAGATGATTGCGGGGCGCAAAGGATCAAGATTCCGGTCTACAAGCACCAAACCATGCATTTGATAGGCTATTCCCACAGCTTCGACCTTTTCAAGATCGATTTCCGTTTGGCTTCGAATCATCGCCGTAGCCTGCTTAACATGGTTCCACCAGTCTTCCGGATCTTGTTCGGCCCAACCGGGTTGAGGAGCGCGAATCGCCATTTCCTCCGGAGGAGAAACGGCCGAAGCCACGGTTTTTCCGGAGTCTATTTCCACTACGGAAGCTTTAATTGATGAACTACCGATATCATAACCCAGTAAATATCCCAAAGTCTTAACCCCCTTTCATTTTTGGTCTATTTTGCTCAAAGCGTTTGGCAGCTAAGTTTAAACGGAGCAGGGTTCCGGATCCGGACCTGGAGGATGGAAAGCGAATCAGACTATTTTAAGTTTGCCAACAAACCATCGATCATCAGATTGGCGGCGCCTAACGCGGTCGCTTGATTCTTTAAGCGGGAGAAGAGCAGTTCGATTCCGCGGTAAGAGTATTCGAAACAGTGGTCTTTGATTTCTTTTAAGAGCCGGTAATTGATTAGACTTTCGGCTTCGGCGATCTTCCCGCCGATTACGACTACTTCCGGGTTTAAACCGTTTATTAAGTTGGCGATGCCTAAACCTAAAAAGTGAACGATCCGTCCGATTACTTCGATGGCATCGGGATTCTTTCGATAGAAGGCTTCCAAAAGTTCGTCAAAGGATTGAAGTTTTATGCCGGATTTTTTTTGGTATAGTTTCATCGCGGCGTCGTTGGATGCATATACTTCCCAGCAACCTTCTTTACCGCAACGGCATGGCAATCCTTGGGGCGCTATGGTCATGTGCCCGAATTCGCCGGCTAGGAAATTATGGCCGTAATACAGACTTCCATTTAGGATTAATCCCGTCCCGATGCCCGAACCGATTGAAACATATATTAGATTGGTTTTCGCTTTGGCGATGCCGAAATTCAACTCGCCGACGGCTGCGGCTTTGGCTTCATTTTCTACGATAATCGGGACCTCCACCGGTAGCAGGGATGTAAGATTAACATTTTTCCAGCCCAGATTGGGAGCGAATTCAATAATTCCCGTATGGTGATTGACAATGCCGGGAACGCCGATTCCGATACCGGCAATTTTAGAAAAAGGAAGATTTACCGTCTCGCAAATTTGATTTAGTGATTTGGTAATTAGTGAAGCGACAAACCATTCATTATTTTGATCGAGTTTGATCTCAGCGGCTTTCACAATGTCGCCGCTAAGGTTGATTAAGGTAATTATTAAGCGGTCGATCTGGATGTCGATACCGAAAACGTATAAGGAATCAGGGTTAAGCCGGTATAATTCGGATTTGCGGCCGCCGCTGGAGTCGGCATTCCCCGAGCTTGAAATCAGGCCTTCTTCCATTAGTTCGGTAATAAAGGTAGCGACGGAAGTGACGCTGATACCCAATTGGTCCGCGAGTTCTTTTTTGGTTATCGGCTCTTTTTTTCTGATAAAATCCAAAATCAGCCGTTTATTGGTAGAACGCATATACTGATGGTTGATGGATTTTTTCATGGTTCTCCAGGGTTATTAATGCTTCTAAAACTTTTAAAATATCTTTTAAAAAGTTCTTTATAAAATATATTCAACAAAAAAACTCTAATTCCTCCAATTTATGAAAAGTAAAAACCCGGAGTCGAGAATCTCCGGGTTCGTTCCAAAGAGTTTGAATGATGCCGTTAGCGCAGATGAACAGTCCAATTGGAACCGTTGTTATTATCCCAGTTGTTAGCGCTGTCCTTAAAGCAAAAATTGAGTTCTTGATTGCCGTAGGCCTTAACTTCGGTAGTAAAGCGGTCGCCGGATCGGTCCATTCTTACGGTGCTGGCAGGGGTATTCCAGTTATCAAAGGAATAGTGCAAAAAAACGGAATCGGCGCCTGAATCCCGAAGAATACCGTGATAGTTGATTTGTACGGTATCTCCGGGGCCGGACGGGGCGGGGTTCCAGGAAACACGATGATCCTCGAAACTTCCGATTTCAAAATCGGTTTGCCTGCCCTGCTTCAGGAAATTTCTCATAAAATTATTCAACTTCAACCCTCCTTTTCCTCTTGTCGCGATGCTATTCTTCCCGGAACGGGCCGGTTTAAGTCCGGAAAGGGATGCCACTGCTTAAGGAGGGTTTCTGTTTTTCCAAATCGGACCTTTTTTATTGCGGCAGCCGGGGTTCAATTTCAAAGCGAGGCTTGAGGAAAAACCGGGAGGAGTTTAGTCGGGCATCGCAAAGGAATTGAAGTAACCGACGATACCCATTAGAATTCCCAAAGCGGCGTTTTCTTTATAGCCGATCGACTTTAGCTTGGATTCCTCTTCTTGATTGGAGAGAAAACCGAGTTCCAACAATACTCCGGGTATCTGCGTTTCCCGGATTACCACAAAACGGCCGGTTTTTACCGCCAGTTTTTTGAAGCCGGTCTGTTGAGTCAAAGATTCGAGTATATTGGAGCCTAAATTAAGGCCGTGGCGTCGGTCCGGATAGTAAAAAACTTCAATGCCCTGAATCTTAGGGTTGGGATGACTATTGACGTGGACGCTGATGAAAAGATCGGCCATCAAATAATTGGCCAGGTAAGCCCGTTCATAAAGACCGATATAGGTGTCGTCGTTTCTGGTTAAGATTACATTGGCGCCGGCGTTTTCCAAAAGGTCTTTGAGTTTGAGGGCGACTTCCAGATTGATATCTTTTTCCAAAGTTCCTTTCCTCCCCACGGCGCCGCGATCGCTCCCGCCATGGCCCGGATCGATAACAACCGTCTTCTTTATCAGCGGCGAACGGCTGAAATTGATGAACAAAGATTGTTGATCTTGGTTAGGCCCGGTATCGGATTCGGTATAATACCCGATGAAATAATTCAGGTTCACCTCGATTTTTACTTGCGAGGAATTGAGAGTAATTAAGCGGATGGACTCGAGAAGCTCATCGTGGAAATCGGGCGGGGACAACCCCGGAGCAAATTGAGCAAAATCAAGATCAATCAAAACTTGATTTTTTGAGGGGTTTTTAGAGAGATTCACCGACAGCTCGCCGTCGGCCTCGATCGCCAGTTGGCCTTTTGGTCGGCTGTTTAGCCACTTCAGACCGGTAATCAGCCGCATTTTTTCAGGCTGAACCTTAGTCGGATCATTCTGAGCGGTGGCGGGAGAAATTTCATCTAAAAGTTGATTTTTATTGAAAGGAGAGCCGGATTTTTTCGTCAACGGGACGGCTGATTGCTCATCATTCCCAAGAACCTGATTAGGAGGCGGGTTTAAGCCGTAGGCTGATTTAGGGGAAAGGATGCTCAAGGCAACGATCAAGACAAGGCAAACTTTAACTTTGGTCGGCATTTAGCCCTCCTTCATGCAGCATCATTCAATGCGAAGGCCGGGGCTTCCTGCCGGTTTGGGGAGATGGGATCAAAACGCTTCAGGTTGACCTGAAAAAAACGGTCCGCAAATAGGACCGCTTTTAAGGGTTTAATAGTTAACGGTTATAGCTTTCTTAAACGTTGGGTTCGACTTTTTTAGTGTTTAAAAGATACCGGTGAAAAAAATACTCAGCTACGGCCACTAAAAGGCCAAAAACAAGCAAGCTGCTTATTCCGGTATTATTGCCTCGGGACATAATCCCCATTAAATATGCGGTCAGCGCGGCTAAAACTCCGTCGGCAATTGAAGCCGCCAGGTTACCGAAATTAGGGAGAACATACAAATCTCCGATTAGATAATTAAGGATGGTCCCAAGCAAACCAACTCCAAGAACCCAACCGAAAGAATTATTGTCGAACAGTTGAAAGGCCACATATGCCGCGGCTGTAGTCAGAAGAAATTTTACGATCAGCGCTTCTGTGGTTTTACTCAGAATTCATACCTCCTTCGCGATTTTTTTACTTTATATTTTCCTCATAGCTCAGCGGTATGTAATATTTGATTAGGAAAATATAAGCAAGTAGACTCAAAACGGGTTAGTCGTCGCCCCGGTCCGAGACGTCTACACCCCGGCTTTCAATGGCCTCTTTGATATTTTGGATATTGACGGTTCCCGGGGTATAGCCGACTAATACTTTTTTAGCCGCCGGGTCAAACTTAACGGCATTAACCCCTTCCAAGGCCGAGACGGATTTTTTGACCGCTTCCCGATCAGCTTCGCTTAAATTTCCGACGATTTTAAAACCTTGCTCCAAATTTGCCATGTTAAATCCCTCCGTTAACTATTCTCTCCAAAATAATAAGTTTAAACCTCGATACATGGGGCGAGAACGGCAAGGGTATGCTAAAGGGCAAAGAGTAACAAAAGTCCGGATTCGGTTTTCAGTTTACAACGGAAATAAGGGGTTTTAAAGATGTCACCCGGAAATGTCGCCGATTATGTGATCGAACAATTGCAGGCTTGGGGTGTCGCTAGGATTTACGGGATTCCCGGCGATGCCATTTTACCTCTGGTGGACGCCATAAACCGCCATCCGGGGATCAGATTCATCAGTGTCAAGCATGAATCGGCCGCGGCGTTAATGGCGGCGGCGGAAGCCAAATTGACCGGTGGGATCGGAGTCTGCGTAGCTACCAGCGGACCGGGGGCGGCCAATCTGATCAACGGTCTAGCCGACGCTTATTGCGATCGGGCGCCGGTTTTGGCTATTACCGGACAGGTGGACAGTTATAACTTAGGGACCGATTATAAACAATATATCGACCAACACTTGTTAATGGCGGCGGTCACCGGGTTTTCGGGATTGGTGACGGTTCCGGACTCGGTCAACGATGTACTGGTGAAAGCGCTCCGCCAAGCTTGGTCGGAAGGAACGGTCGCCCATGTCGCTTTCACCAAAGATGTTTGGCAAATGGGGACTGAGGAAGCGGTCCGGTCTCAGGAGCCGTTTTTAAGAACTCTGCCGGGAGCGTCTCCCGAGGTGGTCGGCGAAGCCGTCAAACGGTTGAATGAAGCGGAACGGCCGGCGATCTTGGCGGGCCGGGGTGCGCGCGGTTTGGGTTCAAACCTGATAGAACTGGCTGAAAAGTGGCGGGCCGGAATCTGTCTGACCATGCCGGCCAAAGGCGTCGTGCCGGGGGACCATCCCTTGGTCATGGGCGGACTGGGGGAAGGCGGGAGTGAAGCTTCCACGATTATGCTGCTGGAGGCGGATTTGGTTTTAATCGTGGGAGCTACCTGGTGGCCGGACAAATATGTTCCCAATCAGGCCCGGATCATCCAACTGGATGCCGTGCCCGGCAATATCGGCCGCCGGATGCCGGTGGAGTTCGGAGTGGCCGGGGATTTGACCCGGTTATTGGGGGAGATTACTTCAGGCATATCCGTTCGGGAGAAAGCTTCCTGGCTGAACCGGTTGGAAACGCTGCGGGAAGGGTGGTTAAGGCGGATCGATTCCGAAATTTCCCCGGACGGGGTTCCGCTGAAACCGGGATTGGCGATCAAATCCCTGGAAAGGGTTTGCGACGAGGACGCGATAATCGCGGTGGACGTCGGCGACCATACGGTCTGGTTTAACCGGATTTTCAGCGGCAAACGCCAGCAGATTTTGGTCTCCGGTTCCTGGCGGACCATGGGATTCGGGCTCCCCACCGCCATCGCCGCCAATCTGGCCCAACCGGAACGCCAGGTGATCGCCCTGGTCGGGGATGGGTGTTTTGGGATGTCTTGCGGTGAATTTTTAACCGTGGTCCGTTACCAACTGCCGATTACGGTGGTGGTGATGAACAACGGATACCTGGCGATGGAGAAGGGGAAGATGGAACTGAAGAACCTGGAGCCGGCGCCGACCACAGTGACCAACCCCGACTTCGTAAAATACGCCGAGGCCTGCGGAGGCGCAGGTTACCGGGCGGAGCGGCCCGAAGAACTGGAGCAAGTTTTAAACCTGGCATTTAACAGCGGCCGACCGGCCTTGGTGGACGTGCCCGTCAGCGCGGAGGCTTTTCCGGGGTTGGAGGATAAAAAAGATGCGGAGGAGAGTTTGGCTTTGGTGTAATTCGCCGCGGGTTAAAACCCGCGGTTAAGTGTAAAAAATTCCCAAAGCGAAGAAACGACCGTATTGTTTTGATAGTATTATTAGCTGTATGATCGGCCCAATTTGAATAATGCAGGGATGTCAGCTGTTTTACTCTATTACCATTCGATAGTATCATAGGTAATTTGATTTTCCACTTGTTTTATAAAACACACTTTGCAATTTCTAACATCGATCCACCATCCGGTTTTCCTATCAAATGCTTTAACTAATCTTAAGTTTCCGCCTTTTTTATCACAATACCAGATCGAATACAGGTTAGTCTTTGAATTGTAAGTTAAGATACACAGTTTATCTTTAATTGCTCTATCTACAAAAACATTATTTTTAATTATTCCATAAGATGAATATTTGCTAGGGTTATCATCAATATTGAATATTATTTTCCCTTCTTTTTGATCAAATTTCAATTCAAAATACATATTGATAATATCTTCCTTAAAACCATCTTCAAAAATATAAGATATTTCATCGGTATTCGGGTCAATAATAGCTATGTTTTTTGTGTCACTGAACAGTTTTTCGTTTTTAGCAATGGATAAGTAAGTTAGATTATTGGTCGGATCAAAATACATAAACTTAACGCTAAAACAAAATCCGACAAAAACTGAAGAAGAAATTATAAAAATGAAAAGAGCAATAAAAAATTTTTTCATAACTATTCCCTCCAACTTAGATTTTATTCCAGCTCTTTATTTAATAATTGCAGCCCGGTTTTATGTAGGGAACAGACTTCATTGTACATACTTTCGTAAAAGCTGATACCGGCCCGTTGACGCTCCTTGGCGATGGCTTTGGCCCGTTCGGTATGGAACTTATCGTAGACATGTTTTAACTTCCAATTATACTCGTGGAAGAAGGAAGGCTTCTCTTCGTCTTGCCCCTCAACTTCAACATAGTATAAGGGTTCGGCTACAATTCCTTTGTAGGCGAGAGTTCTTGCAATCCCCATGACGCCGGTTACGTCCAGCTTGTCCGCATCGAATAGTATTTTTGCCTCCATACTCTTGGTTGGGCATTATTCCGATACCGGTGAGTCGAAATGCAGTCTTTTACATGTCGGACCTTATCTTCAGGCCAGCCGATTGGATTAAGAATTCATAGGCCATCTCCGCGCCGACGACCGCATGGTCAGCCTCAGGATCGCGAAACTGGGCGGCACGTCCGATATCATGGAGCAGACAAGCGGCGATCAGTACATCCTTGTCTACGTCATAATTACTGGCAATATCCAAAGCATGATATAAAACGCGATAGATATGCTGATGATCATGGGCTCCGTCATTATTGCAGGAAAGCATGTGGTTTTCAATCTTTTGAAAGACTTCCTTCCGCATCATAAACTCCCCAAGTAATTTCTGACTAACTATGACCCGAGTTGTTAAAGCGCTATCGCCGGCGCGGCCTTAATCTTATGGAGTTCGCTTATTATCTCAATTACTTCTGAAGCGGGCGCATCTTTTTCCATTAATCTCTGTAAGGTTTGATCCTTAAACAGTTTTATGCCGCATTCGACTGCTTCCCGGCTGTCTTTTTTCCAGGCATTCAACAATTTTTCCGACTTGCCGTCTCTAATTAATTCATTGACGGTATGGATCGTGATCTGGATTTTTTCCAAGTCTTTAAACGGGCCGGTGATATTGATCTTTTTACTGGCGATATATTTACTCTTTTTATTAAGTTCAGTGCCGCCTGCATATCGATCTCGCGCCGCGAATTTTAAATCTCTAATAT
>JAAYHS010000039.1 GCA_012735315.1 Bacillota bacterium | reverse complement strand
TGGCAAGCGGTAAGAAGACGCTTTTCGAGGGAGCGCAGGGAACATTGCTCGATATCGACCATGGGACTTATCCCTTTGTCAGTTCTTCGTCGCCGACGGCCGGCGGCGCTTGCGCCGGGGCCGGAGTGGGTCCGACCCGGATTGATAAGGTGATCGGCGTAATCAAAGCTTATTCCACCAGAGTGGGAGCGGGACCATTTCCCACCGAACTGCCGGAGGAATTGGCCGCGTCGCTGCGAGACGGCCGGGGCCGGGAATACGGCGTCACTACCGGTCGGCCGCGTCGCTGCGGCTGGTTTGACGGGGTTATTGCCGAGTATTCGGTAAGGGTAAACGGTGTAACTTCATTGGTTGTAATGAAGCTCGATGTTTTAGACCGGATGGAAACGTTGAAGATCTGCACGGGCTACCGGTATCGGAATTCAATTTTAAAAGAGTTCCCCGCCAGTTTAAAAGTTCTAGCCGAATGCGTTCCGGTCTATGAGGAGATGCCCGGTTGGTTTAGTGATACTACTCAGGCAAGGAGTTTGAGCGATTTACCGGTCCGGGCCCAGGATTATTTAAAAAGAATTTCCGAGTTGGCCTGTGCGCCGATAGCCATGGTTTCAGTCGGCTGGCGCCGCGATGAGACCATTTTGGTCAATGATATCTGGTAAGTTCAGGTGTATTTGAAAAAGGGTTGACACCGGAAATAAAATATTGTATTATATTTTTTGTGACGCTAGCAAGGGCCATTAGCTCAGGCGGTAGAGCACCTGACTTTTAATCAGGGTGTCCGGCGTTCGAGTCGCCGATGGCCCACCATTTTATAAAGTTAAAAGGGAAAAGTGAAAAGATAAAAGATTTGTGATTTACCCTTTACCCTTTACCCTTTTCACTTCATAATTTAAATTTGGTCCCATCGTCTAGAGGCCTAGGACACCGCCCTTTCACGGCGGCGGCACCGGTTCGAATCCGGTTGGGACTACCAAAATGAAAATTTAAAGCCTGCGGATAACTTTCGCGGGTTTTTTTGTTTTAAATTTTCAAAATGAAAAGTGTAAAGGGAAAGGGGAAAAGTTACTTATTACTTCCAAGTTTTTCTCTTATTGCCGTCTCGGATATGTTTTCTGAAATCATTGTGTTATCAGTTATATCACTCCATATGAATGAATGCATAAATTCGCACGTCTAAACAACGCTCCTCAAAAAACTGTGTCAATTTCTTGGAGAAGACTCTTTTAAACCTCCAATTCGTATCATATATTTTACAGAAGAAAAAGGTTTTTTCTCACATTGTAGAGAATAATGTAGAATATTGTAAATTTTTAAAATAGGATGGTGGACTTTAATGGCCAGTTATTATTATTCAATTGAGATAAGGCATGAAGGACTCCATAAATATCGGGTAATTAAAGGTAACGATAAATACATAGTCGAACAAAAAGCCCGCGCACAACTAGCAGTCTGGGATGAAATGTGGAAAAGGAGATTAGCTGTTGAAGCTAAACAAAAAGCCAGAATAGCCGCAGTTCAAGAGAAAGAAGCGATGAAGAATCTTGCAGCGGAACAAACAAAGGAATTGCAAAAAGCTTTAAAGGATCTAGACGAGACCTTATTATATACACTATCTATTAATGACAAAATTGATTGGGAATCTTTAAAGACTCATGAAAAATTTAAAGAACCTAAACCCAAAAAACCGATTCTTAAAGAACCTTCAGTTGAACCCATGGAAGACGAATTTAAATACAGACCTAGAATTGGTTTTCTCGGTTTTTTCTTCAAGAAAATCAAAGAGCAACGAATTGCCGAGGCAAAAAATTTATTTGAAAGAGATCATGTGGAATGGGTTGCCTCTGTTCAACAAATAGAAGAAGAAAATAGAGTTGCACTTGAACAATATGAGAAAGAAGTTAAAGAATGGGAAGCTCGTAAAGAACAATTTTACCGAGATCAGGAAGCCCAAAATGCTGCTGTGGATGAACGAAAAAAGGTTTATGAGTCCAAAGATCCGGGAGCAATTGTTGACTATTGTGATATGGTTCTATCAAATTCAAAATACCCTGACTATTTCCCTCAGGAATACGAACTAGACTTTAATCCTCAAAATGGAATTTTAGTGGTCGATTATTCCTTACCGGCTCCAAATGTAATCCCAAAAGTGAAAGAAATAAAATATGTTCAATCAAAAAATAGTTTTTCGGAAGTCTATGTCTCAGAAAGTGAAGCAAATAAACGATACGATTCATTGCTATATCAAATTTGCCTCCGAACCATTCATGAATTATTCGAAGCAGATGCAATAGAAGCTTTAAATACAATTGTATTCAACGGATGGGTTCGATCGATTGATCCCTCTAATGGGAGGGAGGTTAATAATTGTGTTATTTCCGTAATGACCAATAAAAAGGATTTTACAGAAATCGAATTGGCAAAAGTTGATCCGAAAGCTTGCTTTAAAGCATTAAAAGGAGTAGGTAGTTCTAAACTAATCAGTTTGACTCCCATTCCCCCTGTTTTAAAAATAAATAAAACAGATAGTCGGTTTGTTTCAAGCTATGAAGTAGCTAAAAGCCTTGATGAGAGTGTTAATTTGGCAGCGATGGATTGGGAAGATTTTGAGCACTTAATTCGCGAACTATTTGAAAAAGAATTTTCTATGAATGGCGGTGAAGTTAAAGTAACCCAAGCCTCAAGAGATGGTGGAGTTGATGCAATCGCCTTTGACCCCGATCCAATTCGTGGAGGGAAAATTGTTATTCAAGCAAAACGTTATACAAATACAGTAGGAGTCTCAGCAGTAAGAGACTTATTTGGAACTGTAATGAATGAAGGAGCTACAAAGGGTTTGTTAGTTACAACTTCTGATTATGGCCCCGATGCTTATGAGTTTGCCAAAGGAAAACCGTTAACTTTATTAAATGGCGCTAATTTATTAAGTTTATTGGAGAAACACGGACATAAAGCAAAGATTGATTTAAAGGAAGCAAAGTTGTTAAGTAAAAATGCAAATAGAATAATCGACAAGAATTAATAGTAGTGAGGTCGGATAAATAAATATTTTATGATATAAACTCCAAAGGAATTGGACTGATTTTTTAAATACCCCTTCGAATTGAAAGATTGAAGTTACTGCACATTTAAAAAATCTAGTCAATGATCAAAAAGAGGGAATTATTTTTACGTTTGATGTATCAGACTTTGTTGATGACCATTTTCGGGTAGAATATTTGTATAACTTGGCTGTTCAATGGATTAATCGTAAAATATCGCAAGCGGTTTATGAAAAAGATTATCGGTATCCAAATAATTTCAAAGTTGAATTAAAAAGTAGATTTTTGACAATCTAAGAATATCAGTATATACTATAATATATACAGGTTGAAATGGAGGCGATTTCATTGGATAAAGCCAAAGTTTTCACCAATGGTCATAGTCAGGCGATTCGATTACCGAAGGAATACCGGTTTCAAGATAACGAGGTTTTTGTTAAGAAGTATGAGGATATGGTGCTATTGATCCCTAAAAACAGCGTCTGGAGTACTTTTAGCTCCGGACTGCACGGATTTTCCGATGATTTCATGCTTGAACGCGGGCAACCGGAGAATCAAGACAGGGACCTGATCCAATGAAGTATCTATTGGATACGAATATCTGTATTTATCTTATCAAACAAAAACCGCCAAAAGTTGTCGAGCGACTGCAAAAGGTAGGGGTCAATGAAATTGGAATTTCCGTAATTACTTTAGCGGAATTAGAGTACGGAGTCGCTAAAAGTAATTTCCCGGAACGCAACAAGTTGGCTTTAATTCAGTTTCTTGCTCCCTTTGAAATTTTGCCGTTTTCGGAAAATGCAGCATCAGTATACGGTCGAGTTCGATCCGCTTTAGAAAAAACGGGACAAATTATCGGTCCCTATGATTTGTTAATTGGAGCACAGGCTTTGTCGGAAAGATTAATTTTGGTGACCAATAATGAACGTGAATTTTGGCGAATTGAAGGATTGACGATTGAAAACTGGCTTTATTGAAAAAACTCGGATTTTGTAGTCCGGGTTTTTTAATTCCGCGAAAATTCGGTGGAGCGCTAAAAAACATTGAAATCCTGTTCTCCGTTATTGAATATTAAAAATATTGGAAAGTTTTCTCCTTGCCATCACATCTCAAACATGATAAAATAAATTGCCAATATCAGGTGCCCGAAGTTATTCGGGTGAAAAGGGAAAGCGGTGCGAATCCGCTACAGCCCCCGCTACTGTGAGTGAGGACGTTCCAATCAAAAAGCCACCGGGTGACCGGGAAGGCGATTGGGACGAATGATTCACGAGTCAGGAGACCTGCCTGATATAATCCGAATGGTTGCCTTCGGCGGGAAGGGAGCGTCGGCAGTTGCGATTCAGATCATTTAGCCCCTTCCATTCGGCGGAAGGGGCTTTAATATTTTATTTGATGCGGGATGAAGCAACAACGTTGTTGGGAGATAGAAACCATCGTGAAAAGCGGATTTTTTAAAAACCCGCTCTGGCGTTGGATAGCGGCGGGGTTAATAATCATCGGATTTATTACCTATTTATCGTTGCTAACCGGTTTATTTCGCAAAACGGGGGACCGTCGGCAACCGCAAGCCGGGCGGGAATATCTTAGGATAGTCGACTCTTATCGGCGGGTTGTTACTCTTGATCAAACCCCGGCGCGGGTGGTGTCGGCCGCTCCGAATATTACCGAGATCATCTTTGCCTTGGGTAAAGAAGAGATATTGGTTGGCAGGACCGACTATTGCGACTATCCGGCGGAAGCGTGCCGGATTGAGTCGATCGGGGATATCATGGCGCCGAATCTTGAGAAGATCGTTGCCTTAAATCCGGATTTGGTGATTGCTTCGACCCATTTTCAAAAGGAAGTCGTGGCAAAGTTGGAGGATTTGGGGATTAAAATCGCGATTTTAGACGTGGAGAAAAGTTTTGACGGGGTTTATCAGTTGATTGGACAAGTCGGACAAGTGTTGGGAGTCGACGAAAAAGCCGCGGAATTGGTATCCGACATGAAACGGAAAGTGGCGGAAATAACTGAAAAAGTAAAAGATCTTCCAAAGCCTAAAGTTTATTACATTCTCTTTTATGGAGACGGCGGTTTTTTCACTGCCGGCCAAGATACGTTTATCGGCAATATGCTTCAAATGGCGGGCGGCGATAATGCGGCCGCTGATTCTAAAGGTTGGCAATACAGTATCGAAAAGCTGGTTGAGAAGGATCCCGATTTACTGATCTGCTCCAAGTTTTATCAAACCAAAGAAATTATTCTCGAAACGCCCGGGTTTAAAGATTTGAAAGCCGTTAAAGCAGGAAGAATACTGGAGATTGATCATAATTTACTGGACCGGCAAGGGCCGAGATTAACGGAGGGATTGGGAACTTTGGCCGGAATGTTGCATCCGGAAGTCTTCACCGATTATCAAAGGAAGCGAAGCACACCATGAATTTTATGACTCGGCGCAACTATTATCGTAAGGTATTTTTAGCGGGTCTGGTCCTTTT
>JAAYHS010000038.1 GCA_012735315.1 Bacillota bacterium | reverse complement strand
TTGATTGACGAATTGATTGACGAATTGATTCGGCAATAATTTGCTTGCTGTAAAGAGTTAAGACATTAATAAGAGGCCAATTGTTTGAGTTTCTTACAAATAATCAAGTTATCAACCATGATCAATCACTTCCCGTATCTATTCGCCAATTTTTTTAACTCCGCCATAAATACAGGCTTCAGCTTATAACTTTGCTTAAATATAAAAAGGCGATGCCTTTCAAAAAGCCCGGATTCCCTTTCATAGAGCACCCGTCCCGAACGGGCCGCTTCATAACGGAGTCATGATAAAATAAAATGCCTAATATCCCGAGCAGTACAGGAGTTAATCCTTAAACTTACGATAGAACAACGGCGGGTTGCCGGTTATTTCCTTAAAAACCCTTCCGAAATGGGTCACGCTTCCGAACCCCACTTCGGCGGCGATTTCCACTACTTTTTTTCTGGTTTCCAACAACAACCTTTTGGCTTCTTTGACCCGGATATTGTTTAGGTACTCGATCAAAGTAAAATTGGTTACGTCTTTAAAAACCTTGCTCAAATAACTGGGGCTGATAAAGAAACGCTCCGCCAAGGAGGTGAGGGAGATGGGTTCCTGATAATTTTGATTAATGAATCTGGCGATCTCGGAGATTTTTTCATGCATCGGACTGGGGTGTTCGAAAAAAGATTCGCGGTGGTTGTTATTAACGTCCCGGTTTAACAAAACGAGCAATTGTAACAAAAGCCCTCGTAAAGCCAATTGGTAACCGGCTATTTTAGTTCGTTCCTCTTGGAGCATCTTCAAAAAGAGCTCTTCGACGATGATCCGCTGTTGAAGCGGTAATTTAAGGGAAATGCTCTCAGTGGCGAATAAAAGGGGGAGCTCTTCACGGAGAGGGTGATTCGGGTTTAAAAAGCCTTCCTGAAAATAGATCAGGATTCCCTCGCAATCCGAAGATTGATAACTGGTGGCTTTATGGATAACATTGGGGTTGATTAGGATTAGATCTCCCTCTTTTACTTTAAAGGCGCGATCGTTGATGAAAAAACAGCGTTCCCCGGAAACTAAATACAGTATTTCAAAAAAATCGTGAACATGTTGGTTATGATAGTTTTTCATTCGTCTGCGGGAGATATAAAAAGCATCCGGTTCATTATCAAAATGAATCTTTCGCGCTTCCATTTCCCATCACCCATAAAATAGTTTATCATATTTTTGCATCAAATAAAATATGAAAAGAAATTAAGTATTTCAGTAAAATATGTACAGATTTTATGATGTGAATTTTGTATAATAAGCTTAACGATCAATAATCATGAGGAGGTACATGATGCAACGCAAAGAGATTCCTTTCGCGGAACTTAACCTTAATCCGATCAAATTTTGGGATGACTCGATGTTGTTAACCGCCGGCGAATGTGAGCCGGGCAAATTCAATACAATGACGATCGCCTGGGGGTGTCTCGGAGTCATCTGGGAAAAACCGCTGGTCCTGGTGGCGGTCCGGCCCTCCCGTTACACCTTCGGTTTTATGGAAAAATACGATTCATTTACCGTTTGCGCCTTTGACAAGGCTCGCTATCAATCGGTTTTAAATCTGATGGGAACGAAATCCGGGCGGGATACAGATAAAATCGCGGCATCAAAGCTGACCGTGATTCCTTCTTCAAAAATTCCGGCCCCTTGTTTTGACGAGGCCTCGTTAATCATCGAATGCCGCAAAATTTACCATAGCGACCTTAATCCGGCGGTTATTGACGCGACCGTCCGCTCTTTTTATCAACGGGGCGATTATCACCGGTTTTATCTCGGAGAAATCGTCGCGATCCATGGCGAATCGAGTTATCAAAAAGATTAATCCGGTATTCGTTTAACTGACGCCGCGCCCGATTAACCTCGATTATTGATTATAAATCCAGAGGAAGACAAAATTGGCTAAAAAAGAGTTGGATTTGGAGGAAAACTTAACAAAAGCGGAGATTAGAAAAACGATCATCGTCTTCGCCTGGCCGATCGTCGCCGAATTGATGTTAATGTCGTTGTTGAACATCGTCAATTTGTCAATGGTAGGTCACCTGGGGGCTTATGCTCTTAGTTCGGTGGGACTCACCAACCAGCCTGTTTATATTAGTAACGCCGTCTTTCAATCGTTTAACGTGGGGGCTACCGCCTTAGTAGCGCGGTTTATCGGGGCTAAAGAATACCGGCAAGCCAAAGCGGTCGTAATCCAAACCATGCTGATGGCGGTGATCTTGGGCGGAATTTTGGCATTATTCGGCTTTATTTTTGCAAAGCCGATCGTCGTGTTTTTAGGGGCGCAAACGGATACCGTGGGACCCGCCTCGATGTATATGAGGTATATGGCGATCGGGATGTTGTTTCAGTCGATCCCCATAGCTGTAACCTCAATTCTGAGAGGCGCCGGCGAATCTAAAATTCCGATGCGTTACAATATCATTTCCAACATTGTTAACGCCGGCGCCGGTTTTATTTTAATATACGGTTTTTGGTTTATTCCGTCTTTTGGCTTACAAGGAGCCGCTCTCGCCACCACCCTCGCCAAACTGACCGCCTGCGCGATGTCGTTATTCGCCTTATTCCGAACTCGCCTTCCGGTGGCCATTTCATTACGCGACAGTTTTCATTTGGATTTTTCGGTGATCAAACGGATCATGAACATCGGGATCTCCGCCGCCGGCGAGCAATTGGCGATGCGGCTCGGTTTTCTATTATACGCTAAAATCGTGGCGGGTCTCGGAACCGTTGCTTTCGCGGCCCATCAAGTATGTTTAAGTATTACGCAGTTGGTATCGAATGCGATTAATGGATTGTCAGCCGCGGCCAGTTCGTTTACAGGGCGGCATCTGGGAGCCGAAAAACCGGAATTGGCCGAAGAGTATTGCCGTCAAATCATTCGCATCGGCTTAATAATCTCTTTGTCGGTAGGCTCGTTGTTTTTGACTGCGGGCGGACCAATCGCCCGGATCTATACTTCCGATGCCGGGGTTATTTCGCTGGTGATTTTGGTGCTTCGAATCGCAATCTTAATTATCATTCCCCAAAATTATCTATCAATCGTCGCCGGCTGTCTGCGGGGAGCGGGAGACACTCGTTGGCCGCTGGTGACCGCCATTGTCGGCATGGTGTTTGCGCGGGTATCGCTGGCCGCTTTGTTTGTAATCGTTTTTCGTTGGGGGCTCGGCGGGGCATGGTTTGCGGCGGTTTGCGATCAATCAATCCGCTCCGTTTTAGTATATTACCGGTTTAAAACCGGCAAATGGAAGCGAATTGTCGTTTGAAATTACGGCGGCATTTTGCCGCCGAAGCTAACGCGGAAGACCGTTTGGGGAGTTTTACCAAGCGGAAAAGTCGCCAATTATTCTCAAAAAAAATAACCTGTTTTTCAGGTTAACGGCCGTTGGAACAAATTAAAGCCCTTCGTCGCTAAAAGACACCGTTTTAAGGTTTAACCGGGTCTCCATCTTTAGCCCACGCGAGAACGTTAAAATCATTATTGTCCATCTTGTAGGAGTCTATCACAACCCAACCCAGACTTTCGTATTTCGCGGAGTCGGCAGCGGGGATTTCAACGGTTTCTTTTATGTCTTCAGGCTTAATGTTGGCCAAGTCAAACACACCTTTCGTCTGTTATTAGTTATTATTGTTAATATTCGACGGGGTATTTTAAAAATCCTACAACCGGATCCAAAATCTCAAAAAATCTTCAGCCTATCATCGGTTCTTATTTTAAAAATCGGATCATTCGTTAATAAACTGAAGGGTCTTTTGAAAACCTTACCGTTCGATGTTTAGCGGATTATTATTCAGCAGCGGCGTTTGATTTGGCGAATGTAAATTTTAATTAAAGTTTTAATTTCGGATTTTGGATCATCGTAGTGATATTTGACGGTTATCGTCTATTAATTTTATACTAACTATGCCGATTCTTCAAGACTGATCTATTGTTTTTCAAGAGTTAAATCTGGTATAATGAAGAAAATTGTTTTAAAGCAAGGAGGATTAAGCTTTAGTGCTTTCCGACATCGAGATTGCTTACGCGCGCAAACCGCGATTTATTCGGGATATCGCTTCCAAACTCAATATTCACGAGAATTATTTAGATTTCTATGGAAAACATATCGCCAAAATCGATTTGGGATTACAAGCGGAGTTGCAAAATCGTTCTAACGGGAAATTGATTTATGTGACAGCGATCACTCCAACTCCGGCCGGAGAGGGGAAAACCACGACCGCCGTTGGTTTGACCCAGGCTTTAGGGAGATTGAACCGGAGAGTCTGCCTTTGTTTGAGGGAACCGTCGTTAGGACCGGTCTTCGGAATGAAAGGCGGCGCTACCGGCGGCGGATATGCTCAAATATTACCGATGGCTGAAATAAACCTTCATTTTACCGGCGACATTCACGCCGTAACCGCGGCCCACAATTTACTGGCCGCGGTGATTGACAATCATATCGTGCGCGGAAACAAATTACAACTCGATCCCAAGAAAATCTTATGGCGCCGGGTGATGGATATTTCCGACCGTCAACTCCGGAATATAATCGTCGGTTTGGGGAAAAAGACCGACGGTGTGGTCCGGGAGAGCGGTTTCGATATCTCAGTGGCGTCCGAAATTATGGCTATTCTTTGTTTGACCTCGGATATCGAGGACCTAAAAGCCCGGTTGGGGAGAATGGTGATTGGTTATAATTATCAAAACCAACCGGTCCGGGCCGCCGATTTGAAAGTTGTGGGCGCAATGGCGGTTTTATTAAAGGATGCTCTTAAACCGAATTTGGTTCAAACCATGGAAGGCGATCCGGTATTTGTCCATGGGGGTCCGTTCGCGAATATCGCTCATGGGAATAATTCGATTATCGCCACTCGCTTGGCGTTGAAATTAGCAGATTATGTCATTACCGAAGGGGGATTCGGCGCCGACTTGGGCGCCGAAAAGTTTTTCGATATCGTCTGCCCGGCCACGGGTCTCCGGCCGGATCTGGCGGTTTTGGTCGTATCGGCCCGTGCCCTTAAATTTCACGGCGGGGTTCCAAAAAAGGAATTATCCGCCGAGAATATTGAGGCCTTAAACCGGGGTCTTCCCAACTTGGAACGGCATTTGGACAACCTTCGCCGCGTCTACCGGCTTCCGGTGGTAGTAGCCGTCAACCGGTTCCCATCAGATACGGACGCCGAGTTAAAGCTGATTTTGGATTATTGTCGGGCAAAGGGAGTGGGAGCCGAAATTTCGGAGGTTGTCGCCAAAGGAGGAGAGGGCGGCACCGATTTGGCGGTTACTCTTTTGGAAACTTTGGAACGGGAAACCAATCAATTTACCCCGCTGTATCAGCCGGAATTAACCGTTAAACAAAAAATTGAAGCGGTCGCCGTTAAGATTTACGGCGCGGACGGCGTTGATTATTCCCCGGAAGCCGAAAAAAATATCAAATTACTAACCGAACAGGGTTATTCGGAATTGCCGGTCTGCATCGCCAAAACTCAAATGTCTTTGTCGGATAATCCCAGCTTAAAGGGAGCTCCTTCCGGTTGGCGTCTAAGCGTCAAAGAAGTTCGGGTGATGGCGGGAGCCGGTTTTATAGTGATCATTGCCGGGAATATTTTAACCATGCCCGGCCTGCCCGAAATTCCCGCGGCTGAACAAATTGATTTGCTTCCCGACGGTAGGATCGTGGGGTTGTTCTGACTTAAGCTCGTTTAAAGTCCAATGTATTGAGTGGGAATGCAGGCGTAATCAAGACTGATTTACGGATTTCGACATTCAACTTTTATTTATTTTTTATTCAGATACGGGGTGGATGCAATGACTTTAGAAAAAGTTGCCATACTTGATTGCGGGGGCCAGTATACGAAAGTAATCGACCGTAAAGTTAGGGAAATGTCCGTTAAATCGGATATTTTCCCGATTAACGTCGCGGC
>JAAYHS010000037.1 GCA_012735315.1 Bacillota bacterium | reverse complement strand
TAAAACCTAGTAAATTAGTAGGAATTAAAATTTTTAATCAAAATAATACTTTAAAACAAGAAGGGATCGGGATGAAGCGAATTTACCTTGATCATGCGGCTACCACGCCGCTTGATCCGCAAGTTTTGGAAGCGATGATGCCGTACCTTACCGAGTCGTTCGGCAACCCTTCCAGTATTCATTCCTTTGGAAGGGACACCCGGAAAGCGATTGAGGACGCCAGGGAGATGATCGCCAAAGAAATCGGGGCCGCTGATGTGCGCGAGATTATCTTTACCGGAAGCGGTTCCGAAAGCGATAATCTGGCACTGCGAGGGGTGGCCAATGCTTATCGCGACCGGGGCAACCGGATTATCACCTCGGCCATTGAACACCATGCGGTTTATGATACTTGTAAATATCTTGAGAAACAGGGTTTTGAGGTGGTGTTCGTTCCGGTGAATAGCGAGGGTATTGTAAACCCCGATGCCGTGCGGGAGGCCCTCAACGACCGGACGATTTTGGTCTCGATTATGCATGCCAATAATGAGGTGGGGACCATCCAGCCGATCGCGGTGATCGGGAAGATGCTCCGGGAACGCGGGATACTCTTTCATACCGACGCGGTCCAAACCGTGGGCACGATTCCGGTTAATGTTCAGGAGCTTGGGGTGGATCTGTTATCCATGACGGCGCATAAGTTTTACGGCCCCAAAGGCGTGGGAGCCTTGTATGTCCGGAAAGGAGTAAGGTTGGAACCGTTGATTTACGGCGGTGCTCAAGAACGGAACCGCCGCGCCGGAACGGAGAACGTGGCCGGAATCGTCGGTATGGCTAAAGCGTTAAGCCTCGCCAATTCCGATTTGGAACGGAATCAGAGCCGAATAAGCGCTTTACGGGATTATTTAATCGAGAGAGTGTTGGCGGAGATCGATCACGTGCGTTTGAACGGCCATCGCCATTTGCGGCTCCCCGGCAACGCCAATCTCAGCTTCGAATATATTGAGGGAGAATCGCTTTTATTAAATTTGGATCTTAAAGGAATTGCCGCTTCCAGCGGTTCGGCGTGCACTTCGGGTTCTTTGGAGCCGTCTCATGTTTTGCTGGCGATGGGGATTTGTCATGAAATCGCCCATGGATCGCTCCGGTTGACCTTGGGGAAATCAACCACTAAAGAGGAGATCGATTATTTGTTGGAGGTTTTACCGGAGATCGTGGCCAAATTAAGGGCGATGTCACCGCTGTACAATTCGGAACGAAAGGAGTGTTCGTCGTGTACTCGGAGAAAGTAATGGACCATTTTCAAAATCCGCGGAATGTGGGAGAATTGGAAGACCCGGACGGCGTGGGCGAGGTCGGCAACGCGGTTTGCGGAGATATCATGAAGATCTATTTAAAAGTGGAAGACGACCGGATTAAGGATATCAAGTTTAAAACCTTTGGCTGCGGGGCGGCCATCGCCACCAGCAGTATGGTGACGGAAATGGTGAAAGGGAAGAGCCTGGATGAGGCGTTGGCGGTCACCAATCGAGCGGTGGCTGAAGCTCTGGGCGGTTTGCCGCCGCAAAAAATGCACTGTTCCAATCTGGCGGCCGACGCCTTGCATAAGGCGATCGAGGACTATCGGGCCAAAAAAGCCGTTGCGGGTTAAACCCGTTATGGGTTCCGCGTTCCGGGTTCCGCGTGTAAGTTGATTTTTTCAAGTTTATGGACATACCTTTTCACCATTAAGACAAGGTCAAGGGAATTTAAAAAGAACGGATGATCGAATGGCAAGAGTTATTGTCGCGATGAGCGGCGGAGTCGACAGTTCGG
>JAAYHS010000003.1 GCA_012735315.1 Bacillota bacterium | reverse complement strand
TCCGCCCTTGGGAGGCTCGTCCCGCCAATACCGGACCGCTTCCTGGCGGTAATGTTCCTGAACCAAATAGTGCCGGCTGTTCATTTCAATATTGGAACCGGCTATTTTCATTCGAATCGCCCCTTCCGTGAGTGTTACTTACATCCGTGTCATTCTTTCGCGGCAAATAACTCTAAGCAGCAATTTTCCGGTCGAGTCAATCTTTGACCCAACCGTCGCCAGTCTAAACTACGAAATCAACCTGTTGCATCGTGCCTACCGTACCGTCTTCTTTTAAAAATATCCCGGCTTTTTGATATTGTCCCAACAACTGATTCTCCCGGTTGCTAACGCTGAAACGGGCGTCGACGTTGCCGAGATAGATGGCCCCAACCCCTTTCTGTCCCAGAGCGAAGAGACTGTCTTGACCGTCGGCGTCTTTGGTCCAAATCAATAACCGGTCAAAAATTTCATCAGCCTCATCGATCCAGCCGTTTTGGTCCCCGTCATATTGGGAGAGTTCTTCAAAGCCGTTCCCGGTGATAGCCCCGAAAAGCTCGGCTCCGTTATTAATAATGTAATCCCCGTTGAGATCCAGCGCCAATAAACCGCTGCCTTCACCCACAAAGGGGATCATTTCTTGGTTCCCGTCAAAATCAAGGTCGAAACTGAATTTGGTTTCGGTAATCACGGCGGCGGGTCCGTCAAAATTGATCACCAACGGGTCAATCAGCTTGCCGGCTTCGGTGGAAATGTTGCTTAAAGCAGCAAACTCCCTACTGACGAACATCTGAGTATTAAAATCAATCTCCCGGCCGTCCGCGGTTTTAATTACACCGCCGGCGGTAAACAGCAGTTTTTCACTTTCCCGGCTGGTCTCGCGTCGAATATACTCCAAGTGAAAAGCGGGTTGCGGCGCAAAAGGTTGCGGATGGTCCCCGGTTAAAACCGGCTTTAGTAAAAAGGTTGCATCGGGGCGGCGCAGCGCTTTGAACCGGATTTTCTTTCCAGTCAAGACATAGAGCAACCGTTCAAGGATCTTCAGTTTGACTTGATCAAGATCGGCGACGCGGATCTGATCTTCCCCTATCGGGCTGATCTCAATTTGATATTTTTTAAGGATCTTTTCCAGCTCGGAAAGGAACTGTTCCCAATCGGTTACGGTTCTCCGGATTTGAACGGGGGTAGTCTTGCCTGCTTCGAGGCGTGGTTGGAATTCAGCCCAAAAACTTAAGGATTCTTCAGTGCGGATTTCCTTTGCGGAATGATGAATACTTGCCAAAGAAACAACGGCATCAACAATTTTCATCTTTGTCCCCTCCTTGAGACGTTTTTCTTAACATCCTGTTAAGATTGGCATATTGATCTTGGCAGGCTGTTTTTCAGCCTGAGGTTATACTTAGATTATCGGTTTTGGAAAAAAATTATTTAACTTGAAGAAGGTCCGTTTCCGACCGAAAAAAGTTTTCTGATTCGATATAGAGAACAAAGCTTCTTTTTTAAGCAAATTCAACCCCATTATTACCCAACCAACCGCTTGACAAGGACCCCGTTTAAAGTTAAATCCGGTTTTGGGTAATTTTCATCTAAAATTAAACCCCGAAGGCAGGATTTATTAGTTGGAAGTCAAATGAATAAACCATCAATACGCGGAGGTTATAACATGGGTTTTCTAGCGCCATTAGGCCTTAACCTTTTTTT
>JAAYHS010000036.1 GCA_012735315.1 Bacillota bacterium | reverse complement strand
GCAAGGCGCGCCGGGAGTGAGGACCGGAGGCGTACTTAATGTACGTCGAGGACCGCAACGACCAAGCAACGCCGCAATACGCAGCCCATCACGCCGCACTCAAAGAATCCGGCAAAACCCAACAAACCATCCCAACACACCCCAGCCCCCCCTACTCCTCAATCACCAACCTCATTTCCGCGCTCCGCCCCTGATCATCCTGGCAAACCACTCTGTGCCCGCCCACCTCTGGCATATAAAACAACCTCTCCCCCGGCGCAACCACGCCCAACAACTTCCCGTCCACAAACCAATACAACTTATGGACATCATTAGCCGCAGCCGCTTCCAGGCAAATCTTTTGAAACTCGAGGGCAATCCCCTCCCGCAAATGATAAACATAATTCTCGGAAGGCGAGCGGATCACCGGGGCTTGACCGGGCTGCAGCCGCTGCCACTCGGGGATCAAGGGAGGAATCCGTTCCACCGGATAACCGTTGGCCTCCCTCCAAGCCGCGATCCGGGGCGGCCATTTAATAAAAGTCTTTTCAACCGCATTCGTTGAGGAATGATAATGCGGGGGCAGCCGGTACCCGCTCCGCGGGTCGAGCAAATAAGATTGATGAAAGGAACACTCCTGGTCCGGTGAACAATCGGTCAAATAGGACTCGGTGATCAAATTTTCACAATACCGCCCCGGTACCAGTCCACTTACGGCGCATACTTGTCTGGTATCCACCGTGGCGGGCGACGTAAACCACCCCTGTTCTCCCGAATCGACCTTATTAAAAAGATCAAACAACAAAGGCGCGGCCGCTTCCGCTCCGATCAAACCGGGCCGCCCTTCCCCGGAAAAATTGCCGATCCAGACCCCGATGGTGTAACGGGGATTATAACCGATACTCCAAGCGTCCCGGTAACCATAAGAGGTTCCGGTCTTCCAGGCGATCTTCGGCAAAGAGGTAAACTCCCAACAAGCGGGCAAATCCGGCCGGCTGATTTCCGAGAGAATCTCCGTAACCAAATAGGCGGCGCCGGCGCTGAATAACCGGGTGGACGGATTTTGGGGTTGTTCCAGGGTAAGCTGGGGCGCCCGGTAGATTCCGCCGTTGGCCAGAGCCGAGTATAGGGCGGTTAATTCAATCAAGGTCACTTCACAGCCGCCCAAAGCGATGGTTAAGCCGTATCTGTCGTCCGCGGCCACAGTCGACAGATTAATCCGGCGCAACAGCGGATATAACCCGTTCTCCCCCAGCATCAACAGGACATTAATCACCGGGACATTAAGGGAGCGCCCCAAAGCCTCACGGGCGGAAACGATTCCGTTGAATTTTTTATCGAAATTCTCCGGGGAGTACCCGCCGCTGAAATCGATGGGGACATCCTCCAAATAATGCTGCGGGGTAATCACTCCGTGCTCAAAACCGAGGGCGTAGACGAACGGCTTCAATGCGGAACCGGGCGAACGGGGCGCCCGATAGCCGTTGACCTGTCCTTGAGCCGCGTTGTCGAAAAAGTCCGCCGACCCCACCGCCGCCAATAACGCCCGGCTCCGGTTATCGATAATCACCACCGCGCCGTTGCTGATCCCCTGACCGTCCAAACCCTTCAGATGCTCCTTGAGCAAGGTCTCGGCCAGCAATTGACGGTTTAGTTTGAGAGTGCTGTAAATCCGGGGTTTGCCGGGATATTTATCCTTCAGTTCCTGACAAAACTGGGGCGCGATAAACGGCAGTTCCCGTCTGGCGTCCGGGACCGGCTCCGCCAAAGCCTCCTCATACTCCCGTTTCGTGATTAGGCCTTTCCGGTAAACGATCCCCAGCACCTTATCCCGGGCACGGCGGGCCCGTTCCGGATAAAGATCGGGGCGGAGCCGGGATGGGGAATTCGGCAACGCGGCCAACAACGCCGCTTCACCGTGACTCAACTGGGTCGGCTCTTTCCCAAAATATAACCAGGAAGCCGCCGCCACTCCCTCAATGTTTCCGCCGTAAGGAGCGATATTAAAATAAATCTCCAACAAGCGCCGCTTCCCGAACCGCTGCTCCAACTGGATCGCCCGGGCGATTTCCACCAACTTATGATACCAAGTCCGTTCTTTCGGCTCGCTCATCCGGGCGATTTGCATGGTAATCGTGGAACCGCCCGCTACGATCCGGCCCGCCGCTTTATTTTGCCGGTAGGCGCGGATAATCGCCAGTGGGTTGACCCCCGGGTGCCGGTAAAAAAGTTGATCTTCATAGGCGATTAAGAACTTTTGCAACACCGGCGAAATCTGGTCGAGCGACGTACTGATCCGCCAGATGCCGTCGGGAGCGGTAAACGCCCGCAACAATTTGCCGTCCGCGTCGAAAACCAGAGTTGAAGACGGCGGAAACAGCCCCTGCTTGGGGATGGGCACCAAAAAAGCGACTAATTTCAGACCGAGCAAAAATAAGAGCCCATAAGCCCCCATCCGGGCCCATCGTTTCTCGAACAACCCGCCAACCGGGATCGGTTTTTGGAATAATTCGCCGCACTTCTTAAAATTGAACCGAAAAGCCATTCCGATTTACTCCCTAACGCTGATCCGGCCGCTGCCGGCGATGCTGCTCAACTCCGGCTGGTACATGCACTCCGCCTTCACCGGCGGGAGCACGAAGTCACCGCGGGTTACCGCCCGCAAAGCGTAATAAAACTGATACTCTCCGGCCTTATTGAAACTATAAAACAGCAGCAAACGGTCGTCCCTGATATCCATATAATCGGGGGTCGCCGAACGCTGGCTCATCCAGGCGAAATTGCTGTTATTGGCTAAACGGGGATTCTCGATCTCCAGTCCCGCCGGCAACATACTGACCACCGCGATATTATTCAAATTATCCTGGCGGGTGGTGATGGTCAACTGGGCAATCACCAAATCCCCTTGCTTAATTTGCGAGGTATTGATGGGTCTACCCTGGCGGTCCCGATAGATAGTCCTTACTTCCAGCCCATTGTCGAATTCCCTCAGATCAGCCTCCGCCGAAATGCCGCTGCTCTTCATGAAGTAATAACATTCACCGGTACCGCTTATCTTGACCGTAATCTTGTCCCGTCCCAAACGGTCGTCTTCCAGTTTAAACAACTTGTCGCTGTTAAAAGTGGCGATCCGGGTGTTACCCGCCCAGACCTCGCCTTGGTATTTGCCCTCGCTCTTTTGAGCCATTATTTTCCCCAACGCCATCAGGGCGTAGGCGTTTTCTTGGGTGGTGCCCCAATAACCCACCTTGGCCTCTTCCGACAAACGCTCGATCAATTTGTAAACCGCCGGATAGCTGGGATCAATATCCGCCAAAGCGCTTAAAATAATCGCATCGGAACGGACCGGCGAATTAAAGTTGCGGCCGCTCTCCCGGACCCCCGCGGAAGGGGTAAAGCTCTCCGGCAATAATTCGCGCGCCGTTTTCCGGTCGCCCGCGTAGAAATAAGCCGCCGCCAATTGCGCCCGTGAATAACCGGAAAGATTATCGAGGTAAAGATTTTTCAAGTAGGACATGGCGCTCAACTGGGGTTTGCCCGCCAAACTCAGCACATACAAGGCATAAGTCCTGATTTGAAGGTTGAATTCGGAACGGCCCGTATTTTTGGTAAGAGTCTCCAAATAACGGATCATCCGATTATAGACTCGATCGGATACGGTATACCCGGCTTTTCTGGCCTCGACCAGGAAGTGGGCGGTGTAAACCGAACTCCACTCATTGACATAATTACCGCCGGGCCAAAACACGAACCCCCCGTCGGGCGACTGCATGGCCTCGAGTTTTTCGATCCCTTGCGCCAGATAATAGTTGGCGTTGCCGCCCTTAAAGACTTCACTCTCGCAAGCCTCGGCCAGGCTGTCGAAGTAAAGCAAGGGGAAGAGTTTTGAGGTTGTTTGTTCGACGCAGCCATGGGGGTATCCCAAAAGATACTGAAGACTGCCGGCAAATTTCAAGGCCGGAAGCGGCGCCAAGATCAACTGATACGAGGCTGTGCCCGGCAGCCATTTGCGATTCAATTCCAAAGTCAACGGTTCCTTGGCGGTGATCACTCCCGACGCCAAATCGTGGGTCAAGGGAACCGGAGGCCGGAGCGACAACTCCTCTTGATATTTACAAACCTGATTGTTCCCGGAGACCTGCAGTTGGAATACCAGCTTGCCGATGCCGTCGCCGGCCTTGAGATTAAAGACGACCTGCTTTTCTTCCTGGTCCCTTAAGCTTACCGTTTGCCGCTGAGCGCCGCTGATTTCCACCGGACCCTCGGCTTTCAAAGTCACCTGGAAATTGCCTTGCTTCCCGGTGGTGTTGAAAACTCCCACCGGCGCCGCGAATTGATCCCCAGGCGCCACAAACCGCGGGAAAGTCGGAGTCAACACGATCGGATCCCGGACCAACACTTTCTGCTGGGCCGAACCGAAGTTATTGCCGGACATGGCCACAGCCATCAATCTCAAGGTCCCGTTAAACTGAGGAATCTTCAGCTTTACTTTAGCTTGGCCGTCCCGATCCGGCTTAATCAAACCCGACCACAGGGAGACCGGCTTAACCCTTCTTACCGCTACCGGATTCAAGTTCTGTTTCCGGATTTCATCGTCATCCATGCCACCGCCGGGAGTCGTCCGGGTCGCCGCCGGATCCACCTCCGGTAAAATCATCCCGTAAAGGTCGTAACTCTCAATATCCAAGCTCCGTTTCCCATAAAAGAAATTATTGGGATCCGGAGTCTCATAATTGGTCAACTGGCAGATACCCTCGTCCACCGCGGCCAAGGTCAGATAGGTCTTATCGGAAACGCCGCCGCTAATTTTTAAAGCGACTTCATACTCCCGCTCCGGCCTCAGTTGAGAGGGGGCGTTGATCTCAATCCCGAGCCGGCGCCCGGATGTATCGACCATCAGCGGGACCGTGCCGAAAGCCCTTACCGGCGCCCGTTTTTCCAAGGATTTGATTGAACGAATCAAATGGACCGATACATAAACGTTGGGTTGGTATTCCTCTTTGACCGGAATCGTTACTATCCCGGTGTTTTGGTTTAATTCAATGATCCGGGTTTCATAAACCTTCTCCCGTTCCACCGTTACCAAAGCCTTTCCCGGGAAAGGCGCCTTGATCTGAATCTTAGCCTGCTCGCCGACGCGATACTTCGGATGTTCGGTCTCCAGCCGGATTTTATCGGGGTCTTCCATCGCCCAAGGCGAATAACCCCAACCACTGGCGTAAAAGCTGACCGCCGCCTTGGAAGAGCCTTCCGCGTCCTGAAGCGTGATAATATGGCGGCCGTATTCGGTCGGAGTGAACTCGAAAGTTTGCTCCCCTTTCGCGGCGGCGACTGTTCCTCGATAGACCGCTTCCCGTTCTTCCTCCGACACATATTCATATTTCCCATCGGCGTTCCGGCGGTAAATCGTATTCCAAGTGATCCGGTAAACCTCCACCTTCAATTGGGCATTGTCGACCGGTTGGCCGCCTTTGTCGAGGACCACATATTTGACTTGATAAGGCTGGTTAATGTTGGCGTAATATTCCGCGGCGGCGGGTTTGATCCCGATATATCGGTCGTAACAATGCAAATCAGCCACCTGGTAACTGCCGACCGCCCGGCCCCCATCCTCGATGACGGTGGCGTGAAAGATCGAACGCAGCTTCGCCGGGGGTGTCAACCCGCGGGGGAAAGTATAATTAAAAGTCGCCAAGCCTTCCTCATCCAGCTTGCTCTCCCCCAGTTCCTGATCCTTGACGGCGAAGGAACGTTCCGAGTCGCCGAAAGTAAAGGATTCATAACCCGAAGGCGCAAAAGGAACCGGCTCCAGCCGCACTTTTAATTCCACTCGGCGGCCCGCGGCCGGAGGTCCGAACAGATTCACCCCCTCAACCTTGATGGTCGCCGTCTCGCCTCCGCTATATTCTTTTTTGTCCAAGGCGGCGGTCACCTTGATCCGCTCCGGCATAAACTCCTCGACGCTGAAGGCGGCGGAGCCGATGGTTTCCTCGGCCACCTTCAGCTCGGCTTGATATTTCCCCGTTTGGGCATAATCGGGAAGATCAATGGTGAACTCACATGCCCCGCGATCGCCGGTGTTGCTCTTCAATTCCTTAAAGATCTGGCCGTCCGGCTGCCGGATCTCCAGTTTTACCGGAAACTCGGGCGGCATCGCTCCGTTTACTCCCCGGATTACCGCCACCAGATGCCCCTTGTCGCCGGAACGGAAGATATCCCGATCAAAATAGAGAAAGGCTTCGTAACCGTCGACCAGATGTTTCCGGCCCCGGACATCGAAGTCGGTGGTGGCGATCCTGCCGCTTCTCAAATGGACGAAGGAAAAATCATCGCCCGATTCGGCTAGGATGATAAAGGATTCAAACCCGGCGGTCAGTTGCTTAATATTATTAAAACGGGCTATTCCCTGATTATCCGTTTCGGCGCTGGCCAATACCTGATTGTTCCGGCTGATCAGGCTTACCTTCGCTTTTACCTTAGGCTCCAACGATTCCAGGGAATTGACCCAGACCACCAATTCATTTTCGCCCATTTTACCGACAACACCCAAATCGGTAATGATTACATATTTGTAATCGCGCCGCCAGTAATGTTCATCATCATAAGCGACCACCTGGAAAATGCCCCGGAAATCCTTGAGATATTGGCCGAGGTTGATCGGGGTGGTAATCAGCTCATTCCGGCCTTGATTAACATCGATCACGGTCGATTTAACCACCCGGCCGACTTGCTTGATATAGCCTCCGTAGGCGTAATAATCGTCATTGATATTGTTTAAATAGGCGACGATATTGTTGGCGTAAATCTGGCTGATCTCCAGTCTGACCCGTTCGATATTGACCGTTTCCAAACCCAGATTCAAAAAGCCTTTACTGGAAAGATACCGCCCGGGCGAGTTAAAGTTCAACGACGGTTCCAAATCGGTAAAGACCAACCCCGCCGCGTATTCCCTTTCCAACGGCAGACCGTTCAGCGACGGCATCCCTTTGGCAATCCGCAGATTAACGCTGCTGCCGGATTTGAAACCCTCGCTTCTGATGGTAATATACTCGCCGTTAAATTCAGTTTTAAACTGCATCTCCGGTTTCAATCGGATGAAGTCTGAAGCCATTTTAGCGTCCACCGGCTCCGAGCAGCGGATTGAGATCCAACACTTGGTACTGTCGGTTTTCGGAACGGCTTCGACAATCGTCAACGGCTTTTTAGCCCCTAACACAGCCGTCCTTTCGTAACTCGACGCCAAACCCAGATTCCCGCCGATACAACGAAACCCTTTAGCTAGGTTGACTTCGATCTTTTGATCCTTGTCCTCCGGGTAAAGGGGTTCGCTGGTCACCGTAAAAGTATCGCTGGCCGAGTCGGGCTCGATGTTATACTTGATCTCCTTGCCCCACCCTTGATAACGGATTTTCAAGGCCTTTTCCAACTCAGCCGGAGAGACCGGATAATTGAAACTGATCCATGCTTGTAATTGCAACCCCTTTTGTTGCTCCCCCGGATAGACGAAACCGAGGTTCATCGAGTTTACCTTAAACCGCTGGGTGTTAAAGCTGACCGCTTGCCGGCCCGCCAAGTACCGTTCCTTGACCTTTACCAGCTCCGGCTTAATCTCGGCTATATAATTGGTTGAGGGTTGAAAGGGGACTTCCGGCAGAAATCTTAATTCCCGGCGGGATACCCACCGAAACCGGCCGGGTACCGCAGGGGTGAACTTAATCAATTCCTCCGTCGTGGTAATCCCGACCTCTTCATCGGTAACCACATCGGCGGAAAAGATGAAGTTCAAATTGGTTTTGATGCTGATCTCGCCGGACGGGTTCATTGACACCAACTTGATGCCGCGATCAAAAATGGTGGTAATCCCTGTAATTATGAAAAAGGCCAGCAAAAGGCCTCCCAAAGCCAGAGCCGACATTCTTTTATCCCTAAAAATCTTATCGGCCATGGTTTTAATAGCTTCAATTTTCATCTTCAATCCTCCATTCCGGTTCAGGATGCTCTCCGGCAATCAAATACTAATTATGGAAATAAGTTCGGCACGAACAATAATTTACCTGCAGCGGAAGAAAATAAAAAAAGAACCGTTAATCACGGTTCTCTAAATAATAAATTAGTTAATTAAATGGTATTGAATGCCAGTTAATTTTAGTTCTCGGATCTAAATCCTTTCACCATATTGAAAAAAAGATATTTGGGTGAAAACGATTTTTCGGTATTTGCCTCCTTCGCGTTTGCCAAAAGCATTTTCCCGTAGTATTCAATGATTTCTCTTCGCCGGATAATCCCGATGAAAATATCATGATCATCAACAACCGGAACAAAGTTTTGGACTATCGCCAAGGTAAACAGATCTTCAATTTGAGCGTCGATCCGGACCGGATTATTCGTGACTCTTCGCGGTACTTCGGTTAAGGGTACTTTGCTGGCGTCCTTAAACGTCAACCCCGGAGTGTTTTTCAATTTCCACAGTAAATCCCCTTCGGTTAAAGTTCCGGCATACTTGCCATCTTCGTCAATTAACGGCACAGCCGTATAGCGGTGGTATTCCATTTTCTCCAGGGCTTGCCTCATAGTACACTTCAAAGGGAGATAGACCACATCTTTCTTCGGCAATAGAAAAAAAGCGATATTCACGAAAGCCGACCCCTTCCTGAGATATGATGAAATTTGAAACTTGATTCGTCGAGCTTAAAAACCGGATGCCGGATTATCTTATTTCAATTAAGTCAATTAAGCAAGACCGTATCTTTAACAATACTTTCCGGTAATCGGAGTCCGTTCAATTAACCACCTCCTTTAATCTCTCGGAATCATTCGTTACTTTTATTATAACACGAACATATGTTTGTATCAATTCAAGATTCTCAAAATCCGCTTAAATAGTCCTCCTAATTTTTTATCGACAATTCCGCCGAAAAAGTTTTCCCGATCTCGGTTTCAACGCAAGAAAACGGCCGACGCCGGCGAAGCGCTTTATCAATTGCCATTCCCAGCTACAACATGAAATTTCCTGAAAAACTGGGTTAAAACTCAGCGCGACAATTCAAAACAAATTTCGTATTATATATTATATAATAATTGCTCCGCACTTACCTGAATAATGTAAAATAATGTAAAAAGATGCATAACTCTGAATCAGTTTAACCAGGTAAGGAGTGAATCCGTGTTGCAGACCTCAACTAAAAAAACGTTTCGTTTTTATACCTATTTTCATCTGGTCAACCTCTTGGGGCTTCAGGCCAAAAATCCCGTCGAGCTCCTGGAAGGCTTAAAAAAAGTACCGGCTTCCTCCATTTATTATCATACCCATCGTTTCTTAAGACAACACCAGTTTTTATACCCGGAGCCTCCCAACGACTTCGCCTACTGGCTGATTAACGTCTTAAACCTGGAAAACCTAGGGGAGGCCTTCGCCGGCATTGAAACGGTCAGTTGTAAAAACATCGGTACTCTGCGCGACGCTTATGTGGGAATAATTACCGAGTATCTTAAAACCGACCCATCTATTCCTAACGCGCCCAAGGGCGAAGAGTTCCAATTCATGTCCTGCCGGACCTTTTGTCTTCCGGCTCCCTATTTTGCGAACAACCTGACCGAATTCAGGGAGTCCCTTGAAAAAGTGAGCATTCATTCTTTATGCTTTCATATCTTTGAATCCCGAATTAGACTCGACAATGGGGAAAACGATTTTTCAGCCTGGTTGAAAAGCATCGGTCAACCGGATTTGGCCGACGAAATCGCGCGCCTTGATCCCTATTGCATGACTCTGGAAAAACTCCGCCAAAAACTCATCGGGATGGTGTTGAAATTTGAGAGACATTAACGATTATATCCCCATTGTCGGGCAATCGGTGATCGATGAATTAAAATTACTCGCTGCGAAACTTGAAGGGAAAAAAATTCAGAATATTAATTCTACCTTAATCGGCGGCGGGGTAGCCGAAATCCTTTCCTGTATGATTCCGCTCTTGCGCCAACTGGGCGTAGATGCCGGTTGGGACGCGATCAAAGGCAATGAACGTTTTTTTAATATCACTAAAAACTTTCATAATGCCTTACACGGGGTTCCGGTAGAATTCTCCCAAGACGATTTCGACTTTTTCGTGGCGATGAACCGGGAAAACGCCGCCAAGATGGAACTCTACGGCGACATTATCTTTATCCACGATCCCCAACCCATAGCCTTGATTGAGCAACGGGAACGATTGGGGGGGAAATGGATTTGGCGGTGCCATATCGATATTACCCAGCCACAGCCGGAGGTGATTAATTTCCTCAAAGGCTATATCGAACGCTATGACGCGCTTGTTTTCTCCGCTCCGGCCTACGCGCTCCGGACCGGTTTACCGCAGGCGTTGATTTCGCCTTCGATTGATCCCTTGAGCGATAAAAATAAAGAATTGCCCCAAGAAACCATTGATCAAGTCTTGGAAAAGTTCGGCATCGACAAAACAAGACCGATCGTAACCCAGATTTCCAGGTTCGATTATTTGAAGGATCCCATCGGGGTGATCAAGGTCTATCAAAAAGTCAAAAAATATCTCGACTGTCAATTGGTACTCGCCGGCGGCGGGGCTACCGACGATCCCGAAAGCCTAAAAGTCCTGAATGAAGTAAAATCGATGGCTGAGGGAGATCCCGATATTTTTATCCTGTTTCTCCCGCCTGATAGCAACATTGAGATTAACGCCCTGCAACGGGCCTCGTCGGTGATTTTGCAAAAATCCTTAAAGGAAGGTTTCGGGTTGACCGTAGCCGAGGCGCTTTGGAAAGGCAAGCCGGTCATCGCCTCCGCGGTCGGGGGAATTCCGCTTCAAATCACTCATAAGTATTCGGGGATCTTGACCCGGTCGATCGACGGCACGGCCCACTATTTAAAACAATTGTTAAATGAGCCGGAGTATGCCAAGCGATTGGGGGCCAACGGCAGGGAGCATATTAGAAACAACTTCCTCACCACCCGGCATATCCGGGAGTATCTGTTGCTGTTCCTCTCCCTTTACCATGAGGGTGAAGTAGTGAGGTTATAGTTAATATCGATAAAAGACATGATTTCCGATGACCGCCGTCACCGGCTGGGACCTGACCCATTGATTCGAAGTTTTGGCCGGGTTATAGAAACCGTTGGCTCCCTTGCTGGGATCCGCCCCGGCCAGGGCCTGCTCGACGGCTTGATAAGCGCTGGGGGTGGCCGGCAATTCAATCCGCCCGTCCAACACCGGGCTGTACTGATATTTGCCGTTATCCACTTGATAAATAATCTCATAAAGGGTATCGGGATATCGCGGATCTTTCAACCGGTTCAAAATGCTGGCGGCCACCGCCACTTGTCCCTCAAAAGGTTCACCGGCCGCTTCGGCTGAAACCAGGCGGGCAAACAAATCGTAGTCGCTTTGGCTCAGATGGTACTTGCCCGCGCCGCCTCCGATTGATTCCTTCGGAATAATCAACCTTTGACCGGGAAGGACCGGGGTGGCGTAATTTAAATTATTGGCTTTCAGCAACGACTCCAGCGAGATCCCGTGTCTTGCGGCGATTAAGGATAACGGTTCGCCGTAACCGACTGGATAGGTTTTCCCTCCGGATGCCGGAGCTTCGCTCCGAGGAAAGGGAATCCTCAAGGTTTGCCCCCCCCAAATAATGTCGCCGGAAAGTTGGTTGGCTTCTTGAATCGCCTTCACGGTCACTCCGTACTTTTGAGCGATCAAATGGAGGCTCTCTCCCGGTTGAACCAAGTGGTTCCGGTAGGGAGCGGGAATGATCAACCGTCGGCCGGCAGTTACATAGTCCGCCTTCAGATTATTGGCTTCCTTCAAAGCGGTGACCGATATCCGGTGGCGCGCCGCGATTACCAAAAGGGACTCACCGGCTCGCGTCCAATATGCGCCCTCATTCATCTCGGACCAATTTTGCCGGGTGAGACGCAAGGCCTGTCCGGGATAAATCGCCGTAGTTTGCAAATCGTTATTCCTCATCAAAGCCGCGATCGAAGTCCCATAACGGGCCGCAATGGAATAAAGCGAATCGCCGGGCTGCGCATAATAAGTCTTGCCCCTCGCCACGCTGCCTGAAGTGAAAAATGCAACCAACAGACAATAAACAGCGACCCTTTTCCCAACGGCGCTCCTCATTCCGTAAGCTCCATTTCCCACGCTTACCCGGATAATGAAACCATATGGCAATATGTAAACGACTACTATCCGCAAAGCGTGTAATATTCGATCTAATATTTCATTACAATTAGAGGAGCTTCCTCCAGGAAACGGGTGGATCGAATGATTAACGGCGTCGGTGTTTCGTAATAACACTGTTAATTTAATCAAAATTGCCATTATTGATTAATCGAGTGGATTAGCGCGTATTAGCGGTTGCTTTCTTATTTATTCTCCCTCTGCCTTTAAATAATTGAATAAACTTCTTTTTCGGCAGGTATTAACCTTTCCTTGTGGAATTAATTTCTGTAATTTCGCATCCTGTGGTAAAGCTGCTAAAAACTAAAGAAACCTCACGATCAAAGGAGTGGCCTAGATGGTAATGAAAGTACTTAATCAAAAATTGCTTGAAGATTCCCGTTTTTGGAAAGGAAAAAACGTCCTCCTTCCCAAATACGATCGGACGAAACTCCCGGTTAAAGCGATTGCTTTTTCGGCGGGCCGGATGGCTTACGGTCATACGGGCGACATCCTCCAAGACCTCTTAAACCAGGACCCGAAGACCGGTTTAATGGTCGGCGTCGAGACCTATTCACCCAAGTATGTCACGGAACTGGCGACTTCCGACTATCTGATGACCCAACTGATTTTTGAAAACGAAAAAGGCAAAGTAATCCCCAAAATTCAAGGAGCGATCTCTTCCTTGCTCTATATCGACGGCAACGTCAACAGCCTCGCCTGGGCCAAATTAATGGAATACGCCCGTGATCCGGAAGTACAGTTCGCGACGATCAACGCTCCGGAAGGCGTCTACGGCGTAATCTACGACGGCGGCGAATTTGCCGAAGCGGTCAACCCGGTCTTAAAGCAAGACATGGAAGAAGGCACGGTAAAATCCGATCCCGCCATCTGGACCGCGTTCGCCAGGGAAAGGTTCAAGGCCGGTTTAAAATTCGCCCTGGTCAGTTGCACCAATTTTTCCGGAAACGGCCATTATACGGCGGCCACCGTTAAAACCGTCGCCAGGGCTTGGGAAGAAAAGGGGTTCGCTCCCAAGGGGTTCGTCAACTACCTCTCCGACCCGAAACAATTCAGTTTTCCGAACTGCATGATCGACCGGATCGCGGTCTCCCCGGACGAAAATACCCGGCGGATCATGGAAGAACTCGGTGTCCGTTCCAATCTGGTTGTCACCGAAAAGGTCCGTTATTGGGCGGTGGAGGATGTCTTCCCCGGCGGGAGACCCGCCTTCGAAAAGGCCGAAGGCGTCTTTATGGAAGCCAACTATGAAGAGGTTAAAAAATACGAAGATATGAAACTCCGGATCCTGAACATGAGCCACTCGGTCATCGCCGGACTGGGAGTGCTGCTTGGTTACCGGGGTAATTACGGCATTTATAAGGCGATGCAAGACAAGGAGATTACCGACCTAATCAACCGGATTATCGATATCGTGATCCGGACCATCGACCGGCCCAAAAAACTGGATCCCAGAGATTTCGCCAAAGCCGCCATTGAACGGTTGAATAACCCGAATATTCCGGATGATCCGATGCGAATCGCCTTCAACGGCTCCGCCAAGATGCTTCCCCGTTTCATGGATACCTTCTACGCCGGTCAAGCCAAAGGCGTCTCTCCGGCTGAACTGGAACTGGCGCTGCTGCCGGTGGCCGGGTTCCTTCGTTATACCATGGGTATCGATGATCAGATCCAAACCTACAATCTGGAGGATGATCCCAACAAAGAGTTGTTGCTGGCCTGCGCCGCCAAAGCCAAAATCGGCGATCCCTCCACGGCGGTAGCTTTCAGCGAGATCATCGGCAACAAGAGCATCATGGGTCAAGATCTCTACACCCTGGGCGAAACCGGCGCCACTATGCAGGCGATGGTCGGAAAGATGCTGGCCGGGCCGGGGGCGGTGCGAAAGACTTTACATGATTATTTGAATAAATAAATTTGAATAAAACGGGAGGGGCTGCCGGTTGACAGCCCCTTTTCGATTAGCGATCGATTTCAATTTTATTCGGTATCATCCTCTTGACCCGCGGCTTCATTCTCGATTTCCTTTTTAATCCGGTTCAGGATCTCCGGTACTTGTTGCGGAGTCACTTGCCCATATACTTTATCATTAACCATTACTACCGGAGCCAAACCGCAAACCCCGAGACAACGGGTATTGGTCAGAGAGAACAGACCGTCTTTGGTGGTTTCGCCCATCCCAATTCCCAAATGATTTTGAAAAGCTTCCAACACTTTATCGGCCCCTTTAACGAAACAGGCCGTTCCCAAACAGACCGAGATCGAATACTTCCCTTGCGGTTGTAAACGGAAGAAGTGATAAAAAGTAGCCACCCCGAAAACATATGAAGTGGGAATGCTTAGCAAATGGGCCACCTCATCCAGATGCTCCCGGGAAAGGTAACCGAATTCTTCCTGGACTTTATGGAGTACGGCTATTAAAAAGCTTTCCGGGTGCTCACGCGTCTTACAGGATTCGATAAACTCCAAAATCGCGGGAGTCAGTCCCTGTCTGTTTTCAGTCGTCGTCATCATTAAACCCCCCTCGGAAACCGGTGAGTATAGCTGGTGTGCAGTAATTGATGCGCCAGTTGACTACCGGGACTTTTTAAGAATCGGTCGTAAATTTCTTTGATATCCGGATTTTCATGGGATTTACGAATCGTTTTCGCTTCATCGATCGAATATAATGCCGCAGCGCGTAATTTAAGAATCTCCGGCTCAAGAACATAATGGCCGTTTTGGGGATAAGGTTGGCCGCCTCCGCCGATACACCCGCCCGGACAGGCCATTAATTCGATTAAATGATACTGCTTCTCGCCGCTTTTTACTCTCTCCAAAATGGTCCGGGCATTTTGGAGACCGTTGGCGACCGCCACATTAACGGTTTGTTTCCCGATTTTAAGCGAGGCCTCTTTAAGGCCGGTGGTCTCCCGGACTTGTTTGAAATTAACATCGGCCAAGGACTCGCCGGTTATTTTTTCATAGGCGGTCCGGAGGGCGGCTTCCATTACTCCTCCGGTGGTGCCGAAAATATCGGCCGCTCCGGAAGACAAGCCTAAAGGAGAGTCGAATTGGCCGTCCTCCAAACGGTTGAAATCAATTCCGTAAGATTTGATCATCCAGATCAATTCACGGGTAGTTAAAACGGCGTCGGTATAAGGGAATCCTTCGGGAGAATAGTGCTCCGGACGGCGGGCCTCAAATTTTTTAGCCGTACAGGGCATCACCGCCACCACATAGATATCTTTGGGATTCAAACCTTTGACCTTGGCGTAATAGGTCTTAATCAACACCGAAAGCATTGACATCGGTGAACGGCAGGTGGAGGCGTAGGGAATCATTTCCGGATAAAAATGCTCCAAGAACTTGATCCATCCCGGCGAACACGAGGTCAATAACGGCAATCTCTCGCCTTTTTTCAGCCGGTTTATGAATTCATTGGCTTCTTCCACGATGGTCAGATCAGCCGCGAAATTGGTATCGAAGACCACGTCGAAACCGAGCCGCCGTAAAGCGGTGACCGTCTTGCCGGTCTCCGGGGTACCCGCCGGCAAATTGAAACCTTCGCCGATAGCAGCCCGGATCGAAGGAGCGACTTGAACCACCACCGTTTTACCGGGATCAGCCAAGGCGTTCCAAACCATCTCGGTTGAATCCTGCTCGATAAAGGCCGCCGTCGGGCAGACGTTGATGCACTGGCCGCAGTTGATACAAACCGACTCCCGCATCGGATCCATGTATGCCGGCGCCACGACGGTATTAAAACCGCGGTACATCTGGTTTAGATTATACACCCCCTGGACCTCGGCGCAGATCCGGATACAGCGCCGGCAGAGAATGCATTTTTCGGAGTTGCGAACGACGGAATCACTGGAATCGTCGATCGGATATTCTTTGCGTTTCCCGGCGAAGAGCCGTTCCCGAACTCCCAAGGTATAGGCCAAATTTTGCAATTCGCATTGACCGTCCCGTTCGCAAGTTTGGCACTCCATGGGATGGTTGTCGAGAATTAATTCAACCAAGTCGCGGCGGGCTTGACGGATCTCCGGAGAATTGGTGCGGACTTTCATTCCTTCCGCGACTTTGGTGGCGCAGGACGCTTGAAAGTTCTTAAAACCTTCAACCTCCACGATACAAATCCGACAGGCGCCTTCCAATGAAAGACTTGGAAGATAACAAAGACGCGGAATGTGAACTCCGATCCTGTCGGCCGCCTCCATGATGGTGGTTCCTTCCGGTACGGTTACCGGGGTGTCGTCGATAATTAAATTGATATTCTTCATTCAAATTACCATCCTTTTAATATCCGCTTATTATTTTGGAAGAATACGGGATACAACCCGGGTCGGTTAAACCCTTCTAGTAATCCGCCGATTACTTCATTCTCGGTTTTAAACATTACTTGCAACGGTTTATTATTGATAATCGCTCCCGACTTCACGAAGATATTACACAATCCTAATCGCGCTAAATTTGCAACTATGGAAGCAATCGCCGCATTTGACGCATTTCTCGGGGTCAATATGGTGCGGTTGCTTCGGACTGCCGGTGATGGCATAAGCAGGGCAGCGCCGGACACAAAGCATACAACCGGTGCATTTTTCGGGATCGATTTCATAATGGACCAGTTTAGCGCATTTATGGGTTGGGCAACGTTTGTCGATAATATGGGTTTCAAACTCGCGGCGGAAATTCTTTAAAGCGCTTAGGACCGGATTGGCCGCGGTTTGCCCCAATCCGCAAAGGGACGTCTTTTTGATCAAGTTGCCGAGGCGCTCCAACTTGTCAAGATCGGAAAGTTCCCCGTGGCCTTCGGTGATTTTCTCCAAAATCTCGAGCATCCGTAAAGTCCCTTCGCGACAGGGAACGCATTTGCCGCAAGATTCATTTTGGGTGAATTCCAAAAAGAATTTGGCGGTCGCTACCATACAGTCCTGATCATCGAGGACGATCATTCCGCCGGAACCCATGATCGAACCGGCTTTAGTCAATGAATCGTAATCTACGGGAGTATCTACCGCATCGGCCGGAATACAGCCGCCGGAAGGACCGCCGGTTTGGATCGCTTTCAGGCTCCGTCCCGGCGCAAGCCCTCCCCCGATATCATAAATGATATCACGTAAAGTGGTTCCCATCGGCACTTCAATCAAGCCGGTGTTTCTAACTTTGCCGGCCAAGGCGAATACCTTGGTTCCTTTGCTTTTTCCAGTGCCGATGCTATTGAACCAATCGGCTCCGTAAAGGAAAACGACCGGAATATTAGCCCAAGTTTCAACGTTATTGATCACCGTCGGGTGTCCCCACAGTCCGGATTCGGTCGGATAGGGCGGGCGAATCCGGGGCTGGCCTCTTTTTCCTTCGATTGAACGCATCAAGGCGGTCTCTTCGCCGCAGACAAAAGCGCCCGCGCCGAGCCGGATTTCCAGATCAAAGTCGAAACCCGAGCCAAGAATGTTTTTGCCTAACAACCCTGCGGCCTTGGCTTTTGCGATAGCCTTCTGGCACCGTTCAATCGCCAGCGGATACTCGGCCCTGATATACAAATAGCCTTGATGAGCCCCGACGGCATAAGCGCCGATGGTCATTCCTTCAATAATACTAAAGGGATCGCCTTCCAAAGCGCTCCGGTCCATAAAAGCTCCCGGGTCGCCTTCATCAGCGTTACAAACAACATATTTGACCGGATCGTGTTTCGCGTCGGCGGCGCTCCGCCATTTTAAACCGGTCGGAAAGCCGGCGCCGCCGCGCCCGCGTAAGCCCGATTTGGTCACTTCGGCGATCACCCACTCCGGGTCGGAGCGTTCGAGTACATTGGCCAATGCTTCGTAACCATGATTATAAATATATTCATCCAAACTTTCAGGATCGATCAAACCGCTATTACGGAGGGTAAGACGGGTTTGTTTATTAAAGAAAGCGATATCCCCATAGACCGACAGAAAATGGTCGATCATCGGGGGAAGTGAGACCTCTAACTCCTTACAGATTTTTTTCTCCACAAAATGGGTCCGGATGATCTTATCCAGTTCGGCTTGGGTTTTGAACCCGTAAGCCACTTTTTCCGGAAACACATACATCTTGATCGTTTCGCCGTTATGGTGATCTGCTTTACAAAGACCCAGGCAACCGCCGTTGTAAACCCGGACGGTCTCCGGGTTAATCCCGTTCACGCCCAATCGGCCTAAGAAAATATCCTCCCACTTTTTGGAGGTCCGCAGTACGCAGTCATGGGAAGAACAAAAAGTAACCACATGGGCATAATGGCGGGAAGTTTTTTTATCCAACAACAGATTGGAAACGGAATGTCCGTCGACAAGATGCTGTTGGAAAATTTGAACGACTTTTTCCGGCGTAACCCGCTGATATTTGTAGGGTTTGCTGCCGGGGATAAAAACTCCGACAATGGGTTCCTGCGAACATCTGCCGGTGCATCCGGTTCGCTTAAGGGTAATGTCTTGGCGTCCGGAGGCTTGAATTAACTTTTGGAATTCTTGCAACACGCTTTCGGCGCCGGCAGCCAATTCGCAAGTGGCCGAGCCGACTTGGATCACGATCTGACCGTTTTCAAAACTTTCTCGATACCGTTTTTCGGCTTCTTTTTGAAGCTGCCGGTATTTACTGATTGCTTGCTTCAAAGTTCTTCACCCTCATAAGATTTGTACTTTTTTTCACGATTAATGATAATAAAAAGAAACCCCTTAACTTATTTGTTACAAATTTCACATTTAATATTATACCATGAACAAGTAGTTGGGGTAGAAAAATTTCTATAAATTATCTTAAAAGAATGTTAACAACCCATTATGATATTCTAAAAAAATACACCCTGAGCGGATATTCTTTTAACGGTTGGTGTTAAAGGAAAATAGAGACGGCTCCGGCCTGCGACCGGATCCGTTTTTCAAGGCCGCTTTTACCCGGGAGTCGTAATGGAAGCCGGCCTTAAGCAATAAGTTGAAATTACCCGCCTAGAAAATTTCGACGTTTTCAAGTTCGGGTAAAAATCTTAAAATAATTAGAGAATTATGTTAGTTACATATCTACAAAGAATGGAGCTTTTGAGGAGAAATGAATTACGGCTATTTTGATGATCAAAACCGGGAATATGTAATCACTCGCCCCGATACTCCGGCATCATGGTGCAATTATCTGGGTACGCTGGATTATGGCGGGATTATCACCAATAACGCCGGCGGTTACAGCTTTGTGAAATCCGGGGCCGACGGACGGATTTTAAGGTACCGGTTTAATAGTATTCCCCAAGATCAGCCCGGGCGGTACATTTATCTCCGCGACCGGGAGAATGGCGATTATTGGTCTGCTTCCTGGCAGCCGGTAGCCAAGGATCTGAAAAAATATGCCTCGGTTTGTAGACACGGTACCGGTTATACGATTATTACCTCGGATTATGATCGGATTAAAACCGAAACCGTCTTTTACATTCCGCTCGCCAAAAAATGTGAGGTCTGGGCCTTTAAAATCAAAAACAACGATTCCAGGGAGCGCAAATTGACCATCTTTAATTATGCCGAGTTGAGCAACGATAATAATGAGAACCAAGACCTGGTTAATTTGCAATATACCCTATTCATTACCCGGACTTATTTTAAGGAGAACCTGCTTCTCCAAACCGTAAACGAAAACCGGAACGACGGCAACGCCGTATACCGTTACGCCGGATTGGCCGGGGCTAAAGTTACCGGCTACGACGGCGGCAGGGAAGGATTTATCGGACCATATCGCAGCTATGCCAACCCGGCGGCGGTGGTGAACGGAAAATGCGGCAATTCTTTGAATTATACCGGCAATTCTTGCGGCGCGCTCCAGACCGATTTGGAACTGGCGCCGGGCGAAGAAAAAGAAATGTTTTTCATCGTCGGTTACGGCGATGAAACGACGGCCCGCCGGGTAATCAAGGAATATGAGGATCCGGAAAAGGCGCGGATCGAGATCGAGCAAATTAAGCGATTATGGCACGGCCGTTTGGATAAGTTTCAGGTAAACACGCCCGATCCGGACTTTAACCGGATGGTTAATATCTGGAACGCCTATCAGTGTTTCATAACCTTTTTTTGGTCCAGGGCCGCTTCGCTTACCTACTGCGGATTACGCAACGGTTTGGGCTTCAGAGATACCGTCCAGGATATCCAAGGGATTATGCACCTTGAAGCGGAATCCGCCAAAGAGCGCTTAAGTTATATGCTTTCGGGGCAGGTTTCCAACGGCGGGGGAATGCCGTTGGTCCGTTTCGATCATCAACCGGGAAAAGCGGTTCCCCCAAAACCGGAGGAGTACCGCTGCGACGACGCTTTATGGTTGTTTCAAACAGTGCCGCAATATTTAAAAGAAAGCGGCGATTGGGGATATTTGGATGAAGTGACTCCTTACGCGGATCAAGGAGAAGGAACGGTTTACGATCATTTAAAAAGGGCTCTCAACTTCAGTTTGGAGCGTTTGGGGAAACACGGTCTGGTGTACGGTTTGGAAGCGGACTGGAACGACTGTATCCGCCTGGAGGAAGAAGGGGAATCGGTCTTTGCCTCGCTGCAATTGTATTTGGCTTTAGGGGTGTTTGTTGATTTGGCGCGACGCAAAGGCAATATGGAAGATGTCCTCTGGGCCGGGGAAAACTGGAGTAGATTAGGCGAAAACCTCTATAAACATGCCTGGGAGGGAGACCGGTTCGTACGGGCTTTTACCGGAGACGGTTATGTGGTGGGCTCCAAACAAAACGAGGAAGCCGGCCTTTGGCTGAATCCTCAATGCTATGCGGTTATCAGCGGCGCGGCCCTAGGCGAACAAGGCCAGAAAGCAATGGATAAAGTATATGAAGAACTAAATACCGAACATGGGATTCTCTTGATGAACCCGGCGTTTAAAAAACGCGGACTTCCCGTGTTTCGAATGATTCTATATCTACCGGGCATCAAGGAGAATGCGGGAATTTTCTCGCAACCGCAAGGTTGGGCTATTTTGGCCGAGACAATGCTGGGACGGGGCGACCGGGCTTACCAGTATTATTGCAACTGTAATCCCGCTAAAATGAACGACCGCGCCGAGATCCGCGTGGCGGAACCGTATGTGCATTGCCAATTTACCGAAGGAAAAGAAAGCCCGTTTCACGGCCGGGCTCATGTTCATTGGTTGACCGGCGCGGCGTCGACTATCCAAGTAGCGGCGGTGGAAGGGATTTTAGGGGTAAAACCCGACTATGAGGGGCTGCGGATTAATCCATGCATCCCCGCTTGGTGGAAAGAATTTACGATGGAAAGAGTATTCCGGGGCAAATCCTTAAGGATCCGGGTGGATAATTCCGCCGGTGTTCAAAAAGGGGTGCGGCGGATCATTTTAAACGGAGAAGCAATGATTGATGATTTAATCCCGGAGGCTAAAATGGGTCCCGAAAATGAAGTCGAGGTGCTCATGGGATAGGTCGGACGTTGGGATTTCTTATATTTAGGCGATTTCATAATTCCCGGATTTTTCATTTTGACACAATATATTGATAGACTAATCCGGGTTGGGCACCATATATTGTGTCAAAATCTTACTAGAGGTAATTATGAAAATCGCTTAAGTTATAAAATGGTGCAGATGACATATAATATAATGCGGTTTGG
>JAAYHS010000035.1 GCA_012735315.1 Bacillota bacterium | reverse complement strand
ATATCCGGCGCCTCCAAAATGGCCCGTAGACGCGGATAAAGCTCTTCCCTTACCGGTTTTGGCGTAGCGTCCATGATATTACGCATAAAGTGGGTTTGACAGCGTTGCCAGGCAACGCCCTGGAACTGACGGCGCACCGCCTTGACCAAGCCGCTATGGTCATCTGATATTACGAATTCACCGCAGTCAAGTATCCAGTCAAAAATGTTCAACTTAATAGTTCCGTATAGCACCGGCGGAGGTACAGACGCTTTAGGAAGAGTAATCGCCGCGGAGTTGGAAAAGAAATGGGGAAAACGGGTTTTGGTGATCAATCGACCCGGCGCGGCGTCGTTAATCGGCACAGCCGAAGTAGCAAAAGCGAAAAATGATGGTTATACAATGTTAATTACATCCAACTATGATTATTCGTTATCGTTGCTGACAGGGGATAATAAACAATACAAATATGAAGATCTAGAGTGCGTTGCATCAATTAATACAACCGCCAATATGCTGGTATGCCAAAAAAATAGTCCTTTCAAAAACTTGTCGGAAATGGTGGAGTATGCCAAGAAAAACCCGGGAAAATTGACGGTATCCATATCAGGACCAACTCATATCGTTGAAATCGCCATGTTTGAGAAAGCTGCGGGGATTGACCTATCGCCGATAATGTTCTCAAGCGGCGGAAATAGTTTAAATTCCTTTTTGGGAGGACATACCGATCTGGGTTTGTTTGACAAAAAATTTTATGATCAAATTACGGAAAAGGGATGTAAAGCGCTCTGCATATTCGCGAATGAGCGGTTTAGTATTGTGAAGGATATTCCAACAGCGAAAGAGCAGGGTTATAATGTTTCTAATGAAATCTATCGGCTTTTCATGGTTCCGAAAGGGACTCCCGCGAAAATTATTAAATATATTGCCGATTCGATCAAAGAGGCGACCAGCAGTCAGGAATTTCAAAAGAAATTCGCCAGCATGGGCGAGGTTTATCAATTTAACAGTGGTAAAGAATTACAGCAAAGGCTCAAAGATGACTATTCAAAAGTGAAACAGATTGTAGAACAAAATTCCGAGGCATTTAAATAAAATATTTGATAAGCATGACCGAAAGGTGAGCAAGCAGCGATCGCCTTTCGGTCGCTTTTTAAAAACAGTGAAAGAGGTGAATTAAATGGAATTTTATTATCAAATACTGACTGCATTAATTGATCCAATCATGCTGATTCTTATTGCTTTCGGTGTAATATTGGGAGTTTTTGTAGGCGCCATGCCGGGATTAAACGGCACGATTGGGGTGGCGCTTTTAATGCCGCTCACCTTTAGCTTGTCTCCGGAAAAAGGCTTGCTAATGCTGGGCGGAATTTATATGGGCGCGTCTTACGGCGGTTCTATTTCAGGGATATTACTTAATTGTCCGGGGACTAACGAGGCGGCCTGCACAGCAATAGATGGTAATCCAATGGCAATGCAGGGGAGAGCGAAGGAAGCGCTTTATTATTCGATATTATCGAGTGTGTTCGGTGGAATAGTTGGTGTCTTGACCTTGATTTTTTTTACTCCTTTGTTGGCTGAGTTTGCATTAAAATTCGGCCCGCCCGAGATGCTTTTAATATGCGTAGCAGGATTAGCGGTTGTCGGCAGCTTGATGGGCAAAAGTTTGAGCAAAGGGTTTTTCGCGGTTGCTTTCGGGCTAATTCTTTCGATGATTGGATTTGATACGATAAGCGGCAATATTAGATTAACTTTTGGGATTCACGATTTACAGGCCGGAATGAATTTGGTCCCGGTGAGCGTTGGATTATTTGCTATTTCTGAAATGTTGGTCTTATCAATGAACAGATCAAGCAGTATTGTAGATGTCCCGATGCAGGATATTTCAATTATCAAGGCTATGTTGTCGCCAGAGGCTGGCTTTTAGTCAAATCTTCAATTATTGGAACCATTATCGGCATCCTCCCGGGAACCGGCGGAGCCATTGCGTCCTTTATTGGGTATGGCGAGGCTAAAAGATCTTCGAAGCAGAAAGATTTATTTGGCAAAGGTCATGATGAGGGGATTATTGCTCCTGAGAGCGCCAACAATGCCGCAGTTGGAGGTTCATTTGTCCCATTACTGGCATTAGGGATACCGGGTTCGGCGACTTCAGCCATTATTTTCGGCGCGCTTACCATCCACGGGCTAATTCCCGGACCGAAACTTTTTGTGGAACATGCCGCGATAACATACACCTTTATGTTCGGCATGCTGTTGACCGTGTTAATAATGGGGTTTATCGGAATTTGTGGAGTGAAATTATTTTCAAAAGTGTTGACTATTAACGTGAAACATATTATACCTGCTGTATTAGCTTTTTCAATTATTGGAGCGTATAGCGCCAGAAACAGTTTATTTGATGTAGGGATCGCCATTTTATTCGGAGTAATCGGCGTATTTTTTAAACGCAATCAGATCCCGATTGCTCCGGTTATTCTCGGATTAATACTAGGCACCATTACGGAAGAAAACTTGCGGCGGTGCATTGATATTGCCGCGGCAAAGAGTATAAATACGCTTCAATATATCTTTGTCCGGCCGATATCAATCGTGGTATTCATATTTGTGATGATCATATTATACGCTAACTTTAAAAGTTTTTTTACCGAAAAAATTGAACCGGCCGGGAACGGAGACTAATAAGTTTTTTGGTAATAGTTGTTTTTTAAAATATAATTAAGAGCTTAAGCGTAGAAGAGTCAATGTCTGCATGGGTGAATATGTCGTTAACGATAAAGGTGTAATAATTAAAGTGGCGGAGATGATTATAATGAAAGCAATGGTTTTAAAAGAGTGGGAAAATTT
>JAAYHS010000034.1 GCA_012735315.1 Bacillota bacterium | reverse complement strand
CGGATATTCCTCGGACTTCACTAATTCATAGAAATCACATTTCAAACATTCGCCAAATTTTTTCGCAAACTGTCCTTGGACCTCGCCTCTACAGTAAGTCCCGGATATTACCCAACAAACCCTCCCGGAAGCTTGGCCGCCATGAACTCCTTCCAACCGGCGATCGGTAGCCGCGGGACAAACGCCCAGTTCGTTTACTTTGGCGCCGCCCGGCTCCCGGCCGCATTTTTTAAATTCCCAGCAGTTCAGTTTCATTATAATGCTCTCCAACTTAGCGCTTTCTAATTTATTCGTCCATTGTTCCCAGACAATTTAGTGACTTTTTTGTTACATGTTTGTTTGGTCCGGCATTTAATCGATTGTGCCCTGCTTGTTCGCATTTTCACCGGGACCCCGCCGGATTAAGCCGATAATAACTTTGTAATTTTTGCTGTTCATGATATGATATCGATAAAATCATTAATAGCAAAAAACTTTCCAAGCGGGGCGATATTTTGAAAGGCGTAATTTTCGACATGGACGGCGTGATTATTGATAGCGAGCCGGTCCACGTCAGGCTGGAAAAAGAGTTGTTGGAAGAATTCGGCGGCGATTATTCCAAAATAAGGCCCGAGGATTTTATGGGGACCACTGATGCCCAGATGTGGAGCGCTTTTAAAGCCCAATTTAACATCGGACTTTCGGTGGAAGAAATGATAAATATCAAACGGGAAAGATTTATCGCAAATCTCAATCAAATACCTTTGGTGGATGGTGTCTTGGATTTTATGGCCTCGTTGCGCGATAGCGGTTGCAAATTGGGACTGGCTTCTTCCAATAACGAAAGAGCAGTGGAGGCGGTAAAAAACAAGTTTGGCCTGGCCGAATATATCGATGTATTTGTTAATGGCGAAACTGTTTCCAAAGGAAAACCCCATCCTGAAATATTTCTTACCGCTGCAAAGCTTATGGGTTTAAAGCCGGAGGATTGTTTGGTTATTGAAGACAGCAGAAACGGCGTTCTGGCAGCCAAAGCGGCGGGGATGAAATGCGTCGGTTTTCGGAATAAAAACTCCGGAGCGCAGGATTTATCCAAAGCCGATTTAATTATTGGCAGCTATAAAGATTTAACCGTCAAAGCTTTGAAAAACTTGTTTAATTAGATTCCCGCCGGGGTTAAAATCGCCCGGCTGGGTATTAGCGACCCCTTGCCCCTAAACACAGGGGGAACCACCATTCACGGAAGCCCAAAATCTTTTTTGTCCTAGCGGATTCAAGGGAGATAGGCGATCAGGAAAGCTGGATTTAGAAATGTCGGGAGGGGTTGAAGCGGCACATCGACAAGGAAAGCTTCGTCGGTATCTACGGGGGTAGTCCATGTGGACCGCACCACACCGTCCTTCAACGAAGCTTTCTTAAATATTAGTATAATCGAAGATGGTAAAAAATTAAAGCCGGAGATGTTTTTAAATTACCCATGAAGGGTTGAAAAAAAGACAGGTTCCTAATTTTTGTAGTTAGTCGCCTCCCCGGCAAGCCGGGGCGCGTTAAAGGATGAAAATAGGTAAAACAAGCGATTTCCGCCGGGGGTTAAAACCGCCCGGCTGGGAATATAAAAACGTTCTAAATCCCTTACGGGATCGGTTAGCCTCCGCAATTGGTTTCGAAGCGACACGGAGCCCGGTGGAACCGCCGGGGGGTTAAAACCGCCCGGCTAGGTATATTAAAAGCATTCTGAATCCCTCCGGGATCGGCTCTCCTTCGCAATTGGCTTCGAAGCGTCGCGGAGCCCGGTGGAACCGGGCTTTGGAAGGCTTTTTTTGATAGCCGTGGGTTTCAACCCGCGGCGGACCAAATTAGCGGGGGAAAATCAGCTTTTGATTATTTTCCAAACAAACCTTCAAGGCTCCAGCCGCCGGTGATTCTCATGAACCAACCGGTAATGGTGATTAAATTATTCGTCGCCAGCAATAATCCCATTAAAATTAATAAGCCGCCCGCGAGCCATTGTTGATATTTTAAATATGGTTTTAAACGGTTCAATTTATTGGAAATTTGTTCAAAAGCGATTGCCAAAAGCAGAAACGGCAACCCGAATCCCAATGAATATATGGTTAACAAAAGTAACCCGGCGCCCATGGTGTCTTGATTCCCTGCTATCGCTAATATCCCGCCCAGAATCGGTCCGACACAGGGAGTCCATCCAAACGCAAACACTAAACCGGTTAAAAAAGCGCCGCCGGTTCCGATACTTGGGGTAGCATTCAGCCGGCGTTCCCGGTAAAGCCAACCGATCGGCAACAGACCTGTCAGATGGAGGCCGAGCAGGATCACAACAAACCCGCCGATTTTGGCAAAGAGCGTTCTTGAACTTATAAATAATTGCCCGAGAAAAGAACTGGCAAGGCCCAAAGTGATGAAGACCAGACTAAAGCCGCAGATAAAGGCGAGCGTGGCGAAGAGGATTTTCCGTTTACCGCCCGTTTCCTCGTTTATTTTAGCCGTTGAAACGCCGGAAATCATTCCCAAATAAGCGGGAGCCAGTGGGAGAACGCACGGCGAAAGGAAAGAAAGCAATCCTCCGATAAAGGCGATGATAACATTGACCGTACTCATTTTATCTCTCCTTTTAGAAGCGCGTCGACTTTAGCCGACAAGACGGCATAATTGGCGGCTCCGAAAATAATATCCCTGATCTTTCCTTGCCGATCGATGATGAATGTCCTTGGATAACCGGTAACTTGATAAAGATCGGCGACTTTCTTGTTTTTATCCAATAAAACCGGAAAAGTCATCTTGTTCTCCGCGACAAAAGAAGGTACTTTCTGAGGATTATCACCGACATCAACGGCTAAGATTTCCACGCCGCGTTGGCGGTATTCGCCATAAAACCTGACCAGCTCCGGTATCTCCTTAATACAATAGGGACACCAGATCCCCCAGAAATTGACCAGCGTCACCCGGTGTTCTTTAATTACCTGTGACAGCGCTATATCTTCCGATGCCAGATTTTTCAGTGTAAAATCCGGCGTGGTATAACCGATGACCGGACCGATTTTATCGGCCGCCCCGACGGGCCGCGCGGAGAATCCAATGACGATTAAATAAGTAATTAATAGGGAACCTACCCAACGACTGCGGTAATCTTTATTAAATTTGAACATTTTGGACACCTCTTGTCACGTTTTTTAAAAACGCTCCTTCATGGATAAAAACTTGGCATATTTTCAGCGACAGCATAACGTTAGGTTTCAAGAGCGGCCCACCGGCTTAATGGTGAATTTCTCTCTGTAGCCTCTGTGGACCGGAGCCTGAAACGCCGGTTGTTGTCGCGCGATTCAGTGTGCGGTTCTATTTGAGATAAAATTCATACAACGGGCGATAGCCGAGCTCCGCCATGAGCTCATCCCAGTTGGACGGGAGTTCTATTTTGATCGTGGCGTAACCGCCGCCGGGCATGGTTTGCACTTTATTCCGATCCGGATCCCCGGTTACCAGAATCGGATTCATACCCCGCTTCATAACGGGGACGGTATAGGTTTTCTCCAACCTCGGCGTTTTCGGAAACCACGGCGGCAAAGCGGTCTGTTCGGCTTTCTCGTCTTTGATAATCTTTTTGAGGTGTTGTTCAAAGGGGTACTTGGCAGGATCAAAAGCGCTGCCGGGATTGGCCCAATAATTGGCGTAAGCCCGTTGATACGCGGGTCTCCGGGCCGTTGCCACCAAGGCCTCTTCCAGCTTTTCTTTTGTTTGATAACCGCGAGCCAGGTCCCGGGCCACGGACGGGGTGATCAAAATAGTCCGATAGGTGACGGCTGTGCCGCTGCCGACTCCAAATTGGTGTTTTTCCACCGCATCCCAGGCGATCAGCTCCATAATTTTCTTGGGGTTAGTCGTTGCCGGGGTGAGATTGTTCCCCCACATCAGGGCGGAAGCCGCGGTTAAAGTACTGTCGTTCAGGTTGAATCCTTTTTGCGTGTGATAAGGCTTCCAGCCGATTTGGAGACAGGCTTCCTCATCTTCAGCCAGCGTCCAGGGCATCAGGTAACCAAAGGTCCCCATTCGGTCTTGTTTGATATAGTAACCGCCCAGATTCAACATGGCCAGATTGATAAACCGTCCCAGCGCCGCGTTTCGTGCTTCGGAGATCAGCCCCTGGCCGGAGTCGATACCCAGCTGTCTGGCAACGGGGCCATTGACCCAGCAGTAGGGAGTCCAGGCATGGGTGCTGGTCAAAGTGCGACGGAAATTTGGGTCAGCCATAGCTTTAGTAAACGCGATCAAAAGCGGCATGTACTCCGGCGGGCAGCCTGCCATCACCCCATTGACTGCGACATGCCAGACCAATGTGTTCCGGTAGGCGATGGGAAAGGCGCCGAGCGACTTATTCCAGGGGAGATCGGTAAATTTAATGAATTCCTCAACTTTCTCGATTGTCGGCGGGATGATCGGCAGCCCGTCGGACCAGCGCATTTCGGTGAAATACTTGTTTACCTCATCGCCAGTCCCAATAAAGACGATATCTTTAGCCTCTCCCACCAATGCTTTGCAGCCTTCGGCAATTTCCGCCTCGGTTATCGGTTTGGTCAATGCCTCAATGAGCTGAGGCCAAACGACTTCCCGGGTATTTGCGATCAACTCCTCCTGGGTGTGGGTGGAAAAAGCCCCGGGATAAGTGGCGGTTCGCGGCGCTGGGACGCCGTGATTGACCGATATCGAACGGACTTGCTTCATAAATGCCGGGGCAGCGATGGTTACGGCGGGAATACCTATGTATTCGGCGGCTATACTCGACCCGGTCTCTTTGATGGTACACAGTCCACAGCCGCAGTTGCCGGAGATTACGGCATCGACCTTCATTGTTTTGAGTTTTTGCTGGAAATCCGCGACGGACTTCCTGGTAACCCCGGGACCGGGAAACGGTCCGGCCGATCCGATCTCATCGAGCAAATACACCTTGGCCGTGGGGTAGCTCTCCAGGATCAGCCGCTTAATTTCGGGGTGGGTTACTTTGGCCATAAAGCTTCCGCCTACGATGGCGATGGTCTTCCCGGCCAATGTGTCCAAGCGGGGAGCTTGCTTAATCATCTGAATAGTTTGCTTGCCCACGGGCGCGACGACTGCGTATTTCTTTTCCGGGCCGGAGAGGAGCTCGTCTTCCTCGCTCAGGCAAGTATCATCACATTCTTCAATTAATAGTTCTTCTTCCGTAAGGTCTGTTTTGGTCGCGAGATTGGGAGCGCCGCCGGTTAACGGCGTTGACGCAATGAAACAGATCAGGCAGAACACTATTACCGATAAAATCCGGATTTTGATTTTCGTTCTCATCCTCACACCTCCGTGTTTATAGAAGATTAAACTTGGGTTACACTTAAATTATAAAAATGTTTTGTGTCCGTTTTGTGAATGAGAAAGGAACGATTGGTGATAGTTCTCCAGTTTGGAAGGGATTTTAGACTACCTATGAGGGATTAAAACTTTGAAGACAAAGAGTCTGTCCATGAGTTTTCTCCCAAATTTTAGTCTACCTATAAAGTATCTAAACCCGTTCCGAGTTCCAAGGAAAGGTCGGTCCGACATCCGGAATTGAGGGAGAACAAGGTAGTCAGGAAGTGCGAGAATAGGAAGAGGTTCAACACTTAAACATGAAAAAGCTTCGTCGGCATCTACGGGGGTAGTCCATGTGGACCGCACCATACCGTCCTACAACGAAGCTTTCTATAATATCAATATAACAGAAGATGGTAAAAAATTCAAGCTGGAGATATTTCCAAGTTTGTTTATGAGGAAGTGAAACCAGATATGAGGCGATTGCAGACAAGGCTTTAAAAGGATGAAAAATCAAGAGGCTTCCAATGCCGCCGGCGAAGTGTACGATTCAACCGGGGCTACTACCGACGGACCTACACGTTTTCAGTCCGAAGGAGCGGAAACCTCTATTGATTTATTATACCAAAACCAGGCGAATTATTTAAGGAGGGTATTAACTCGTTTTTAGCTTACCTATAATGAATTAATACCTTAAAACTCCCAATCTTCTTCCCATCCGGGGGAAACCATCCCCCAAATGGGGGAAAAGATCCCCGACTTGGGGGATCTCGTCCCCCACTTGGGGGAAAAGATTCTCCACTTGGGGGACGCCGCCCCCCATTTGGGGGAAATCATCCCCCATCCGGGGGAAAACTCCCCCCACTTGGGGGATAAAACCCCCCATCTGGGGGAAACGATCCTCCACATGGGGGAAAAGATCCCCCGACAACCGCGAGGTGTCTTTCCCGGACCGATTCGAAAAACGGAAATGGCCGGGTTTTTCTTACCCGGCCTTTCCGTTGCCTTCCGGCTATCTTTTGTCGTTGATCCCGAACTCCCGCCACGACTCCTTCGGCATCACCATTTTAACTATTTTTTTGGCTCTGTTTCGCTTGTTCTGCATTCTTTCGACCGTCGCGTTCAGGCTGGCAGTCTTCTCCTTGAGCCGGGCTTTTAAAGCTTCCTGCTCATTATCTTCGGACAGCGCTTTCTCATAGTCGGCTTCGAGATCGGCGATATAGGCGTCGTCAATCCCGTATTTAATCAGTTGTTCGGTGTTGGATTTGAGTCCGGAAAGCATCACTTTGGTAGCGGCGATTTCGTGGGCATAAGAAGTATTTTTCATCGGCCAATCCCCCTTTGGTTTTTACATTATTGCCGTCATTTGGCATAATGTTATGTATATCCTAACATATTTTGGTTATGGATGCAATTGTAAATCCGATAAATATTTGTTACCCTTAACAAAACTTTAAACAATAGCCGCAACTCCGCTTCAAAACCAACCCCTTGTAATCTCCGCCTTAGAAAGGTAAAATCCTAACTAAGGCCGGCTGCCGGTTCGATTGGTTTTTGAGATTGAAACATTGTTTAATCGCGCTTGTTCGTCTTTATCCGGAAAAACCGCAGGATTTGAAGGAAGAAAGGCGAATTAATAATTTGTTTGAGGATCTTTAACCGGAGGTAACGAAGCTGATGGTGATTCTTGGGGTCGACCCGGGGACGGCGATCACCGGATACGGGGTAATTAAAAAAGAGGGCAATCACTTAAAGAGAGTCGCCTACGGCGTTATCCGGACCGCTTCGCAGCGGTCGACTTCCTCCCGGTTAAAACAGATCCATCAGGAACTGCAGTTGATCATCGAGCAATACCGGCCGGAGGTAATGGCCGTAGAACAATTGTTTTTCAATAAAAACGTCCGGACCGCGTTGGCGGTGGGCCAAGCCCGGGGAGTAATCTTACTGGCCGGGGCCACAGCCGGGTTGGAGATCGTCGAGTATACCCCTTTGCAAGTGAAAACGGCGGTGGTCGGTTATGGAAGAGCCGAAAAGGCGCAGGTCCAGGAGATGGTGAGAATCTTGCTTTGCCTCGGCGAGATTCCGAAGCCCGATGACGCCGCCGACGCTTTGGCGATCGCCATTTGCCACGCCAACTCCTGCAAACATCTGGCGGCGCTTAGGGGAGAAATATGAAAATAAGTATTATTTGTAACTCGTGCTCGTGCTCAGCGAAGCGGTGCTCGTAACGTCTTTTTTGAACCAAGATAATTGCCCGCCTCGGCATACCGGGGCGCGTTAAAGGATTGAGCTAGAGAAAGCGAGCGATCTCCGCCGGGGGTTAAAACCGCCCGGCTAGGTATATAAAAACGTTTTAAATCCCTGACGGGATCGGTTAGGCTTCGCAATTGACTTCGAAGCATCACGGAGCCCGGTGGAACCGGGCTTTGGAATGCTTTTTATTGCGTAGCCGTGGGTTTCAACCCGCGGCGGAGGAGAAACAGCTCTGTGTCTCCATGTCTCCGTGGCTTATTCATTTTATTGGCCACAGAGGAACGGAAGCACGAAGAAATCGTTTTTAGTAGTATGAGCTAATCAATAAGACGAAAAAGTGATCACTGATCATTGATCATTGTTCACTGTAAAGCGGGGGTTTTCATGATTGCCACGTTAACCGGCAAAGTAGCCGCAGTCGGAGGAGAAAGTTGCGTTATCGACGTTAACGGAGTGGGTTTTAGCGTCTTAATGCCGTTGCCGGCCTTGGAGGCCTTGAGCCGGGAAACGGCGCCGGTAACGATCCATACCCATTTTCACCTGCGGGAGGACGGCGCCAGTCTCTTCGGGTTTTTGACTCCGGAAGACAAAGCGATCTTCGGCAAAATCATCGGCGTCTCCGGGATCGGTCCCAAGACCGCCTTGGCGATCTTGAGCCATCTTTCCGGAGATGAATTCCGGGAAGCGATCGGACATGAAGACCATCGGGTATTGACCGGGGTTCCCGGAGTGGGGTTAAAAACCGCGCAACGGCTCATCCTAGAGTTAAAAGGGAAGCTGGAGAAAACGGCCGCCGGCGGCGTCCGGGATGCCAAGGGTCCTTCCGGACATATCGGGGTAATGTCTGACGCGGTCGAAGCCTTAATCGCCTTGGGTTATCCCCAGAAAGAAGCGGCGGCGGCGGTGGAAGCGGTTTATAAAGCGGATTCCGGCTTGACTACGCCGGAAATAGTCCGCCTGGCGCTGCGCAATTTGGGACGGAAATAGCGAACATTAAGAAAGGGCAGTTATGGAAGAGGAACGGATTATCAGCGCATTCAAACAAGAATCTGATTCGGAAAACGAGTACAATCTCCGGCCCCGGAATTTGGCGGAGTATATCGGTCAGAACCGGGTCAAGGAGAACCTTAAGATCTATATCCAGGCGGCCAAGTCACGCCGGGAACCGCTGGACCATGTATTGCTCTACGGTCCGCCGGGCCTCGGCAAGACTTCGCTGGCGCATGTCATCGCCAATGAGCTCCGAGTGAACTTGCGGATCACTTCCGGTCCCGCCATTGAGCGTCCCGGAGATCTGGCGGCGCTGTTGACTAATTTGGAACCCAACGACGTGCTCTTCATCGACGAGGTCCATCGCCTCAACCGCAGCGTGGAAGAGGTGCTTTATCCGGCGATGGAGGACTTCGCGCTGGATATCATTATCGGCAAAGGCCCCAGCGCCCGGTCGGTCCGGATCGATTTGCCCCGTTTCACTTTGGTGGGGGCCACCACCCGGGCCGGTTCGCTTACCCCGCCGTTGCGCGATCGGTTCGGGATTATCAATCGTTTGGATTTTTACGAAATCGAGGATCTTCAAAAGATCGTCACCCGTTCGGCGGCGATTCTTAATATCAAGATCGAGCCGTCGGGAGCCAGGGAGATCGCCGGGCGTTCACGGGGCACGCCGCGAATCGCCAACCGGCTTTTAAAACGGGTCCGGGATTTCGCGGAGGTTAAGGGCGGGGGAGCGATCACCGCCGCGGTGGCGGACCATGCTTTACAAATGATGGAGGTTGACCGGTTGGGACTGGACCGGATCGACCGGACCGTGCTGTTGACCATTATCGACAAGTTTGACGGCGGCCCGGTGGGATTGGATACGATCGCCGCTTCAATCGGCGAAGAATCGGAAACCATCGAGGATGTGTATGAACCGTTTCTGCTCCAAATCGGCTTCCTTAACCGGACTCCCCGGGGCCGGGTGGCCACCCGGTTGGCGTACCAACATTTTAACCGCCCCTACGGGAAAGATCAGTTGCAAACCGGACTATTCGAAGCGGAATATTGAGGTGATTTGAGTGTCGATTTTGCTTCACACTTGTTGCGGGCCGTGCGCCTGTTATACTACCAAACACTTGCTGGAAGAGGGTTTGCAGCCGACCCTCTATTTTTATAATCCCAATATCCATCCCTATCAGGAACAAAAACTGCGTTTGGAAGGGTTCCGGCGGTTGGCCGCCTACCGGGGGTTGCCGGCGTTGGTTGAACCCGGTTACGAACTGGAGGAATTCTTAAAAGCAGTCGCGGTTGATCCCCAAAAACGGTGCGCCGAATGCTACCGGATCCGCCTGTCGCGGACCGCTGCCAAAGCCAAGGAAATGGGATTTAAGCTTTTTGGGACCACTTTGTTGATCAGCCCCTATCAGAACCGGGAATTAATCTGCGAAACCGGGCACGGTTTGGCCCGCCAATACGGCCTCCGTTTTTATGACGCCGATTTCCGCCCCGGCTTTCGCGAGAGCCAGAATATCGCCAAAGAGTTGGGGTTGTACCGGCAAAAATATTGCGGCTGTATTTACAGTGAGAAGGAGAGATACTATCGCGAGGGGAGATAGAGGAAAATTTAAGTAAATGACGATTACGATTACGAGCACGAGCACGAGTACCGCGCACCTGGTTTATCGGGCCGCGAAAATCGCCTCACCACACCCGTTATCCAATCGGTCTTAGTTATTCAACAGCAACGCCACTCTCCGCGAACGTTACCAAATTCTTACTGTTCGGAGAGGGGCAACATGTTTATTCGTGTTTTCGTCGTTTTGTGGTCGGATTCTCCGGGGGTTAAAACCCCCGGCTGGGTATATAAAACCGTTCTAAATCCCTTCGGGATCGGCTATCCTTCGCAATTGGCTTCGAAGCGACACGGAGCCCGGTGGAACCGGGCTTTGGAATGGTTTTTTGTTGCTAGCCGTGGGTTTCAACCCGCGGCG
>JAAYHS010000033.1 GCA_012735315.1 Bacillota bacterium | reverse complement strand
TTTAATTACTTTAGATGTTATGGATCAGTGGAATCAACGTGTGAAATATTGGACTTCGATTGTTACTCACTTTTCGATTTATTTTGAAGATAGGTTCAATAAATATGTGCAGTAATCTGGGTTTACACAAAATTATTGACAGACCCAGTTATTCTGGACGAACCCCTTGCGCAAGCCATACGTCAGCCCCTAATTAAAGCTTTCCAAGAGGGAAAACCTCTATCGACGCTTTTGCCCTACAACCACATCAAAAGCAACTGTGATTCTTTTAATGTCCTTATTAATCAGCTCCGCTATTTTTTCTCTATCTGCATTCCAGGTAAGGGGCGTCATGTTAATCAAATGCTCAATATTCTCATTATTTAAACATGCTTTATATATGATTTGTTGGTTATTTACAATACCAAAATTATCATCGAAATGATTTATTACTCTATCATTGGAATATGTATGTTTGCTTGTTCCTTCAAATAAAACATCTCGTAACTCAATAAGATACTTCATACTAGGAATTACTTTAATAAGCAAACCGCCGGTTTTTAGAACTCTTTCAAACTCGGAGTAATTGGCAGGTGAAAGAATATTTAAAATTATATCAAATTGGTTGTTTTGAAATGGTATCTTTGACAAGTCGGCAACACACCAGATAGCATTAGCATACTGTTTTGAAGCCGCATGGATACCTTCTTTAGAAATATCAATTCCAATGCCCAAAGAACAGATGTTTCTTTTTTCTAAATTGGATATAATATTTATTAAATGAGAACCTTCACCGCATCCAGCATCGAGGATATTAATTTTTGATATACTAATATTTAAATTTCCCTCTATAATCAGATCGCTAATTACCCTTAACATCGGATCGAAAAAACCACTTTGAATCATAATTTTTCTGGATTTAAACAATTTTTTATTATAATCACTTCTAACTTGTTTAACTAGCAAATTAATATATCCATCTTTAGATATATCAAAATTATGTTTATTTTGGCATAAAAGACTATTTGTCTTAATAAATGACATTCCCTTTCCACATAATGGACACATAAACAAGCTACTATTGCTTTCAATAAGCTTCTTTGTTAGTTCACCTTTTTTCATTTACTTCCTTACCCCTCAATCTAAACGTGCGGCCTGGATAGCAGTCCCTTTTCGCGGTATGGTATACCTATCGTCCCCGAGATCGAAACGTTCACAAAGCTTAGTTAACTCCTCAGCTTTGCGGGTGTGGTCGCGTTGCTTTCATAATTTTCTTATCGCAACCTTTGCGGGGGCCATGCAGTTATACGACGTATGGCGGCATTCATTTGAAGGTTGCCATGATGGCAGCCACTTTCACTTTTAATGTTAAATATTGTGCATTTTAATTAAAATATTTTCTTATAATAAAGAGTTATCGTGCCGCTCTCTATTAAAATAAAAAGGCCTAACCCGATAAATATTATCGGAATGAGGTTTTTCTTGTATTTTTCAATGCTTCTTTGAATAAAAGGATATTCTGCCAACCTTTTGCCAATAAAACACCAGAGAGCTATCAGAAATACAAAGATTACTACAGTTATAAGAATAAATTCATACATGTAAAAAGAGGTATATAAATTCCAATATTATCTCCCCCGTTGGCAAAAGTTGTGCTTGCCACTTTAAAAACACTGGGATTTGGGCTTCCCCCGATAAAATAGACACAAAGTTAAGCACTTTTTCTTTGATTTTCAAAGTTTTCTGGGGTCATGCTACCAATAGCAGAATGACGGCGGTTTCGATTGTAATCAATCTCAATAAACTCAAAGATTTCACGTTTAGCCTGAGTTCTGGATAGATATATTTTACCGTCGATACATTCGG
>JAAYHS010000032.1 GCA_012735315.1 Bacillota bacterium | reverse complement strand
CCGATCAATCACATATTGATCGATTTTAAAAGGTTCCAACCCAAAAGCCGCGCCCGCAAACCGCCCCATTAAAAAAAGGGCGATGATCAGACCGAACCATCGCTTATTCATGAATTTCCCTCCATCATCCAAATACGGCGAAAAGTATTAAATATCCAGAGTATTGCCCCCCGCCTTCCCATCAGCGCCATCCGCGTCATCAGCGTCATCAGCGTCATCTGCGTCATCTGCGATATCAGCGTCATCTGCGTCATCTGCGATATCTGCGCCATCTGCGTCATCCGCGTAATCAGTGTAATCAGTGTAATCAGTGTAATCAGCGTAATCAGCGTAATCAGCGGTCAAAGGTTGACTTCCGGATTCTCCCTCACCGTTTCCGGAACTTCAAAATAATCTTTCTTGGTGGCGCCTACCATTACCGCGAAAATATTCCCCGGGAATAATTCCACTTTATTGTTATACTCCTTAACCAGATCATTATAACGTTTTCTTTCTACCGCCAACCGGTTTTCGGTCCCTTCCAGACTGTCCATTAACCGGTTGACTTGTTCATTGGCTTTTAATTGCGGATAGTTTTCAACCACCATCAGCAGCCGGTTAAGGGCCGATCCCAGAGCGTTGCTGGCGGCGGCTTTCTCTTGGACGGTATTGGCCTCCAAAAGCCGGTTCCGGGCGTTATCCAGATTGGTAAAGATCTCTTTTTCATGGGCCAGATAACCTTTCACCGAATTCACCAGATTCGGAATCAGATCGTGCCGCCGCAATAGAATATTGTCGATCTGCTTCATCTGCGCTTCGATTTCATTGTTCAAAGCCTTAAAACTATTGGAATAAGAAATAAACATGCCGAGGGGAATCACCAATAAAAGAATCAAAACCGCAACGATTCCCAAAAAAATATAAGACTTCTTCAAACAAATCCCTCCTCAATTAAATTAACGTCAAACCAAAACAATTGTTTCGTTAAAATTACAATTATAACAATAAACCAACCGTCGGGAATCTCTTAATCCATATTATCAGCCCAATCCGCGTAATCTGTGGTGTTATCAGCGCAATCAGCGTAATCTGCGTAATCCGCGGTCAATCAGCGTTGTTATCAGTATAATCCGTGTAATCTGTGTAATCAGCGGTCAATCAGTGGTCGTCAGTGGTGTTATCTGCGTAATCTGCGGTCGTCAGTCATCCAACACCTTCGTAATAAAAAGCGTCAGATCCTTCTTCAGATCCCGTTCCACCGGTGTTTCCAATCTGCTCCCCGAACTGTCGATCACCGCGGCCACTACCGGCCGGCCCGGAAATTCCGGATTGATCCTGACAACTACCGCCTTTTCGCCATTGTTAAGCAAAACCAGACTGCCCACCGGAAAAGGAGCGATCTTTTCCAAAAAAACCTCGGCAATATTCGGATCAAACGCGATACCTTCCGCATCCCGCAAATATTCAATGGCCTCATGGGGCATAATCTGTTCCCGGTATGAACGGCTGGTGGTTAAAGCGTCATAGACATCGGCTAACGCGGTGATCCTCGCATACTCATGAATCGCTTCCCCCTTTAAGCCGCATGGATACCCGCCGCCGTCATATTTTTCATGATGCTGCCAGGCCACATAAGCCGAAGACATACTAAATTGTTTACAATCCCGGATAATTTCATAACCCAGTTTGGTATGGGACTTGATCGCTTCATATTCGGCTTGGGAAAGCTGTCCCGGTTTATAGAGGATTTCATCGGGGATGAGCGCTTTGCCGACATCATGTAAGAGCGCGCCGATTCCCAATTCCTTTAAACGTTTATAGTCATACCCCAAGCCGATCCCGGTCACCATCGCCAAGATGCCCACCCCAAGACAATGGGCGAAAGTATAATCGTTCATCGCCCGGATCTCCACCAAATTGACGATGATGTTCGGATTGTGAATCAATTCCTCGGTAATGCTGTCGACGATCCGGATTACTTTTTCCCCTTCCGGAGTCCGGGCATTTTTAATATTTTGCATGGTTTCCCGAACGATTCGAGTCGCCTCGTTTCTTGTCTGCTCGGTAACCAATTCATCAATTTCAACCCTGCCCACCGAATCATCGACAATATAGACGGAAGCGATCCCGAAATCTTTCAACTTTTCGATATACCCGCGGTGTAAACAGACTCCCTTGGCCAATAAAACATTGCCGTCGTTCCGATATACGTTTTTGGCGAGATGCATGCCGTCTTTCAGATTATCAACCGATAGCAGTCTGATTTCGCTCACCCCAATTCCGGGATTCTTTGAGCAATCACTAGTTGAATCAAAAAATGAAATCCCCAACCCGAACGAGCCGACATCGAATCCTTTGCCGGACGCCCGTCGGCGTCAACGTTGCCGGCTGTCAAGAACGATCGTTACCGGGCCGTCATTAAAAATCTCAACCACCATATGACTCCGGAACCGCCCCTTGGCTACCTGAAGCCCGTAATTCTCAATCTCCCGGCAAAACTCCTCATAGAGCGGCTCGCTGATTTCCGGCGGCGCCGCCTCCGTGAAACTGGGACGCCTCCCTTTCCGGCAATCCCCGTACAAGGTAAATTGGGAAACCACCAGCACCGGCAACCGAAGGTCCAACGCGGATAAGTTTAACTTGCCGGAATCATCTTCAAATATTCTCAAATTAACGAGCTTATCGGCCAAATAACGAAGGTCGGCCTCAGTATCCCCGACGCCGACGCCCAATAAAACCGCCAACCCCGGACCGATTTCGCCCACGGTTTCCGTCCCCACGCTTACTTTGGCGCGCGAGACCCGCTGAATGACAACGCGCATTAATTAACATCCTCCACCAATATTTGTCACGAAATTTAATTCATTTATATTTTGTATCGGTCAAAAAATTCCGAATCAATCCATTTTAACGCACCAGCCGGCTAACCCGGTAAACCCGTTGGACGCCCTCCACCCGGCCGACTCGTTTAAAGATCGACTGAATCTGATCGGAGTTGGCGATTTCCAAGGTCAGGTTGATATAGGCCGTTCCCTTCTTGGTTCGCGCCTTGGCTGCGGACAGATATAGTTTCAATTCGGCGATAGCGTTTAAGACATCGGTCAATAGATTAACCCGATCCTCCGCCTCAATCTCAATGTCCACCGAATAAACGCCCGACACGTTTTGGTCCCACTCAACCTCGATTATTCTTTCCTTATTCTCCGCTAAAATATTGGGACAATCGATCCGGTGAATCGAGACGCCTTTACCTCTGGTGATGAAACCGATAATCTGGTCGCCCGGAACCGGGTTGCAGCACTTGGAGAACCGCACCAACAGATTTTCAACGCCGCGAACTTTAACTCCCTGGCCCTGGCGACGGGGTCTTTTCTTCTCGTCAACCTCGGAGATTAAGGGTTTAACCGCTTCCTTCTCCCCTCCGAGTTTACCCAAAACCTGACTGGGAGTGACTTTCAAATCGCCGATCGCCGCCAGCAAATCGTCCACATTAGTGAAACCGAGCTTTTTGGCGGCCTCGGTCAATTGCTCCAACTTGGTATTTTCCTGAAAATCAAAGCCCTGTTTCTTTATTTCCCGCTCCAAAAGGTCCCGGCCGATTTGAATGTTCTCTTCGCGATGCTGTTCGCGGATCCATTGCCGGATCCTATTTTTGGCCTTGGAGGTTTTTACAAACTGCAGCCAGTCCCGGCTGGGTCCGGGCGACCCTTTGGAACTGATGATCTGGACAATGTCGCCGTTCTTGAGGGGATAATCGAGCGGCACCAGTCTACCGTTAACCTTGGCGCCGGTGCATTGATGTCCTAAAGTGGTATGAATGCTGTAAGCAAAATCAACCGGCGTGGAACCGGCCGGCAAATTCTTAACATCGCCTTTGGGGGTGAAGACAAAAACCTCATCCCTGAACAAACCGATGCGCAGCGTCTCCATAAACTCCTCGGAATCCCGCATTTCGCCTTGCCACTCGATCAGATGACGCAACCAAGCGATCTTTTCGCGCAATTCCTGATCGTCGGGTCGGTTCTCTTTGTAGATCCAATGAGCGGCAATACCGTATTCGGCGGTCCGGTGCATCTCCCAGGTGCGAATCTGAATCTCCAGCGGTTCTCCGTTGGGACCGATGAGCGTGGTATGCAACGATTGATACATATTGGACTTCGGCATGGCCACATAGTCTTTAAACCGGCCGGGAATCGGTTTCCAAAGGGTATGCACTATCCCCAACACTTCATAACAATCCTGCACCGTGGAGACGATCACCCGTAAACCCATTAAGTCGTAGATCTCGCTAAAATCCTTCGCCTGTTCCTGCATTTTCTCATAAATACTATAAAAATGCTTAGGCCGGCCTTGGACTTCCGCTTTGATCTCCATCTCCGCCAAAGCCCGTTCCAATGTTTTTTTGACCTCAGCAATATACCCTTCGCGTTCCTGGCGTTTCTTAGCCACTTTATTTACTAAATCATAATAGACTTCGGGTGCCAAATAACGCAGTGCCAGATCTTCCAACTCCCATTTGACCTTCCACATCCCCAATCTGTGGGTAAGGGGCGCGTAAATCTCCAAGGTTTCCCTGGCGATCTGTTTTTGCTTCTCTTCCGGAAGATGTTTCAAAGTCCGCATATTGTGCAAACGGTCGGCAAGTTTAATGATGATTACCCGCAAATCTTGAGTCATCGCCAAAAACATCTTCCGTAAATTCTCCATCTGCTGCTCTTGCTTATTTTGAAAAGCAAGCCGGCTCAATTTGGTAACCCCGTCGACCAATAAAGCCACTTCCGAACCAAACCGCTTTTTGATCTCCTCCACTTCGGCGGCGGTATCCTCAACCACGTCATGCAACAAAGCGGCGATAATCGAAGTTGTGTCCATACCCATTTCATGGACAATATCCGCCACTTCCAAAGGATGTTGGATAAAATCCTCTCCCGAATCCCTTTTTTGACCTTGATGCGCTTGATACGCAAATTCGTAAGCCGCCCTAATCTTGGCCAAATCGGCTTCCGGCTTGATATTCTCCAATTTTTGGATTAGTTCTTCAATGGTCATCGATAAACCCTTCCCTAATCCTGAGATAATTCGAAGCTGTTTTGTTACCAGTTACGAACAATTCGGGTGATGCTTTCAAGTATCGTTCCCAGTTTTTTATACGTAGGTGATGTATTTGGGATTCGTTCCCAGTTAGTTAACTTGGGTGATGTATTTGGGGTTCGTTCCCAGTTTTAATAATTTGGGTTATTACCTTGGGTCTCGTTCTCAGTTTCCAGTTGGTTTAATTAGGGTAATACATTTGAGGCTCGTTCCCAGTTTTTTTATACTTAGGCGATACATTTTAGATTCGTTCCCAGTTTCCAGTTTTTATTCGGGTCGTGTATTTCAGATTCGTTCCCCGGTTTTTGTGAACGAGATAATTAGTAATTAGCATTCAGAATCAACCTAAAGTTGTGAACTGGCAACTAACATCCAAAACTAGCTTCCAGTTGTGAACTGGAAAACTGGGAACAAGCACTCAGAATCAGCATTCAGTTGCGAACTGGGAACTAACCCTCAGAACCAACCTTCAGTTGTGAACTGGCAACTGAGAACTGAATACTGAAACCGCCGGCTCAAATCCCCGCTTCCTCGTCCCCCCGAGTTACGATATCTTTCAAATTGAGTTGGACATTGACCGAACCGTTCCAGTTGTTCTCTTCCAAAGAAAAGGCCAAGTCCACTTCGGAGGTGGACGCCAATTCCCGGTGCAGATCGCCGAGGTTGAACCCGATTCCTTCCAGGATTACATCTCGGTGCGAAACCTTTAGTTTTAAATGTTTGCCGTTTTCTCCCACATTGCGGTATTCCACCAGCTTTAAAGCCCGGCATCCCAAAATCGGGGTCGGATTCGCCGGACCGTAGGGCGCCAATCGGGCAAGCTCCCGAGCCAAATCCAACGTCACCCCGGATAAATCCACCATCCCCTCGATTTTCAGCGCCGGAAGCAAATCGTCTTGACTCAACCTCGCATTAGCTTCTTTTAAAAACGCTTTTTTAAAATCACGAAACTGTTCCCTGGTTACAGTCAACCCCGCCGCGAACTCATGTCCTCCGTATCTTACCAAAAACCGGCCGCAGGCCTCAATGGCGGTAAATAAATTAAACCCGTCGATACTTCGGCCCGATCCCCGCCCCTCGTCGCCTTCAAATCCGACCAAGATCACCGGTTTATGATAGATCTCAACCAGCTTGGAGGCCACGATTCCGATAACCCCCAAATGCCAACCTTCACCGGCCAGCACCAACCCGTTATCCTGAAGCAATTCCGGTTCGGCTTCTATCTGGCTTAGCGCTTCCTGAAACACTTCATTCTCGGTCAATTGCCGCTGCTGGTTTTCCTTCTCCAATTGTTTCGCCAAATCCAAAGCTTGAATCGGATCATTAGTCAAAAACAGCTTCACTCCAAGGCTGGGGTTCCCCATTCGCCCCGCCGCGTTGATCCGGGGAGCCAAAACATAGCTGATATGCCCCGTGTTAATGATCCGCTCTCCTAAACCGGCGGTTTGGATTAAGGCCTGCATCCCGATATTCCCGGTTTTTTGCAGTTGTTCAAGTCCGTATTTGACGATGATCCGGTTTTCTTCCAAAAGCGGCACGATATCGGCCACTGTTCCGAAGGCTACCAGATCCAAGTTCTTATAAATTGGTTCCTTTAATTCCGGAAAACGGGAGGCCAAAGCCTGCAACAATTTAAAAGCCACCCCTACTCCGGCCAATTGGGTGAAAGGGTACTCCTCTCCCGGCACTTTGGGATCGATGATCGCGCAGGCATCGGGAAGAACGTCTTGCGGCTCGTGGTGATCGGTAATAATCAAATCAATGCCTTTGGATCTTAAATAAGCGCTCTCTTCCAAAGCGGTAATCCCGCAATCAACGGTAATTACCAGTTGAACTCCCCTCGCCGCCGCCTTTTCCAAGGAATTGAGGTGTAATCCATAGCCTTCTTCCAATCGTTTCGGGATATAATACAAGATTTTCCCAGGAAGCAGCTTCCCTAATACTCTAATCAACAGCGCCACCGAGGTGATCCCATCAACATCATAGTCGCCGTATATCAAGACTCGTTCCTGATTTCGGAGCGCCCGTTCCAACCGGTCCACCGCTTGTCCCATGTAGCGAAAGAGGAACGGATCGTGCAATCTGGTAAGATCTGGGGCTAAAAAAGCATCCGCTTGATCAATATCGGTAATTCCACGGTTCACCAACAGTCGAGCTAATAAAGACGATACTCCCAGTTCTTTCGCTAATTCATCGGCCAGATCAAGATGAGGTTCCACTATCTTCCATACTTTTCTAGGCATTAGTCGTCGCTCCTAATTTGAAATGCCGGCGGATATCTTCCCCCGGCTCTCTCAGGTTAAAGAATTCGTTATTTTTAGTTATCTTCCTGCTTTTTGCCGGAAATATCTTTCGCGGCCGCTCCCGCTTAAGGTTTTTGACGATTAAGCCCGGTTGGCCCAAGGATCTAAACTGATGATTAAATATTGGAAGAAAACTTGAAGCGACTCGACCCTTCCTAGCTAAACCAGATCAAAGCCATTCCCCCAAAGGCCAGGCAGTAGTAGCCGAAAAGTTTCAAGGTCCCGTGTTGTAGATAGGCCAGAAAAAATTTGATTACCAAATACCCGGCCAGCGCCGAACTGATAAACCCGGTCCAAAAAGCGGCGGCGCCGATCTGTTGATAACCGCCGTTTACTAAATTCGGCGAATCCAGCAACCCGGCCCCCAATATGGCCGGAATCGACAATAAAAACGAATACCTGGCCGCGGCCGGCCGCGATAATTTGCGCCATAATCCGGCGGCGATCGTGGCGCCGGAACGAGAAATTCCCGGGATGATGGCGATTGCCTGCCCGATCCCGATCCACCAGGCGTCCCGGGTTCCCAATTGTTCGAGGTTCCGCTCTCCGGTTAAATAGTCGGCGATTATTAAAATCAATCCGTTAATCAATAACTGAAACGCCGTCGCCGCAGGATTTCCGAAAAGCCCCTCCAAATAACTCTTGGCGCCGATGCCGAAAATAACCGCCGGAATTGTGCCGATTATCAAATAAAATGTCAGCCGCAGCGACCGTCCCTCCCGGGAGACCAGCCCCCGGGCCAATCCGAGCAAATCATCGCGGAAGTAAGCTAACACCGCCGTTAATGTGCCTAAATGCACCGCAATATCAAAGGATATTACCATACTTTCCGGGACTTTCAATAGCGATTGGACTACCACCAGATGGCCCGAACTGCTAATCGGCAGAAATTCGGTCAACCCTTGCAGGATCCCCAGAATCAGCGAATGCGTTATCTCCATGAGTTCCTCCATTATATCGGATATTAATTTTAAAACCTCGGTTAATATTATCCATTTATACAATACAACTTTCGGTGGGAAAAACGACTTTTGTTACATAATTTTTACGAAAAAGTCGCCTATTATTCAAACCCCGTTTAGCTGCTATGATTTTGATTTCATATTAATCACCATGTTTGAGCGCGGTTGACACCCCTCTTTTTTTTTAGGTATACTCAAAAACGTGTCTATTTAGTCGGAAAATTCCTATGCGCTTTGATATTGTCCGATAATCCGACAGGTGCGACAATCAAAAACATCGATTATCAATAATGAAAGTAGGTAACGAAATTGTTGGCGTTCGGGTTTTTGAAAAAAGTATTAAAATATCTAAATCTTTTATTACTATTCTTAATCGTGAGCCTGATTCCCTTTGCGATCGGCAAATATTTTCAATGGGAAACGGACAAACGGGAACGGGAGGCGATCTCCGATAAAGTCCGGGGGATTATGAAACTATATCACTGTGAGGATCAAGAAATCTATAAGGCAATCATGAATACCTTCGACCCGGTGTTGGTGGCGGTGGTAATTGCCGTTGAAAGCGAGTTTAAGGTTAATGCAATCAGCCGCGCCGGTTGTCGCGGGTTAATGCAATTGTCCCCCGATAAACTCGACGATTGGCAAAATATTCACAAAAACATTCAAATCGGTTCCGCTTACCTTGAAGCGCAATTGAAACGTTTCGGAGATCTGGAACTCGCTTTCGCCGCTTATAACGCCGGGCCGGAAGCGGTCGCCAAGTATCGGGGCGTTCCCCCTTATCGGGAAACGATCAACTATATTAAAAAAGCCAAACGGTTGGTAATCGCCTTTAATGAAACATTATCCGGCCAAGCTCCGGAACCGCCCGCTGAAAAACGAATCGGAGCGCTCTTCTAAACAAGCTTATCTAAAAATAAACAATCAGTATCTTTAACCGCATCTCCAGCTGTTTGAATCACCGACGAAGGTTTAGGCCACGCCCAAACCCGCAATCCGTATAATCCGCGGAATCCGTATTATCCGCGTCATCAGTGTCATCTGTGTCATCAGCGCCATCAGCGCTATCTGCGTCATCTGCGTCATCTGCGATATCTGCGTCATCAGCGTCATCTGCGTCATCTGCGATATCTGCGTCATCAGCGTTAAAAAAAAGACCCGGCATGCCTAGCCGGGTTTCTCAAAAAATAATTGTCCGCTCCGTATTCCTCTTGTACGGTCTAAGTTTCAATCATTATATCGTATGTTTGGTCATATTAGTTTAGGGTTATTTTCGGATGAACATTTCAATGGCGAAACTTTTTTGCTTGAATATTTCAGTCCCAGTTATTCCGCGAAATATTTAAAGATTCCTTCAAAATCGATCCCGGCGATGGTTTGCCCTTGATAAAGCTCTTGGATCCTCTTTTTCCCTTCCTCGAGGTGGGGCGATTTCACGCCGTACTTAATCGATAACGACGCTTCAATGAAAGCCGCCAGATTGTCGCAAACCTTAATCAACTTCCCATCCAAGGGGTTAAACCGGTCGTGGTTGTATTTTTCGCTAATCTCCTCGCTGGACAGGCCTTTAACCACCTTCCCCTCTTTGATGATCTTATTCTCAAATTCATCCTCCACAAAGAAACGGATTTCGTCATGCCAAGCCCGCGGCAACAAAGGCAGGATCCTTTCTTCCACTTGAATCTCTTCGTATTCCTTGATTAAATCTTGCAACCCTTTGATTGAACTTTTCACCGGTGAAACAATGTCCCTGGTCAAAACTTCGGGAAGATCGTGAAACAGAGCGCCGAAATAATTGTTGTAGATGCGCCGCTCGCAGGCGTCGATCTCCAGCGAACTTAAGTAAACCAGGATGGCGACGATTAACATGTGGCCGAGCACCGAAGTTTTGGGAAGGCGCGGCGACTGGGCCCAACGTTGTTGAAATCTCAATTGGCCGCAAAGATCAATGAACCCGAAAGATTTTTTGCCCAAAAGTATTTTTTGAACGCCGCTCAGATCAAGATAATCTTCAATCTCGTTTTCGATCTCCTCTTTGGTTCGTTCAATCCCGTAAATGAACGGATTCATGGTATAGATGATCTTAAACTCCCAATTAGTGGCCAGATAATGGGCGGCCCTTAAGATCTTCCTCTCAATTCTATAGCGCTGTTGGTCTCCCAGCAGATACTCCCTGAATCTCTCGGAAAAATCCCCTTTGATCCCTTTGATATCCGGCTCCAGCTTTTCAAGGACCCATTCATTGAGCTCCCTGCCTTTCCGTCGCATCATTTGGTGAAAAACAGGAGGTTTGATATCGGTTAAAATCAACCGGTGCAAGAATTCGAACAACCCGCCCTCGATCAAGCCGAGCCAATTAATGGCGGCATTCCGTTCATCCGCTTCATACTTGGCCAACACGAAAGCGATCAACATCTTATGCGCTTGTTTGTCCAATTCGGTAAGCTCCACCGGACGGACGTGGTCGTTCCACCGCTGAATGCTGGCTGCTTCGTAAATCCGTTCAATGATCCCTTTTTCAATCATTTTACTCACCTCAAAATAGCCCCGCCCGGTTTTCGGAACGCGTGACAGGATCAACCGCTCCCCCGCTTAAATGAAACTCATAAAGTTATAGCCTTGATGATTCCATAACGCCGAGTTCCACCCGAACGGCCGACGATTAACGATGATTCTATTGATTAAATTCGTCCCGCCGCCGATTTTACCTTCCCGGCGGTCTTTTATTTTCACCTGCCGTTACTTGCGTTGATTACAAGTTTTGTTATAATTATTTCAGATGGGAGGTTTGACGATGAATCTTAAAAAAATTTGGGAATCCAACTTGTCCCTGATATTATTGCTCTGGATAATAATCGCGGTCATTCTCAGGCCGGGTTGGCCGATATTCGGCTTGGGTTTTTTGGGTTGGATCGGTTTGGTTTATCTGACTGCGCCCGGCGTTTTCTGGAATTACGCAGCGTTATTCACGCCCAATCCCCTTTGGGTCGAACGCTTGTTGGGGAAAGCGGTTTCTTGCCGGCCGTCGGTTCACCACCCCTATCTAACGCTCGGTCTAAACTACGCCCGTCGCAAACAATGGGCGGAGGCCATCCCATTACTGGAGCAAGCCGTTGAACTCGCGCCGCCGCGCAACCATGACCAGAATCGGCTTTGGCTTGCCGAGGCCTACCGCGCCGCGGGGGATGTCGAAAAAGCGCTGCCGCTTTTCGAAGTTTTGCGTCAAAAAGGGTTCGCTCCCCTAAAAGTTTTCACGAATCTGGCTTTAATCCATCTCGACCAAAAGCGCTTCCAGGAAGCTTTGGAATACGCGGAACAAGCCCGGACCGGCGATCTCTCCGCCATGGAACCGGTTTTGATTATAGCCAAAACTCATTTTCTGATGGGCGAATATCAACAGGCGAAAGACGACTATCTCTGGGTGATTGAACGCTTGAAATGGCCGGTGGAATCCTTTTATTGGCTCGGCCGCGCCGAACTGGAACTGGGCGAGTTCGACTCGGCGATCACCCATTTACAAACGGCGGTAGAGCGGATCACCGAAGACCCTCTCCTCTCCGACGTCAGCAAGGAAGAAGCCGAGGAATGGTTGGAACGGGCCTTGAAAAAAAGAAAGAAATGAATTGAAACTGATAAGAGGAATCTTGTTGATTCCTCTCTTTTTTAGTTCTCACAGATCATTTAACTTCTTTCAAAAATACCTCTTCCGACCCCGGGCTTAGTTTGATGATTTCATTCTCAATGGAATCAAGCCGATTATTAATCTTTGCCAAAGATGGTTTTAGAACATCCATATCCGAAGTTAGGCACTTAAGTGTAGGTTTAACAATATCCATGTCGTCAACCAACCCGTTAAGAATTCGTCTCTGTTCTCCCTGTTCATTTTGAACTATTTGCAGGCCTTCCCCAAAGGTCCGAAACTCCGAAAGTAGTTGTTCAAGTAAAACCGCTACTTTGTTGTCTTCCATAATTAGATACTCCCTTCGATTTCCTGATTACTAATTCCACCTCCGGATTAATAATCCTTTCCCAAAAATCCGTTCGCTCCCCTAATTTATCGAAATAAAAAAGGCTGTCGCCAAATTCCTCATTTGGAAACAGCCTCTTTTTTGTTTAACGAACGGCGTTGGCCGTTTTCGGCGTATATCGCTTCTTGTCCCGCCAATCTTTAATAACCGCCCAAATGGGACCGGCCAAAAAGAGCGAGGAGAAGGTTCCGGCGGTCAATCCGACGATTAACGCGAATAATAACTCCCGCAAATTCGGAACAGTGATGAACAACACCAAAATCGCCAATACCGTTGTAATACTGGTATTTAACGAACGGCGGAAAGTCTGTAGGGTACTGTCATTGGCCACTTCCGAAAAAGTCGTCTCGCGGCGCTTTGATTTGAGATTTTCGCGGATCCGGTCGAAGACTACGATCGTATTATTGATCGAATACCCGATTACCGTTAAAATAGCGGCGATCATTGTAGCGTTGACTTCCATGCCGAAAAGCGCGAAAGCCCCCATCACCACCAAGGAGTCGTGTATTAAGGCGAGGATCGCCGCGAAACCGGAGAGCAATTCAAACCTAAACCAGATATAAACCAGCATCAAAGCGATGGCGATTAAGACCGCGATCGTGGAGTTGGTCAACAATTCCGCGCCGATTAACGGATCAACTCTGGTAATATCTAGCCCCTGCTCTTGTTCGGCTTTTCCAAACTTGGCTTCAAGGGCGTCGACCACGATTTCTTGTTCGGTATCGTTCAAGAATCTGGTGTAGACTAAGACTTGGTGGCGGATGACCCCGCTGGAATCAACGTACTGATTCGGTTGAGGCGGGTTATATCTGAAATCCGGCAATTCGATCGATTTCAATACTTGCGCCACTTCATCCGAGGTTACCGGACGGTCCACGGGAAAATAAATCTTGGTGCCCCCGGTAAAGTCAATTCCCAGATTCAAAGCGGAACCGGGTTTTCGTCCCCAATCGTTATAGGGATTGACGAACAGCAATACCGCACACAATAACATTATCGCTAAAAAGCCGCCGATATAGAACCACTTGTATTTCATTAAGTCCATTATTCCACAACCTCCTTGACCCCGAAATATTTGGCGTAACGGTCGGGATCGTGGTCAATCCACCATTCCAATAACAACCGGGTGACGACGATAGCCGTGAACATACTCACCAAAATACTGATGGCTAAAGTCATCGCAAAACCCTGAACCGGTCCGCTCCCCAAGAAAAGGAGCACTACGGCCACGATCAAGGTGGTAATATTCGAGTCCAGAATGGTGACAAAGGCGCGCTCGAATCCGGATTGCACAGCCGGACGCACCCGTTTGCCGTTGCGGATCTCGTCTTTGATCCGTTCAAAAATGATCACATTGGCATCAACCGCCATCCCTACACCCAAAACCACGCCGGCGACTCCGGGAAGGGTTAACACGCCGCGCAATAAAGCGATCAGTCCCAAAACGAAAACCGCGTAACACCCCAAGGCTACATCGGCCAGCATTCCCGGTATACCGTAAAAGAGAATCATGAAGGCTACCACCAAAATGATTCCCACTATCCCCGCGACCAAGCTCTGCTTCACTATTTCATCACCCAAGGTCGGAGCGACTTGAGTCGATTGGACCACCCGCAGCGAGATCGGCAGAGCGCCCGACTTCATTAATAAGGCGTAGCGTTCAACTTCACTCTTGGGCGTGCCGCCCAGAGTGATTATCCCTTCCCCATTGGGAATCGGTTCGTCGATGATCGGGTCCATCAACAAGGTTTCATCCAAATAAACCGCCATTTGTTTCTTCTGGTTTTCAGTGGTGATCTTTGCCAGTTGCTTAGCTCCGTCGCCCTTGAATTGAAAAGCGATCACCCAACTCCGCCGGGTTTGGTCGAAGTTCACCCGCACATCCTGAAGATAGGTACCGTCGAGTACGATCCGGTTATTAATCCGGAAAGTCAACCGTCCGGTAGCCGTAATTAGGCTTTTAGCTTCCTGAAGGGTTTTAATGCCGGGCAACTGGACATGAATCCGGTTCTTGCCTTCGTCCAACCGGACATCGGCCTCGGCCATCCCATGCGAGGCTTCATTAATCCGGTTGCTGATAATCGCCAAGGATCGCTTCAGGGAATCTTTGGGGAAATCATCGGCGCTTTGCAGCACAGTTAGTTCAATAGCGTTCCCCTTAATTTCCGGTTTAAAATTAAGCCTTTTAGTCTCCCCAAAGGCGTTTAACTGATATTGTTGCGGGAAAACCCCCAAATTCCTGGCGCGTTGGAGGTCGCTTTCGTTGGCGAAACTAAACCGCAATCCTTCATAACGATCCCCGTCCAAAGTACCGAGATATGAGGCTTGAACGTTAATATTGGCCTCATTTAATTTGGTTAACAATTCGTCTCTTAATTTGGAAAGAGCGCTCACCCCCAGCCGGTAATCCGGGGTTAGCAACAACTCGATGCCGCCCTGCAAGTCCAACCCTTGTCTAATTGGAGCTCCCTTAAAAATCTTAGTTCCAACCGGACTGATTAATAGGGCAAAGATTAAAATCGCGATTAAAATCAGCGCCCCTTTCCAGCGCAAATCGTGTCTCAAATCAGTCTCCCCCTTATCCACAAAATTTCGTCGCCCATAATTCCAAACCGACTATCTCAAAATGCTCCGATAACTTGAGCAGAAATAGATGGTAGTCGGCAAGCTGACTGCAAGCTATTTTTTCTTTGATTTAGCAGCCGTCTTGGGTTTAACTTCTTTGGGTTTAACGTCCTTGGCGGACTTAAGCCGCGCTTCCCGTTCGCTTTTCGCTTTTGCTTCAACCGCCTTTTCAGCTTTAATGGCTATGATAGCCAAAAATGCAAAAATAATCAATATAACTATAACCGTAATAATTACAAACATCGATCATCCCCCCGCGCTGATCATGATCATCGATAGATAACTAAAAAAGCCCGCCTGACCCAAGTTTAGGGCGGAATCCTCACAAAACGACTATTTTATTATATCGGTTTCAATAACACTTGTCAATTATAGTAAATGCTATCGAAACGGTAGTTCAAACCGCTATTGGAATAATTAGTTTCGATTGCAAGGCGACAACCAAAAACGGCCGCGTGTTTTCTCAGCAGTATATGTTGAAGCGAAACCAGTGGAGTAGCGGTCGAATCAACTTTTAAACGGATCATTAATCGGACCTTTGCCCGTTCTCACAAAAAAAGAGAGCCTGGACTCTCTTTTCAGCTCTTTACTCTAGCGACGGCGTTCCGGGTGAATTTAATCTCCGTTTTATCGGCGACTCTCAATTTGATGTCTTCATCGTCGAGTTCGACGATTTCACCGTGAATACCGCCGATGGTCACTATTTTATCCCCTTTTTTTAAATTGCTGAGCATGGCCTGGCGTTGCTTTTGTTGTTTTCGCTGGGGCATAACCATTAAAAACCAAAAGACCACAAAGACCAATGCCATGGAAACCAAAAACTGAAGCCCGCCGCCTTGAGGCGCGGTCTGCTGCGCAGCGGCTAAAATCCAATTCATCACTCCACACCCCCTTTTAATCCTTCACTTATTCGACATTAAAGATTATTTCCCTTTTCAATGATTAAAATAGGATAAACCGATGATTTTGGGTCTAGTTCCCGGACCCATAGTTCCGCGTTCCGTATTTGGTTTTTGAACTTCGGTTCTTCGATCTTGCTCCAGTTTTACTCGGAACGATGAATGCGGAACCCGGAACGGGACATCCTCGAATCAACGACTATATTTTGAAAAAAATTCCCGTTTTCGTTCCTGAAAATCGCCGTTTCTTATTCCCTCTCGGATCTCCCGCATTACCTGCTCCAAGAAAAACAGGTTATGATAGGTCACCAGATGAGCGCCTAAGATTTCCCCGGCCTTAAACAAATGCCGGAGATAGGCTCTGGTATAAGAAACGCATGTTTTACAAGCGCAGTTGGGATCGAGCGGCGTAAAGTCCCGGGCGTATTTGGCGTCTCTGATAATAACCCGCCCTTGCGAAGTTAACGCCGTGCCGTTTCGGGCGATCCGGGTCGGAAAAACGCAATCAAACATATCGATCCCCCGTTCCGCCCCTTCCCAAAGGGCGTCGGGAGAACCGACCCCCATCAGATAGCGCGGCTTGTCTTCCGGTAAAAGCGGAACCGTATAATCCAGCGTTTCATACATTAACGGTTTCGGCTCACCCACGCTTAAACCGCCGATCGCATATCCCGGAAATCCCATACTTCGCAATACCCGGGCGCTGCTTTCCCTGAGATCGCGGTAGGTCACACCCTGAACGATTCCAAATAGAACTTGATCCCGACGGTTATGGGCTTTTAAACAACGCTCCGCCCAACGGTTGGTTCTTTCCATGGCTTCCTTGGCGGCTTCATAGGGGGAGGGGTAAGGCAGGCAGACATCGAAAACCATCGCAATGTCCGCTCCAAGAGCCATCTCGATCTCCATTACCTTTTCCGGAGTAAACAAATGGGGTGAACCGTCCAAGTGCGACCGAAATTTTACCCCTTCCTCGGTAATTTTGTTTAATTTCGCCAGACTAAAGACTTGAAATCCGCCGCTGTCGGTAAGCAACGACTCCGACCAGTTGATGAATTGATGCAGCCCCCCGGCTTCCGCAACGATGTCGGCCCCGGGACGTAAATAAAGATGGTACGTATTGCCCAAGATCATTTTAAATCCGATTTGATGGAGATCGTCAACGGTCATCGCTTTCACGGTCCCTTGGGTTCCGACCGGCATGAAGACCGGAGTCTCGATTTGACCGTGAAAAGTGGTTAACTTCCCCAAACGCCCCCGATTTTCATCGGATTGTTTGATTACTTCGAATTTAAAGTCCATCGGTTTCTTAAGAGCCAGTGGTCAGGAATCAGGAGTCAGTGGTCAGTGGTCGGGAGTAAGGAGAATCTTAGCTGTTGCTCCAACCGAAAAATGGCCACAAACCATAATCTCATTGCTTTTATATAGACGACATAGCCTTGCTTAAACTACTGGCTACTCACTCCTGTCTCCTGATGACTTCTATTCTCTCCTCTCATAGAATGATCATCGCATCCCCGAAACTAAAAAACCGGTAATTATTCTTTACCGCATGGTCATAACCGGCCAGCACGAATTCACGGCCCGCGAAAGCCGCCACCAGCATTAACAGCGTGGAACGCGGCAAATGAAAGTTGGTGATTAAGGCGTCAACCGTCTTGAACCGGTAGCCGGGGTAAATAAAAACGGCGGTCTCTCCGGAACCGGCGCGTAAACATCCGGAGGCGTCGGTCTGAGACTCCAGAACCCGGACCACGGTGGTGCCGACCGCGATTACCCGCTTACCCGCTTTTTTGGTGGCCGCGATCCGTTCCGCCAATTCCGCCGGCAGCGTAAAAGCCTCGGCGTGCATTTGATGATCTTCGACCCGTTCCACCTTTACCGGCCGAAAAGTTCCCAAACCGACATGGAGCGTTAAAAAACCACGCTGAACCCCGCGTCTTTCCAGTTCTTGAAAGAGGGCTTCGGTGAAGTGGAGTCCCGCCGTTGGCGCCGCGACCGAACCTTCTACTTGGGCATAAACCGTCTGATATCGTTCCGGATCAGCGATCGGCGCGGTGATGTAAGGCGGCAAAGGCACCTGGCCGGTGCGCTCCAGCCACTCCCGGAAATCAATCTCCCGCGGGAACTCGATAATCCTCCCCCCGGCCGGAGTGGTTTCTTGAACCGATCCGGCAACCCCATCTTCGAACTGTAATTTGACGCCCGGTTTGACCCGTTTGCCCGGACGAACCAAACATTCCCAACGCGAGCCCTCGACTTGTTTTAACAGAAAAACTTCGATCCGGGCGCTACCGCCTTCCTTAGTCGCGAATAAGCGGGCCGGAATTACCTTGGTATCGTTGAAGACCAATAAATCCCCGGACTCCAATAGGGAGGGAAGCTCGCTAAAGATCCGGTCGGAGATGGTTTTAGTCGAACGGTCAAGCGCCAGTAAACGCGAACTGTCTCTAGGTTCCACCGGGCGCTGCGCGATCAGTTCGGGAGGTAATTGATAATCGAAATCATTTACTAACATTTGATACGAATTCACCCGCAATATCCGGAACGGTTCCCATTTTGCTTAATTTAGCGCCCGGATAAAAGTGTTCCAAAATTTGGCGTTCATTATAACCGGCCTCCGCCATTCGCTTGGCGCCCCATTGGCTTAAACCGACGCCATGTCCCCGCCCGGCTCCGTTAATTACCAGCCGGACCGGCGGCTTTCCCTGCAGCTGGGGCCAATCGGCAACTTCCCCCGCTGCTTCCGGTTCTTGCATGACCGGCTCCGGAACTTCCGGCTCGGAAATAATCGCCGCCGGATTCTTTTGCCCGTATAACCACCATAAAGTGATTAACGGTTCCAGACCGTAGGCGATCCCGATCTTCATATGCGAACTGGGCAGCCCGACTGCCTGCCGGAACTGCTCCCCGGTAATAACTCTTTCGCCGGCTTCACCTTGAAGATTGAGTTTGATAACCCGGCCGTCGTCGCTGAAGGCGGCCGGCGACAGTTGACGCAGTTTGCCCAATTCCGGAAAAGCCTTGCCCAATTGAGTCCTTAATTCATCCCAAGCGATGCTCCGGTTCCATTGACTATAGGGGGAACCGGTATCCCAGGCGGGCACCGGTTTTAAATAAGGGACCTCATAATTCCAGATCTCCGCGGCGTCCTTGGTATAGCCTCCCGCAGTATCATGGTATACCGCGGAAATTAATCTCCCATTATAAGTAATCACCAAACCGTCGCTTTCCAAAACCGCCCGGTCGGTTTCGGGATGTTCCCCGTCCACCCCCTCATAAACCTGACAATGGGTGGTGGCGCATAGCTGAAAACCGTCATTCCGATGCCGTTCCGAATTGGCCAGCGTATAGGTGCGCGCCGCGATCGCCTGAGCTTTTAAAGCGGCCATCGGCCATCCTGCCGGAACCTCCTTAGGCACGACGCCTCGCAAATAATTCTCCAGCGAAAGCCGGTTAACCAAATTTAAGGTTCCGTTTTGATTAAAAATGATTAATTCTCCCCGGTATCTCTTCTCGTCCCAAACCACAAAATCGGTGACGGGAACCACTAACAGCGGGCCTCTTCCCACCGGAATCTCATTTAAGTAAATCAGTTCCCCGATCGCGGTAAATAACGCCTGGTCGCCGGGCCAGGGCAGCGCCCGCGGGTCGCCGTTGCCCAGGTCCAGCAAGGCGGTTTCTCCGCCGGCGGCCAGCCTAATCTCTGCGGTATTTTGCGCCAGGCCGATTTTAACCATCGCCGCCTTCCCGGTCGCAGCATGTCCGGGAGTGAGGCTGACAAGGAACAGCGCCAGGATTATCAATCCCCGGTAAACAGCGGACCCTTTATTCATTATCTTCTCCTCCGTAACCGAATTCACGGAGCGTTTTCTCACTATTACGCCAGTCTTTACGAACTTTGACCCAAAGATTGAGATATACCGGAGCGCCGACCAGTTGTTCGATTTCCACCCTGGCCCGAGCGCCGATCTCTTTCAAACGGCCGCCTTTGGAGCCGATAATAATTCCTTTCTGGGAATCGCGTTCCACATAAATAGTGGCGGCAATATAAATCATCCCATTCGGTCTCTCCTGATAATCCTCGATCCGGACCGCCACCGAATGGGGTACTTCTTCCTCGGTAAAATGCAACACTTGTTCTCTGATATATTCGGCGACTAAAAATCGTTCCGGGTGGTCGGTAACCATTTCCGGCGGATAATAGGCCGGTCCAAACGGCAATTCCGCGACCAAGGCCTCGATTAATTCCGGGATTCCCGCGCCGGACAGGGCGGAAACCCGGAAAACCCCCTTAACTTCGCCGTCAAATTGGCTCAACTGTAACTCTTTCCCGGCCGCGACCAGGTCGATCTTATTCCAAGCCACAAACAACTGCTGCTTGGTCCCGCTTAATAATTGAGCGATCTTCCCGTCCGCCGAGGTGAACCCGGCGGCGGCGTCGAGAATCCACAAGATTAGATCCGCGTGCGCCAGAGCATTCCGGGCTGTCTTAACCATTTTTACGCCCAGTTGATGCAAAGGCCGGTGTAAACCGGGAGTATCCACCCAAATTATTTGATAGTTCGGACCGTTCAAGATTCCCCGCAATTGGTTCCGGGTGGTCTGAGGTTTATCCGAAGTGATTGTAATCTTCTGCCCGATAATGCTATTTAATAAAGTGGATTTTCCGACATTGGGACGCCCGACTAAAGCCACAAAACCCGATTTAAAATCAGTCATCGCTTCTCCATTCCAACAGCCAACGGTCTTCGCCCGGACCATAATACCCGACGATGAAATCGATCGGTCTCATTCCGAATTTATCTTGATAAAGATGGAGGGCGGTATAATTCTCCGGATGCACCGTAAGCTGCAGTCGTTTAAAACCGGCCCGCGGCAGAGCCTCTAAAATCGCTCGCATCAGCGCGGTCCCAATGCCCCGGCCCCGATATTCACGGGCAACCGCGTATCCGTATAGATACGCCAATTCCGGATCTCTCCAATCGCGCATTAACTCCGCAAAACCCACCGGTCGACCGTTTAATCTCGCCAGATACACCCGGCCGTAATTCAGAAACGGAGGCAATGACCATTCATTTAAACTTCCTTGCCCAAACGCCTCTTCATCGATGCTTAAGATGGTCTCACGGAGTTCATCATCGACCTGGGTAACGACTTCCACCGTGATTTTAGTAATTCCCGGTTCCATGCTTCCCCCCGTCAATCTTTGGGAAATTGTTTCAAAGAAAAAGCTTGCGGCAGATACGCTTCTAAAGTAGTATCAATCCGTTCCCCTTTAAGGTTCATTAAAATTAAGCGCAGTCCGGTCCCGAACTCCGCTAAAAACTGGCGGCAAATCCCGCACGGCGAAACGGGGGCCTCTCCTTCGGCGACCACCGCCAAAGCCTCAAATTCCCGTTCGCCTTCGGAAACCGCTTTTACGGCCGCCGCCCTTTCGGCGCAGATGGTAGCGGCATATGAAGCGTTTTCCACGTTACAGCCGGTATAAACCCGGCCCGACTTTCCCAGTAAGGCGGCGCCTACTTTAAAGTCGGAATAAGGAGCGTATGCCGCCAGTCGCGCTTGGATAGCGGCTTGGATAAGTTCGGTATCGTTCTTCAAAATTCCGCCCCCTTCAAATCATTAAATCTTAAATCATTATCTGAAAAATTAGCGTTGTTAAAAAAAATCCCAACAAACCGCCGGCCAAAACTTCCAGCAGCGAATGAACTTTATTTTCCAACCTGCTCTCCGCCACCAATATGACTAAAAAAAACGCCAACAGGGTGAGCAAGCCGTTCTTCGAGATAAAAGCGATAGTTGTAGCCGCAGCGGTCCCCATTGCCGTATGACCGCTGGGCATACCTCCCTGAAGCGGTCGGCCTGTTTGGGTAAAAGCCTTCCCGGCGATAACCATGACTACCGTCAGCAAAATGGCGATCAGGCTTAGATAAGAGGGCGCGGTCTGTAAAGAAACGATTACCCTGGGGATCATCGTCTCAAGCTTGGGGAAAAAAATTAAATAACCCGTGACCACCGCCAATAAAGAGGCGACCAAAACCGCTCCCGCCGCGACGTTTTTCACGATTTCCGCCAGCGGGTGGCGCTCCCTGGTAATTAAATCAATAGCGACTTCAATGGCGGTATTGATCATTTCGGTGACGATTACAAAACAAATGACCGCCAAGAGCACCAAGATTTCAACCTTAGTCAGTCTTAACACTAAAGATGTCAATAGCACAAGGCCTGCGGCTAAAAAATGAATCCTGATATTGCGTTGAGTCTTAAAAGCATAAACCACGCCGTCAAAGGCATAATTAAAGGAATCGATTAAACTGCGCGCTTTCACCCGGATGTCCTCCCCAAATCAAACCGTGCTAATATTCTTTCTTCTTCAATCCTCATTAATGCGGTCTCTTCCGGAGTTTGGTGATCAAACCCCAAAAGGTGCAATAGGCCGTGCGTTCCCAGGTAGCATAATTCCCGGTTCAGGGAATGCCCGTAGTTTTCCGCTTGTTCCCGCGCCCGCTCCACCGATAGATAGATATCTCCCAGCAGAATCGGTCCCCCTTGAATTGAAAAAGCCGGACTTTCGGCGAGACCCTCATTCATGGCGAAGGAAAGAACATCGGTTGGTTGGTCGATCCCCCGGTACTTCAAGTTCAACTCTTGGATATACTCATTATCGACTAAAATAACTCCCATTTCGGCGGCGGCTTGTTGGTGCAGTTCCAAACCGTATTGCAGGACATCCGATAGAAAAGTAAGGTTTTCGGGACTCAACGCCGCTTTCTTTTGAATATTATTGATCAGAACCGGCATTATCCTTCTTCCTTTCCATTTCTTTCAAAACAGTTTCCGGATATTCGACCCGGCTGTGGAACATTCCGCCTAATATTTTAATGAAGCTGTTTTTAATATGGTTGAGATCCTTCAAAGTCAAGTTACATTCGTCAAATTGACCGTCATCCAAACGTTCCCGGATTATTTTTTCAATCAAACCTTCCACTTTTGAAGGGGTTGGTTTACTAAGCGCCTTAACCGCGGCTTCTACCGAATCGGCCAGCATTACCAAGGCGGCCTCTTTGGTTTGCGGTTTGGGGCCTTCGTAACGGAAGTCCTCTTCAATTAATATTTCCCTCTCTCCTTGTAGGTTTTCGGTGGCCCGTTGATAGAAATAGCGAACCAGATCCGTACCATGGTGCTGTTCGATAATATCGATCAATTTATCGGGTAGTCCGTGTTCCTTGGCGATTTCCACGCCGTCCTTCACATGATAGGTGATAATCAGCGTACTCAAGCTGGGATTCAATTTCTCATGCGGATTATCCGAAGAAAATTGGTTTTCCACGAAAAAGTAAGGCCGTTTAATCTTTCCGATATCGTGATAGTATGACCCTACCCTGACCCAAAGCGTATCGGCGCCAATTCCCTGAGCCGCCGCTTCAGCCAGGTTTCCCACCATAATACTGTGATGATAAGTCCCGGGAGCTTCGATTTGCAACCTTCGCAGCAAAGGATTGCTGGGATTTGCCAATTCAAGTAATCTAATGGGAGTCGTTATTTTAAAGAGATGCTCCATAAACGGCAGCGAACCGATGGCGAGCACCGCCGATAAAAACCCGTTGGCGACCGCCAGTAAAACCGATTCGTAATTGAATGAAGAACGGAACAATAGATTAAGCGCCGCTACCGTCACCAAATTGGCGACGCTTAAAATCGAACCGCTTCGGACCAAATCCCGTTGCCGGTTGAAGTTGAATAAAGTAAAAACGGCGATCGCTCCGCTGACAAAGTAAAAGATGGTTAAAGCCAAGTTATATTCGACGATAATCCCGCCCAGCAAGCTGACGACGGCGGTTAAAGCCAAACCCAGTTCCCGTTTGATTAATATCGCCGCCAGCATCGCCGCGAAACTGACCGGAGCCAAGTACGGCAAGGAAGGAATTTCCGTCAACGACAATACCTTTATTAATCCAACCACCAGCAATAACAGCAATAATAACAGATAAAGCAAGCGTTCTTCCCGCAATAAATCGGGATGAAATTGAAAGATATAAACCAATCCCAATCCCGTCAGGAAAAGCACAAAAAAGGCCAAACTTAAGAAAACCTTAATCCGGCTCGATTCATCGACGATCAGCCGCAGTTCCTTAAGCATTTGTAAATCATTCTCGGTCACCACTTGATTCTTGGCGATCAACAGTTCGTTTTTTCTATGAATCACCTCAGGCACGCCGGCGCGAACCTGTTGCTCCAGTTTGGCGAGTTTGGCGGAGTCCAGCACCAAATTGGGCCGGATGGAAATCGCCGCTAAGTCCTGGACTAAAGGAGCAATTTGGGTCGATATCTTGTGGCGCAAAATCAGATCCGGAACTTTCAATTTGGTTTCAGCGACTTTTTCTACGCTGATCCGATTTTTTAACTCGATCTCCTCCAGGATGAGATGGGTTTTTTCTTTTAATTCCCGATAATCAGCGTCATTTAGTTCAACGATGCCTTTTAATAGACTAAAAGACGGCGGTTCGTAAAAATATTTCTGAAATTTGATTACCGGTAAATCCTCCTTGGTAACCGGCTTACTTTCGGAAAGATAACGGGCATGCGCCGCATCGAGCAGTTCAAAGGCGCGGTTTAAATTAAATCTGACTAAATTATTAACCGATTCGTCAATCCGGTAATATTCCGGGTCCAGTTTGGCGATTTGCAAGGCGCGGTCAATCGCTTCCTGCTGGACCAATCTGGTAGCCTCGGGATTAACAACCGCTCTTGGCGCATAAATATCCATTTTACTGGCTTGTCCCACTTTGACGTCAAGGGTCCTCGGGAACAGCTTGATTTGGAGCAAAGTGATCAAAAAGAAAAAACAGGTTACAACCAGGAGTCCTTCCCGGAAGGTGGGAACCCGAAAAACCCCAACCACTTTGGATGAAAAGTCTAAAACACTAGTATTGATGGCTTTTACCTTTTTGCCTAATTTCTGATTGTCATTCAGTTCCATTAGGGTCATCCCCTTTTTCTAATACAAGTTGAGTCAAATTTTTACTATGCATCATGTCCTCGAAATCCGGACAAGAAAGAAAGATTATTGAATTATTTCAACTTATTTCAGCTGTTTTAGTTCCAGCTGTTTTAGAAAACCGCTTCATTCCATACTTTCCTTTTTTTGTTGATAACGTTCATAAGCTAAAATTATTTTTTGAACCAATTCGTTTCTTACCACATCGCGTTCAGTCAAGACCACCGTGGCTATTCCGGGAATACCGGCAAATATTTCCGAAACATTCGCCAACCCGGAGACCGCCCCTTTACCCAGGTCCACCTGGGTAATATCTCCGGTCACCACTGCTTTGGAACCAAAACCCATCCGGGTCAAAAACATTTTCATCTGCTCCGGGGTAGTGTTCTGCGCTTCATCCAAAATAATGAAGGAATCATCCAGCGTCCGACCCCGCATGTAAGCAAGCGGCGCAATCTCGATTATGCCTCGTTCCATATATTTTTGGAAAAGATCGATTCCCATCAAGTCGTATAACGCGTCATATAACGGTCGCAGATAAGGATCGACTTTTTCCTGGAGATCGCCCGGAAGAAATCCCAGTTTTTCACCGGCTTCCACCGCCGGTCTGGTCAAAATCAACCGGTTTACTTCCTTGGCTTGTAACGCGGCGACCGCCAAAGCCACCGCCAAATAGGTCTTACCGGTCCCTGCCGGCCCAATCCCGAAAGTTACTCCGTTGCGTTTAATCGAATCTACATACTGCTTTTGTCCGATAGTTTTAGGGAATATTTTTTTACCCCGCGCGGTAACCGCCACCACCTCATCGGCAAATCCGGTTAATTTATCGATCTGCCCCTCCTTGGCCATTCTTACCAGATAATTAATTTCCGAAGCCGACGGGTGAAACCCTTTTTGATACTGTTGTTCCAAAATATTAAGAATTGCCGCCGCCTGGTCTATCCGTTCCGACCGTCCCGAGAGCAGGATCTCGTTGCCGCGCGAAAAAATCGCAATCCCGAAACCCTCTCCGAGGATTTTGATATTCTCCTCCAGTTTGCCGATGAGTCGCGGGGCAATTTGCGGATCGATCTCAATTTTTTTCTCCTGTGTCTGATCGATCATTTATTCTCCTTTCCGTTGGCGCCAACATCGCTATATCCTGGGTCATCTCAAAGGTCATAATCAGCTTAATGAAATCACCCTCATCGATCCAGGTTTGATTCGGAATCCCGTTAACCAAACCTTTTAAAAATATTTGTTTGGCCTTCGCTTCCCGAAGGGCCTCCCATTTAACCTCATCCAGGGACAAGGTTGTTTTCCGCCACCGGACAGCTTGCCAAACATCCTTAATAAATTCTACAACCCTATCCGGATTCCTGCCGTAAAAGATCCGTTTCCGGTAGCGTTCCCAGACCCTTTCTCCTTCCAACCGGTTTACATTTCCCCAAATGCGCCGGGTCCGATTCCCCCAGCGAATCGAGTATACCACGTTTTGCTTGTTGAGAAAATGTGCGCGCCACACCTCTTTCGGTTGAATTACTTCCAAATCATGCCAAACTCTCGCTTCCACTATCCCGCTGGCCGGAATATTTTCCACCACCACCGTTCCGGTCTCCGGATCGATCCGGCTCAACCGGCCGCTGATCAATAAATCGCCCCTGGCTACCACATCTCCTTCTTTGACGACCGCCCGGCCTCTGATCACCGCTACTTTTGTAATCAGACCGTCTCTTTCGGCAATCAAGTCACAACCGCTGCTAGGGGGAGGCGGATTTTTGCGCTTAACCACTTTAACTTCCGCCACCACGCCCTTAAAATTGATCCCCAGCCAAACAGCCTCCGGAGTCTTGATAATCGCATCCCGTTCAATCCGGCGTTTTTCCCGGAACAATTCTTTGGTGGGAGTCCCCGGTTTAAGGCCTGCTCTTTTCAGGGTTTGGATTAATTGTTCCCTTTCCGCGCCGCTAAATCCGTCGACCTTAATAAATAGAGTCAGGGTTGATAAATATAGCAGCGTTCCCACAGTCAGAACCGCGCCGAACCAAAACATTTTCCGTTTGATAATTTTACGGCGCAAGCAAGGCCAACCCCTTTTGCGGTAAATTTTTACCATCGTCCCGGATTTCCTGACAAAAGGCCTAATCATTAAAAATCCATGATTACGAAGCTTGGCCGTGATTACTTCCGGAGCTATTTTTTTTATATCCCATAAAAATAAACCGGAGCCGGTCAATAAATTGATTAGTTTTTCCAATTGAGCGCCGCGCGCGACTATTTCCACATACCCGGTAAAAAAAGAGATAATCCGGTTAAACCACAATTTGGTTACCTCCAATCCACCATCTCAACCCGCTCTATTTTCCCGGTAACCGTCAGTTCTTCCTTATAAACCGAAACCAACGTCAAACCGGCGCCGGTGATTTTTAACTCTCCCAATTTAGTGCCAACCCTGATTACCGATGATTCATATTCGATCACACCCCGGTGGTTTTCAATCACTAGTTGTTGATTGCCGCTGATTATCATTTTAGGGAGATCGATCACCGTATCCAACGGCAACTCTAAAAATTCAGCCAATTTCATTCCCAACCGGCTTTGTTTCAATTTCAAAAAAAATCCCTCCTTGTATTTATATCTTATGATGAGTTTAAGGCCTATAGTAGACTACTATTACTGATTACTGATCACTGAGTAAAGCTATCCACAAATGCCAATATGATGCTGTTTCGCATAACATTACCTAAAGGAAGCCCTGCTTAAAGGTAGAATTACATCGGCGTCAGGCTGGACAAATAATTTTTTATGGAGGCAATAACACATGAAAAAATTAGTCGCACTCACTATGGCTCTCGTAATGACCTTCGCCTTTGGATACGTAACAATGGCCAGTACCATCGGCATCGGCGCCGGCGAGGGCTTCTCGGTCGAAGTAGTAAAACAAATCGATCCTTCAGTTGATCCCACCACCATCAACGGCTACTTTGGAGTTAACGAGCAACTGCAACTGTCTTTGGGTTACACCACTGAAATCGAAGCCAAAAATTTCGGGGTCCGCTATGCGTTTGCGGATAACATGGCCGTAACCTTCGATTATGAAACGACTGACGCTGCAGATGCTATGGAACTCGGACTCCGCTACAAATCCGACCTCAACGAACAGTTGGCATTAGTCGGTATTCTAAGCTATGCCGAAATCAGCTCCGATTATGCTTTTTTGGAAAATTCAGCCATTGGTCTCACGGGCCAGGCCGAATACAAATTAGCCGAAAATGTCGTCGGTAATCTCGGATTTAAATACGCCAGCCCCGATAAAGGCGACGCCACCACCGACATCATCGCCGGAATTGAGTTCTACCCGGTTGAGCAAATCTCCGCCTACGTCGACTACACCATGGTGGATGATAAAAACGCCGACAACACCATCGTTCTCGGAGCTTCCTACTCGTTCTAAGTTAAATTCATTAACCGGCCTGACCGAAAACGCCCGCAAGGGCGTTTTTTGTCGCGCTCAATAATTACCAAAATGTAAAAAATATCATGTCATAAAAAATTAACTTTTCAACAACAGGAATACTGATAAATTGAAGGAATCTTTATTAATATCAGGCTGGAAAAACTTTGAAAGGAGAAAGTCGATGAAAAGATTATTAGTACTTACTTTAGCTCTCGTGTTGACCCTTTCCGTTGGATACGGAACAATGGCCAGTACCATCGGTATCGGCGCGACCGAGGGCTTAACGGTGGAATTATATAAACAAATTGATCCTTCTGTAGATCCCGTGACCATTACCGGGTATTATGGTTTAAATGAACAACTACAATTATCTCTTGGCTATACCACCAAAGATAAAAAAAATAATGATGATGCCTATCTTACTTTAGGCGCCCGTTATGCGTTTGTAGAGAATATCGCTGTTTATTTTGAGTATAATGACTATGAAAAGGAACCTGGTACTAAGTTTGGATTAAGAGGCAAATACAGTGTATCCGATCAACTCGCTTTAGTCGGCGATCTTAACTTTAATAAAATAGATGACTATGATTGGACTGAAATTAAGGGGCAAGCGGAATACGGATTCAATGACATGGTCGTCGGTAATATTGGCTTCAAGTATTCCAAGGATGATAATGATTCAGCCACTGATATAATTGCCGGTATTGAAGTATATCCGATTGAACAGGTCTACGCATTTTTGGACTACACTATTGTAGATACAAAGGGCGCCGACGATACGATCGAATTTGGAATTGGTTACTCGTTCTAGACACAAAAAATGTTTAATTAACAAATCCGGCCTGATACAAGACGCTCAAAAGAGCGTTTTTTGTTTATTATTATAGGTAAATTTTAAGAAACGTCGAATATTTACTTCAAAAAGATTACCTCATTGGAGGATAAAATGAAAAAGAACCTTGCTTTAATATGCAACCTCTTGCTGTTTTTGACCCTTGGTCATCCCACAATTGCCGGCGTCATTCCTATCGAAGTCACCAAAGGCGTCTCCGTCTCATTCGAAAAATACCTCGAGCCTTCCGACTCCGAACAAGCTACATTTACCGGAAATTTCGGCTTAAATGATCATTTATTGTTGAAATGCGGCTATATTACCGAGGTGCAACGCAATATCATCGGAGGCCGTTATGCCTTCAACGAAAAAATGGCGGTAATGTTCGATCATGAATGGAAGGATGAGGACAGTTCAAATAAATACGGTTTTGCCTATAAGTTCAACTTCAAAGACCGGCTAGGTCTGGTCGGACTGGTTGAATACCAATCCCAAGACATCGCTTTAACCGGTCAGGCTGAGTATGGATTCAACGAGGCCATTACCGCTTATGGCGGTTTTAAATACGCCAAGCCGGATCAAGGGGATGCCGCAATTGACCTTTTATTGGGGGCCGAATTCAAACCCATCGCTATCTTCTCGTTTTATTTCGATTATCTAATGCCTGAAGAAGGGGACGAGACGGTTTACTTTGGATTAACTTATACCTTTTAGGCAGAAAACCGGCTCCTTTTTATCCCTCCAACACTCTAACCGCCTCCGCGTTGAACCCAAAGCCGACCCGTGTTCCTTCTTTAAGAGTTCCTACCTCTTTTCCGGCTATCGCTCTGATTCGAAACCTGCCGCTGTCCAGCTCCAGCCGGTAAAAATGCCCCAGGTATTCCAGACGAACAATTTCCCCTTCCAATCGGGGCTGTTGCGGATTAAGAACGATATCTTCAGGCCGGACCATCAACCACTTTTCCGCCTCATGGCCGGAACCTTCGGGAGCCGATTCCAGTCTGCGTCCATCATTCAATTGAATGAGACAATCTTCCGAGTCGGCTGCGGCGGACCTGCAAGGGATCAGGTTGGCGTCGCCCAAAAACTCGGCCGCGAAACGGTTGACGGGGTTTTCATAGACATCCCTGGGGCGCCCGGACTGGATGATCCGCCCTTGCCGCATCAGGGCGATCCGGTCCGAGATTGAAAGCGCTTCTTCTTGCTGGTGGGTGACGAAAATAGTGGTAAATCCCAAACTGCGTTGCAAATGTTTCAATTCATCCCGTAGCCTGCTCCGAATCTCATAATCCAAGGCCGCGAAGGGTTCGTCCAGCAATAAAACCTCCGGTTCAACCGCCAAAGCCCTTGCCAGGGCGACCCGCTGTTGTTCTCCGCCGGATAATTGGAGGATTGTTCTTTCAGCTAACGTCTCCAACCGAAAAAGAGCCAACATCTCTCCCACCCGGCGCTTGCGCTCGACCTGGGAACGCCTCTGCAGCTTCAAACCGTATTCGATATTTTCATAGACATTTAAATGAGGGAAAAGGGCGTAGTTCTGAAAAACCAGTCCGATTCGGCGTTTCTCCGGGCTGAGTCCGGTAATATCCCGGCCGTTCAAAGTGATCCTACCCGCGTCCGGTCTCTCCAGTCCGGCGATCAAACGCAAAAGAGTCGTCTTCCCGCATCCGCTCGGACCCAGTAACGAAAAGAATTCTCCGTTTTCAACCGCCAGTTCCGCTCGGAGCTCAAATTCGGGATAATCTTTCTCCAAAGCCAAGTCCAAAATCGGTTTCGACATCCCAGTTCTCCTTAACTAAATAATCAGCTATTTGGAAAATGATTTCTCTGTGCCTCCGTGTCTCTGTGGCCAATAATGATTTAACCACGGAGACGCAGAGACACAGAGTAAAAATTAATTATCGGCCTTTTCCTGCGCCAGCGAGTAGAGCAACACCGAGATCACCATAAACAGCACGCCCAGGGCGATCGCGCGCGGGAAATGATAATGTCCGATTAAGCGGTAGATGGCCACCGATACCGTGACTATTCCGCCTTGGCCCAACATCAGGACCGCCGCCAGATCTCCCAACGAAAAGGCCATGGCATAGGCGGCGGCGGTAGCGATCGGTTTACGCATCATCGGCAGTTCGATTGTCCAAAAAAGCCGCCGTCGATCAGCCCCCAAGGTCCGGGCCGCTTCCAACGGATACTCTCCCAAATCACGCCAAGCGTTTCGCAATACCGAATAGACCAATGGAAAAGCCAGAAACATTTGGGCCCAGATTATCAGGACTATCGGCGGTAAATATTCCCGCGCCAGCAAGCCGATTCCGAAAGAAAAGGTTAAAAAAGATATTCCGATCGGAAGCTGCAGCCAAAGGTCGCCCACTTGCCAGGGCCGCGTCCTGCGGCCCCGGGCCAAGAGATAAGCGACTCCCGTAGTAGCTACGGCCACGGTTAAAGCCAGAGCGATACTTACTCCCAGTATCTCCGTTAAGTCGTTGCCGACTATAAAACGGAACCCTTCATCGAATAATTGCCGATAATTTTTCCAGGTGAATCCCGACTCGGGCAAACCGCGCTCTTTTAAAGACCGGACCACAATGGCTCCCAAGGGCCCGGCCAAAAATAAACCGGCAGGCAAAGCATAGCCTAAAGCAATTACCGATTGCCATGGTTTTTCCCGCCAAGACAGTCTGGGAAGGACTCTCCCCAGACCGCCGCCGGTCCTAATTCTCCGGCCCAACCAGTTTTGAAGGAACAATACCCCCGCCAAAATAGCCGTCTGCAACCCGGCAATGACGGTAGCCCGGTCGAAATTTAATTTGCTATTGTATTCGATATAAATCAAGACCTCGAAAGTCTTATACAAATACCCGCCCAGCGCCAATACTACGGTAAAGCTTAAGAAGGAATAGAGGAAAACCAACAGGAACAAATAGCTGAGCGTCGGCCTCAACAGCGGAAAAGTGACCCCCCAAAAAGTTCGCCGCCTGGAAGCTCCCAAAACGGCCGAGGCTTCGCTGAGATTAGGATCGATCCGTTCCCAGCTTTCTCCCAAAACCCGGATGCAAAATGAAAAATTATAAAAAACATTGGCCAAGATAATCCCCGAAAAACCATAAAGCCCCGTAAACCGGAGCCCGCTTTCGGGGAATAACCGGATTAGCCAATGGTTGAGAGTCCCGTTCCGCCCGTAAAAGACCACCATCCCCAAGACGACTAAAATTCCGGGCAGCATAAACGGCAAGACCATAATGTTGCGTAAAAATCTTTTGCCGGGAAAATCAAAGTTGCCAAAGAAATAAGCCCCCGGCAGGGCTAGGCATAAACTGAAAGCCGCGCTGAAAAACGCTTCCGTTGCGCTGAAGGAGAGTGTATTCCAGAAAAGCCCGGAACCGACGAAGTCCAACAGTTCCTTAAGGACTTTTGCATTGATGAGCGCTCTTCCCAAAACCGTAACCACCGGCAGGTAAAACAGGATTATTAATCCCCAATATACGAGCGCAGTTCTTTGACGCCGGATTGAAATGCGCATCAACGGCTAATGGCCTTCTCCCAATCGCTCAGCCACTTATCCAGCTTGGCGGCGACTTGCTCCGGAGGCAGGTTCAAAATCCGTTTGACCTTGGCGGCCGCCTTAAAGCTTTCCGGCAATTTAGCGTCGCCGGTTACCGGGTACATAAACTGGCTCTCCGGGATTAGACTTTGAAACTCAGGCGTAAGTAGGTAATCCACCAGTTGCTGCGCGCCTTTGAGATTGGCTGTCCCTTTAACGATACCCATCCCTTCGATCTGGGCATAGGCCGCATCGTCAAGGACTAAGGCCTGATAGCGTTCGGTTTTGTCGTAGAGATAATGATAGACGGGGCTGGTCCCGTAAGACAAAACCAACGGCGCTTCCCCGGCGGTATACATACCGTAAGCCTCATCCCAGCCGGGGGTGATCGCCAGTAAATTCTTTTTCAACCGGCGCCAATAATCAAGGTACCCATCCTCGCCATAAAGGGCGATGGTGGTCAATAGAAATACTTGCCCCGGAGAGGATGTCATCGGGTTCTCAATGATAATCTTCCCTTTATAGTAGGGGTCCAATAAATCCATGTGCGTTCTCGGCACTTTATCCAAACGCTCCCGATCGTAATTGAAGACCACATAACCGTAATCGAACGGAATTATTCGATACTGGGGATCAAAGACCAGTTCCGGCCGGATCTTGGCTGCGGCTTTCGGTTTGTAGGATTGGAAAAGGTCATGCTCAACCGCTTTGACAAAATAGTTATTATCCAGCCCGATTACCAAATCGGCCCGGGGCGCTCTCTTCTCCTGTAATAATTGGTTGAACATCGGTCCCGTGTCCGAGAAGGAGCGAAATTCGACTTTCGTCCGATACTCCTTTAAAAAATGGTTTTTGATGGTTTCCACCAGACTGACCGGAAAACTGGAGTAGGTATATACGGTAAGTTTGGGAGAGGCGCAATTCCCGTCCCAGATTTGATATGTCAAAACAAACGCTAATACTATGGAAAATAGGATGCCTAGTTTTTTCCTCATCTTTCAACCCTCCTTAATATTAATGACCACAAAGGCATGAGATCCCTACGGCAACATGCATTTTCCCCCTTGGTCTCCGAAAGCTTTGTGGCAAATTTCCTTCCCGATAAACAAAAAACCCCACGAAGGGGTTTTTAAGCCATTACCAATTTCCCTACGCCGGCATTACCCGGATCAGGTTCAAGGGTCTAATCTCAGCCCCGGTCCCCGGAGCACCCCTCCAAATCTTAAAATAAATCTTAGCACACTAAGGATTTTAAGTCAAACAATCCTAGGCTCAGATAAAAGCTTATATGTTTTTTATCACTTTCAATATCCTGAATAACCCATGCCCCGTGTCATCAGCAAACCCGAAAATGCTAATTTAACCAGCGCTATCAGCGATATCAGTGAAATCAGCGTTATCAGTGGTCATCTGCGGTATCTGTGTAATCAGTGGTCCTATTTTTGTCGCGCCAGACTTTGAAATTTGCTAAACTCCTTTTGGAAGTAGAAATCAACGGAGCCAACCGGTCCGTTCCGCTGTTTGGCAATGATTAATTCCGTGATATTCTTGCGGTCCGTCTCCGGATTGTAATAGTCCTCCCGGTAAAGAAAGGCGACAATATCCGCGTCTTGTTCCAAAGAACCCGATTCCCGAAGATCAGCCAAACCCGGTCTTTTATCGGCCCGCTGTTCCACCGCCCTTGACAGCTGGGAAAGAGCAACTACCGGAACATCCAATTCGCGGGCCAACGCTTTTAAGGAGCGGGAAATCTCCGATACTTCCTGTTGCCGGTTCTCGCTCCGGGAACGGGATTGCATTAATTGCAGATAATCGATGATCACCAAACCCAAACCGTGTTCGGCTTTAATCCTTCTGGCCTTGGCTCGAATCTCTATCGCGCTGATACCCGGCGAATCGTCAATAAAAAGGGTAGCGTCCGAAAGCCGCCCCAATGCATGGGAAAGCCTGGGCCAATCATCATCCCGGAGAGCGCCGGTGCGAATCCGCTGGTTATCGACGCCCGCCTCGGAACAAAGCAGCTTCAAAGCCAACTGTTCCTTGGACATTTCCAAGCTGAAAATGATCGCCGGAATCTTGAGCTCCACCGCGGCATAACTGGCTAAATTCAAGGCAAAAGTCGTCTTCCCCATACTGGGCCTGGCCGCCAAAATAATCAGATCGGAAGGTTGAAATCCGGCGGTGATCCGGTCAAGATCCGGATATCCGGTGGGAAGACCGGTAACGCCTCCTTTTGACTCATAAAGCTTTTCGATCCGTTCGAAAGTCTCCACCAAAATGCTCCGGAGACTGACAAAACCTTTGGTGTTACGCTTTTGGGAAATTTCAAAGATCTCCTTCTCGGCACGGTCCAGGATTACATCTACTTCTTCCGCGCCCTCGTAACCCATTTTCACGATATTGGTAGCCACGGAGATAATCGAACGCAACAGTGACTTTTCCGCCACAATATTGGCGTAATATTCCACATTGGCGGCGGTGGGGACGAAATTGGCGAGTTGAGTCAAGTAAGCCGGACCCCCGACCTTGTCCAACAGGCCGCGTTGTTTTAATTCCTCGGAGACGGTGATGATATCGACCGGTTCACCTTTATTCGCCAAATGGACTACCACTTCAAAGATGACCCGGTGCGCCTCGCGGTAAAAATCCTCCGGCCGCAATAATTCGGCGCCCTTATAAATGGCCTCCTTCTCTAAAAGCATCGAGCCAAGAGTCGACTGTTCCGCGTCAAGGTTCTGCGGCGGAATCCGTTCTAAAGCCGTTGCTCCGTTCATCCTGATCCTCCTCGGCTATCGGCTAATGGTAAAAGTGTTCATCATTTTAATTCTGCTTTGGATGGCCAGTACCTGCCGGGAGGGGAGTAAAATTAAAAAGTTAATCCGGATGAAATATTATTTGAATTTTACCAAAACGATAACAAAATTTCCAATTCGATGAAATTCTCGTCTTCGTCATAAAACTCCGCCATTTACAACTGCTCAAATAACCCCAACGGGCCGGACATTTCAATCATCCTCTTCATTTGTTATGGATAATTCACGATATCTTTCCCTTAAATTATCCCTACATTCCCGGCATATTTGATCTTCTTTCCGATCATGTTCCGCGAGAGAATGAGCATAAGCCCGCGCGCATGTCGGTGAAGTACATCTCGGTATTCCAATAATAAAACCGGTGGTTGAAAAAGCTTGCATAACCGTCCGTTTAATCGCTGTATCTAAAGATGTTTCGTTATCATAAAACCTTGCATGGCTTATTACCCCCAGACGAGGTTCACCGCTGCCGAATAGATAATTGTAATCATCGAAATATATATCATCGGCGGTTATACCTAATAAACCTATTGTGCCATGTAAATCCAGCTTCTTTTTAAAACTTTGTTGAATCTGTTTTAATAAGACTTCGGCGTCATATTGATCCCTAATTGTCGCTTGAATATAATTCCAAAGTTCTCCCCCGTTGGGCTCTTGCATACAAAGCGCTTTAACCAATGTTTCCTTGCTTTTAAAGTTTTCCGCTTTACTCCGGGGAATATTTGTTTTTCTTAACAATTCATCATATTCATGCATCCCAAAACGGATTTGATAATTCCTAATAACTAGATCGTAAAAATGCTCACGATTATTTCTGATTTTTCGGGTATCCGGTTTTAACCGCTCATTTAAAACTTCAACTTCGATTCCAAACACTTGAAAGATTCGCGAAGCGACCGCATCAATAAAAATTGGCTGAGCGCCTTCAAATTGTATTATGTATAGTTTATAACCCGGTAAGGACGGCGGCGGATCTTGTTTCATGTATATTTTGAACTCCGGCTTTTTCAACAACTTATCAGCCATTCTACAATATTCTCGATCTTCACAAAACCGATTTATAAAATGCAAGCGTTCATAAGCTTTCAGATAAAGTTGGGCGTCTATTTCCAACTTGGCTAACAGCAATTGGTACTTATAATTCCAAGACTCCAACCGTAATCCTTTTTGCAAAGATTCCATCGCTTTCTCTTTTAACCCCGTCTTCAGATAAATCTCAGCCAATTCGAAGTAGACGTCAACATATTTCCGGGCAGATACGTTGCTAATGGAATCCAATTCTTCAGCCTTCTTTTGTAAGTCGGCCAATTCGGGGTAGTGTCAAGAATTTTGCGCACATTTCAGGGAGACCTGAAATATATGCGTTTTAACCTACTCTTGACACCTCCTGTCCTGAAATTAATAGATTCATATTCATATAT
>JAAYHS010000031.1 GCA_012735315.1 Bacillota bacterium | reverse complement strand
GTCGCGGGTTAACCACGCGGCTGGGTATATAAAAACGTTCTGAATCCCAACCGGGATCAGCTGTCCTTCGCTATTGGCTTCGAAGCATCACGGAGCCCGGTGGAACCGGGCTTTGGAAAGTTTTTTTTCATTTAGCCGTGGGTTTCAACCCGCGGCGAACTTAAAGGAGAGTCCGCAGATGATCCGCTTTTTTATTTCGCCGGACCAAATTAAAGAGAATACCGTCGTTCTTCAAGGTGAAGACCGGCATCACCTTGTGAACGTGCTCCGTCAAGGTCCGGGAGGAGAGATCATCGTTTTGAACGGTAAAGGCGAGGAATATTTGGTTAGAATAAACGAAATTACTCCGGAACAGGTTATCGGAGAAATAATCGAAAAGCTGGAACGCCAAACCGAACCGCGGGTTAAGATCACCTTGGTCCAAAGCCTTCCAAAAGCTGATAAATTCGAGTGGATTCTCCAAAAAAACACTGAATTGGGCGTCGCGCGGTTTCAACCGGTGATTACGGAGCGGAGTAATATTAAATTAACCACGGAGGTGCGGGAACGAAAACTAGAACGGTGGCGTAAAATTATCAAAGAGGCGGCGGAACAGTCGGGCAGGCGGATTATTCCCAAGCTGGAGCCGATCCGTTGTTGGGACGAGGCAATTGCCGATTTTCAAGACGAGTTGGTTTTAATTCCGTGGGAAGGGGAGCAGGCTCGGTCGCTGAAGCAAGTCCTAAAATCTCTAAAGGTTCAGCCTGAACGGGTTACGGTCTTGATCGGCCCGGAAGGCGGTTTTTCAGTGGGAGAAGTTGAGAAAGCCCGAACTCAAGGAGCGATCCCGGTGACTTTGGGTCCCCGGATTTTAAGGACTGAAACCGCCGGACTGGTAGTGGCCGCGGCTTTGTTTTACCATTTTGACGACCTGGAACACTGATAACGCAGATGACACGGAACGCAGATGACGCAGATGAACACAGATGACGCAGATGAACACAGATGACGCAGATGACCGCAGATGACGCAGATGAACACAGATGACGCAGAACGTTGATAGCATAGATGACGAAGATCACAAATAATTTAGATAACGAAGATAAGAAAGATGACGCAGACAAGACGGGTTGTGACGGTTCGGGTCTATGTCTCAGACAGTGTTTTCCGTGTGTTTAGTGAAAAAACCAGCGTTTTCAGAGCAATCAGCGAAATCAGCGTTCAGTGTTTTCAGCGCTATCAGTGGTATCAGCGTTCTCAGAGCAATCAGCGACATCAGTGATCTGTAATCAGCGTAATCAGTGTAATCAGTGACATCAGCGGTCAGTGTTTCAGCTTCCGCCGCACCGGATCATAGATTACAACCGGCAGTTCCGGTTCCCCGGGATAAGGTTCCAATGTATAACGGACCAGCGGTAAATAAAGAATTGCGATATTAACGATCTGGATATGAATGATCGGACGGTACTTCCGGTAGACTTCGGCCAGACGGCGATAAAAACTATGCTGGTCATGTTCCTGCTCCGGGTTATCCCGGTAATAACTTTCCAGATAACTCACTTCCTCCTCCCACCGGGTTTGGGCTGCTTTAATCCATTTCGAATCATAATTTTGAAGCTGCCATTTTAAGTGGTTGAGTAGTGCTTGGTAAGCTTCGCGGTAAGAAATTTGCCTTGGAGCCAGGTTTTTTTTGGGCGGCTGGCTTGAGAGTTTTTTAGCGGCCAAAACCGTAGTTAAATTGGTGGAAATTTCCCCTTGGACCAAATCGATACTCAAAGAGAATAACTCATCAAATCTTTCATCGGTCTCAAAACTGATTTTAAAATTGACCAGCAGATGAGGATGGTAGAAAAGGGTCGGTTGCTTAAAGAAGAAACGATTTTGTAGATTTAAGAAAGGCAATATTTCCCGTTCAAGCTTCCGGTGATCCAAGTCATAAGGGAAGGTCGCTCTGGTGATTAGACCCCGTTTGCTGATGCCGTCCACCAGCCATTGAAGCCGGAAACTGCCTCGGGTTACCAACTCCGAACCGGGATATTTTTCCAGCAATTCCGGAGAGCAGACCATTTGGAGATTCAGCGTTTCCATCCGGGCCGGCCGAAAGAAAGTCGCGGGTACGTCCACTTGGCATTGGGCCATGATTAGTTCATTGTTGATGATATTATACGGGGAGCAGGCCACTTTTAAGGCATCCACCAGAAAGTCGAAGATTAATTGATTTTCGGAAATGTTTTGGGATCTCATATTGAGTGAAAACTCGGCCATTCGTTTATAACCGCCCCACTTAAGAATTCTTAATCATACTCGGGTTAGATTTTCCCTTGCTTAAAGAATTTCCGGCCATTCCGTCTCCGCCGGTTCGTTGAGGAGCCGGTCGATTTCAGTTCCCAGTCGCGTAAAACCCTGAGCGAGTTCTTCATTGGAGTTGGCATTAATTATTAGTTCCATAATGCGGGCTTCAAGGCTTTTATTCCGCGACAGTCGGCTGATTACTTTTTGGCTTTCACCGATGACCATCTCAAACATGCGCACTTTTTGATCGAGCAAGTTAAGTAAATGTTCCTCCACGGTTCCTTTGGTGGACAAATTATAAATATAGACGTCGCGGGTCTGGCCGAGCCGGTGGATCCGTCCGATTCTTTGTTCCAACCGCATCGGGTTCCACGGGAGATCGTAATTGATGAGCGTATTGCAAAACTGAAGGTTAATCCCTTCGCCGCCGGATTCGGTGCAGACTAAAGCCCGGTATTTAGGGAATTCTTTAAACTGCCATTTGGTGAACTCTTTTTTACTGGCCGAAAGGCTGCCGTCAAAAGGCAGCGTCAAAATTCCGGCCTGCTCCAAACGGGTCCGGATATAGCTTTGAGTAGCCAAGAATTCGGTAAAGATGATCACTTTTTCGGAGGTTTTGTTGATTAGCTCCATCACGATTTTCATTTTCGAATTGTCTTTAACCTGCTGCACCATTTGAAAGAGGGCGCTCGCTTCTTCTTGGCAGTCTTCGCTAATCTCCATGTTTTGGGCCAGCTTAAAGAGGGTCAACGCCGCCGCGAAAGTACTGGAGCAAATTTCCCGCTGTAAGGTAAGCAGGGGTAACGAGAGGGAGCCGCGCGCCGTTTTAGCGATATTTTTACGGATGAAAGCGGTTACTTGATCATATAGTTTCTGCTCGAGTTCCGAAAGCATGATCGGGATATTTTGAACGTGCCGTTTGGTAAACCCCATATTGGCGCCATGCTTATTCCTGATCATTACCTCGCCGAGGAGGCTTTTCAGTTCCTGGGGATGTTGGGGCGTTCGTTTATCTTTGGTATACTTTTTCTTAAAACTGCGGTAGCTGCCCAATTGACCCGGCCGCAGCAAGGTGATCAGGTTAAAGAGTTCCTTAAGATCGTTTTGAAGCGGTGTGGCCGTTAATAATAAAAAGTATTTTTTTTGAATACTGTTGACGAACTGCCAGTTTTGAGTGGTAGCGCTCTTTAGTTTATGGGCTTCGTCGATGATCACCAGATCGAAATAGAGTTTTAAGATCTCTCGGCGATGCGCTTCTTTTTTGGCGGTGTCGATGGAGGCGATTAACTGATCGTAATGGGACCAGTGATATTCCTGTTTAGCGATGAGAGTGGGAATCTCAAACTTTTCCCTGAGTTCGGCCTCCCACTGCCGGCAAAGAGCGGCCGGGGTCAGGATTAAGAATTTTTTTACCAAGCCCCTAAGCATGTATTCTTTAAGAATCATTGCCGCCTCAATGGTTTTACCGAGTCCTACCTCATCGGCGAGGATCGCCCGGCCCCGCATTCGGGCGATGACCCGCCGCGCCGTTTCGATCTGATGTTGGTATGGGATTACGCCCTGTTGACGCCAGTGTTCCCGCATATGACTGAGGACCAGCAGTTCTTCAAAACCCCGGTTTAAAGTCAATTCCGCGCCGCGATAGCATAACAGGAAAGCTTCCCAGGAGTCCCAATGTTTCCGGCGCATCTCCAACAGGAAAGGTGAGAAGTCGTTGTCGATTTGAAAATTCGGGTTGAAGTCCGGCAAGGCGTGGATAGATTGACCCAATTGGAGCTTTTCGATCGTTTCCATAGCTACCTCATGCTTTACTTTGTATTTCTATTTTCCCCGGTTAAGGGGGTTTTAATCTGTCGCCAGAATCGATTTAACGAAGTTAAAAAAACTCTCCCGGTTCGAAGCAACCGGGAGAGTCAGGCAGCGTAGCAATCATCAAAGTTAACGGGCTTGTAAATACCCTTCGGCCGCAAGGAGTTCGGCGGTTAAGACTCCGCCGCCGGCGGCGCCCCGGACCGTGTTGTGGGATAAGGCCACGAACTTATACTGGAAGAGATGATCCTCCCGCAGGCGGCCGATGGTGACTCCCATGCCGTTTTCAAAATCCCGGTCCAGTTTGGTTTGGGGGCGGTTTTCTTCTTCAAAATATTTCAAGAACGGCTGGGGCGCGCTGGGCAAAGAAAGCAGCTGCGGCTTTCCTTTGAAATTTCTCCATAGCTCAATAATTTCTTCCTTGGCCGGCTTGGATTCAAAATTGACGTAAATCGCGGCCAGATGGCCGTCGCTCACCGGAACCCGGATGCACTGAGCGGTGATTACCGGGGTTTCGGCATTGACTATCGCCGTACCGGAGATACGGCCCCAGATTTTCAGCGGTTCTTTTTCGCTTTTTTCCTCCTCGCCGCCGATGAACGGAATGATGTTGTCAACCATTTCCGGCCAGTCCCTAAAGGTCTTTCCCGCACCGGAAATTGCCTGATAAGTACAGGCCACCACTTCTTGCGGTTTAAACTTCATTAGCGGGTGAAGGGCCGGGACATAGCTTTGAATGGAACAATTGGGTTTGACGGCGATAAAGCCGTGTTTGCAGCCGAGACGTTTCCGCTGGGCTTCAATGATTTCAACGTGTTCCGGGTTGATTTCCGGAATGATCATCGGCACATCCTGGGTCCAACGATGAGCCGAGTTGTTGGAAATAACCGGAATATCAGCTTTGGCGTAATCTTCCTCCAGCTTTTTAGTGTCTTCCTTGGCCATATCAACGGCGCAGCAAACGAAGTCGACTTCTTGACCGATTTTTTCGATGTCGGCGGCATTAAGAACGGTCAAGCCGGTGATCCGGTCGGGAATCGGCTTGCTCATCGCCCAGCGGTCCCGGACGGCTTCCTGATATGTCTTTCCGGCCGAACGCGGGCTGGCCGCCACGACGGCTATCTCAAACCAAGGATGATCGGCGAGAAGCGTTATAAAACGTTGACCCACCATCCCGGTAGCCCCTAAAACTCCGACGCGTAATTTGCGGTTCATCTTTTTTTCACCCCATAATTTAAGTTAAGTTTGGATTATCATCATCAAGCTTGGTCGATTTTAAAAAGGATTTTTTTATATATAACATATTTAAAGCTAAAATACAACTCCTTGGCCGGCGAAAATCATAAAACCGGCGATTTTTTACCGCCGTGGAAAGCGCCGACGGTTAGCGTCCCGCCATTCCTGAGGTTTTTCCCTTATTAGCCGCGATTTTGAGGAATCTATCGAGGGGTGATATTTAAAAGCCTTTGTTTTTCTGCTATAATGAATGATATCTTTGGTAAGGAGCATTTCATGGAAACGGTCTCAATCATCAAAGCCGATTCCTATCGGGAAGATTTAACGGAAAAAATAACGAAATTACTGGCGCCTTTAGGCGGTCTCGGCGCGTTTTGCAAACCCGGCGCGCGGGTCTTCCTGAAACCGAATCTGTTGATGCCTAAAACACCGGAAAGCGCGGTTCTGACTCATCCGGCGTTGATTATGGCGCTGGTCCGGTTGCTTAGTGATCAAGGCTGTAAGGTAGCGATTGGCGACAGTCCCGGTATGGGCAGCGCCGAAAACGTGATCAGGAAGTTGGGAATTTTTGAAGAGTTAACCAGGCGCGGAGTTGAAATTGTCGAATTTGAAAAGGGAGTTTCTTGGAAACGCTTTACCAAAGCCCCGGCCTTTGAACGCAGGTTCAATAATTTAGAATTGGCCGGAGAATTGCTTGAATATGACCAAGTGATTAATCTCCCGAAATTAAAATCCCACGGGCAAATGGGGATCACCCTGGCGACTAAGAACCTTTTCGGGTGTGTGGTCGGCCATGCCAAAGGCCGGTGGCATTTCATCGTCGGCCGCGATACGCATGCTTTTGCCCGGATTTTAGTGGAGATAGCTTTGACGGTAAATGCCGGTCTCCATATTTTAGACGGTATTGTCGGTATGGACGGGAACGGTCCCTCCAGCGGCCGACCGAGAGAACTGGGGTTCTTGATGGCGAGCGCTAATCCGGTGGCTTTGGACCGGATGGTTGTGGAACTGATCGGGAAGAGTCCGGATCAGTTTCCGATCTTTGCGGCCGCCCGTGAATTGGGGGTTGCCGGGGTTGAACCGGACCGGATCATCCTTGAAGGCGGGGCCGTAACCGAGTTTCAAATTTCCGATTTTGAGATTCCGGGCCGGGTCGAGTTGGACCGGTTCGCCAATCGATTATTCAGTAATCTTTATCAACGGTTGATTCGCCAAAGATTGGTCATTAATCATCAAGCTTGTATCAATTGCCGGAAATGCGAAGCCCATTGTCCAGCCAAGGCCATAAGGATCCGTAAACGGGTCAGAATCCGGGAGTCCAAATGCATTAAGTGCTGTTGTTGTCAGGAATTTTGCCCGGTTGGGGCCATCACTTTGCAAGACGTCTGGACTGCCAAATTGTTAAGGAAGATCACCATGGGGCTTTCATAAATGTCAGGAGGTATTGAAGATGGGAGAAGAGTTGATCAACGGTAAAGAATTTGCGGTTTTAGGATTGGGCGAAGTATTGCTCAGATTGTCGCCGCCAAATAAAGAAAGAATTTTGGCTGGGGATGTTTTTGAAAAACGGGCCGGCGGCTCGGAATTGAATGTGGTCTCCGGGATTTCCCTACTGGGCTTGAGAACCGGAATCATCACCAAACTGCCTCAAAATGAGATCGGGAAATATATTAAAAATAAAATCCGCTTTAGTGATGTGAGCGATGATTATATCATCTACGACTCTTCGCCCCAAGCCAGGCTCGGAATCTATTATTACGAAAGCGGCGCCGCGCCCCGGAAACCGACGGTGGTTTATGACCGTCGCAATTCGTCGGCGACGACTTTGAAACTGGAGGAGGTCCCGGCCGAGATTTATCAGAAGGCCGCCGCTTTTCACGTCAGTGGGATTACTTTAGCGTTGGGGGGGACGCTCCGGGAGACCGCCCTGGAAATGATAAAAAAATTCAAGGCCGCCGGCTGTTTGATTTCCTTCGATGTCAATTACCGGGCCACCCTCTGGAGTGAGAGCGAAGCCAGGGCCGTGATCGCTCAAGTTTTGCCGTTGGTCGATTTTTTATTCGTCTCCGAGGAGACTTCGCGGCGAATGTTTCAAAAACAAGGTTCCATTCATGAGATTATACGGAGTTTCGCTGAAGAATACGGCTGCCAACTGGTTGCCACCACCCAAAGGAAGGTGTTGAGTCCGACCAAACATACCTGGAATTCATCGATTTATTCCGCGCGGGAAGACCGGTTTTATGAAGAAGAACCCTATCATGAGATTGAGGTGGTTGATCGGATCGGAAGCGGGGACGCTTATCTGGCGGGGGTGCTCTTCGGGATGCTCAAGTACCAGGATGTCCAAACAGCTCTGGAGTTCGGCAATGCCATGGCCGCGATGAAGAATACCATCCCCGGCGATATGCCGGTTAGTGATTTTCAGGAAATATCGAAAATGATTCAAGATCATAAGTCCAAGAATATGAGTGAGATGAATCGGTAATGTCGACTGAATGTTGTTTTTCGCTTCTAATCAAACCCGCTTCCGCCGATTGCAACCTCCGCTGCGATTATTGCTTTTATTCAAGCCGGAGTCAGTTATACCCGGAGACTACGACCCATCGGATGCCGGATGAAGTATTGACCCGTATGATTGCTAGTTACATGGCGACCGATCAGCCCCAATACGTCTTTGGTTGGCAGGGCGGGGAGCCGACCTTGATGGGAGTCGTTTTTTTTCGGCGGGTTACCGAATTGCAACAAAAATACGGCCGTCCAGGAGCGGTGGTGGCTAACGGGTTACAAACAAACGCCACCTTAATCACTGACGAACTCGCTTCACACCTTGCCGAATATCATTTTTTGGTCGGAGTCAGCCTGGACGGACCGGCGGAGTTGCATGACCGGTTCCGAAAAGCGAAGGGCGGGGGAGGATCTCATGAAATGGTATTACAAGGAATTGAATGGCTCCGCCGCCATCAAGTCGATTTTAATGTTTTGATCTTGGTTAATTCAGCCAATGTTCATCATGGGCGGGAGAATTTATCAGTATCTCTGTGACTTGGGAGTTCAGTATCACCAATATATCCCTTACGTCGAGTATGACCGGAGTGGACAAGCATTGCCCTATTCAATTACCGGACGGCAATGGGGCGAGTTTCTGAACGCTATTTTTGATCAGTGGATTGCCTCCGATACCCGGAAGATTTCGATCCGTTTATTCGACGCTGTTTTAAATTTAATGGTCACCGGAGAATATCATCTCTGCCATATGGGCGGGCATTGCAGTCAATACTTTGTAGTGGAGCATAACGGGGACGTTTATCCTTGCGATTTCTTCGTGGATGCGGACAAGAAGGTTGGCAACATTATGGAAGACGGTTGGGAGCAGTTGCTTGCATCGGAAAAGTATCTGGCTTTCGGCATACAAAAGGCGAGTTGGAACAGTCGCTGCAATGAGTGCCCTTATTTGTTATACTGTTCGGGAGATTGTTTGAAAAATCGCTTTTACGGCGGGGAAGAACCATCCCGGTTAAGTTGGCTTTGCGAAGGATGGCGGATTTTTTTGAACACGCCTTGCCGCGTTTTAAAGAGCTGGCTCGGGAGATTTTGGCTGCTCAAGGACGTCCGGGGGTAAGATTCCGAATATTTCATGCGGAAGAAATGACCCCTGTTTTTGTGGGAGTGGTCGGAAATTTAAAAAGTGTCATTGGTTTACTGTCTGATGCTCGATTAGTGAATTAAATATTACAAAATCATTACAAGGCAGGATTTTTTGATTTTAATTCCGAAAATAATCTTCATCATAGTTATATATACAACTATATATCTATATCAATAGAAGGTGATTCAATGCTTAACCATGATTCTCCGATTCCCCTCTATTACCAACTTGAAGAATTATTACGCCATCACATTGAAGAAGGGATTTGGCCTCCCGGAACGGTTTTGCCATCGGAACGGGAGCTTTGTGAAACCTATAAGGTTAGCCGGGGACCGGTGCGCCAGGCAATCAAGAACCTGGAAATTGCCGGTTTGGCTCGCGCGATTCGCGGGAAAGGCGTTATTGTCAACGAGAAAAAATTTGAGCCGAATCCTTTGGCTAATCCTAGTTTTTTCAAGGAGATTGAGCGGCAAGGGATGAAACCATCATCGGTGGTAATTCAAAGCTCAATTATGGGGGCTTCTGTCTGCGTTAGCGAGCAGTTGAAGCTCACCCCTGGCGCTTCGGTATATATGATTCAAAGAATAATCCGTGGTGATGATCAATCACTAGCATTGGCCACCACCTATCTTCCGAAATCGCTCTTCCCTGATTTTCTGGAGAAGGATTTAGCGGCGAATGCGGTTTATGACTTGATCAATAGGTCCAATAAGACAACTATTGATCGGGTAAGAGAGAGGTTTGAACCGATTTTGCCCGATAAAGAAGCAGGTAAGTTGTTAAGAATAACCTTAACGACCCCTTCATTACTGGTTCACCGGACCTCCTTTTCAGGGGTGCAACCTGTAGAATATACAACTATTCTGGTTAGAGGCGATCGTTGCCTCTATACTCTGGAATTTCCGATAAATTAAAATCTATATAATTTGTGAGGCAGACATGAACAAACCCAAATTAATCAGCATTTTTTCGACCTTTTTCAAAGTCGGCCTTTTTACCTTTGGTGGAGGTTATGCAATGATTCCAATAATTCAAAAAGAGTTGGTCAAGGGAAAAGGGTGGGTTTCTGAAGAACATTTTTATGATATTTTAGGTGTGACCCAATCCGCTCCCGGGGCAATGTCCGTCAATATCGCTGTTTTATTAGGTTATCAAATATTAGGTTTTAAAGGCGCGTTGGTAGCCACCCTTGGAGCAGTCTTACCATCTTTTCTTATTATACTGGGGATAGCTGTTTTTTTTGTGAATTTTTCCGAAAATCCTCTGGTTGAAAAGATTTTCAACGGCATCAGACCGGCAGTGGTAGCTTTGGTAGCTTATGCCGGAATCAGACTTTGGCAAAGAACATTAACCAGAAAAGCGAGTTATTTTTTGGTCGCCTTAGTTGTCATCCTCAATCTGTTTCTCGGCATCAGTCCGGTGTTACTAATCCTAATCTCCGCAACAGCCGGTTTTTTTCTTTATAAACAAAAGCGGAGGGAAGCGAAATGAATCTTATGGGAGATGGATTAATCAACTTAATATCCTTGTTTTTCTCTTTCTTAAGGATTGGCGCATTCTCTTTTGGTGGCGGTTATGCAATGATTCCCTTGGTTCAGGAAGAGACAATCAAAATTCATCAATGGTTAAATATGCAGCAGTTTGTAGAGATTGTGGCGATTGCGGAGATGACCCCCGGCCCGGTAGCGATCAATACCGCCACTTATGTGGGGTATAAGGTTGCGGGATTCTGGGGGTCCTTGACAGCTACCATCGCCGTGGTTCTGCCTTCATTTATGATTGTTCTGCTTTTGGCCAAATTAATTCAAAGGTTTGTCGCTTCATCAACAACCAAGGCGGTATTGCTCGGTATTAAACCGGCAGTGGTTGGTTTGCTCATGATTACCATCTTTTTATTAGGACGGGAAATATTGACGGATTACTTCTCGTTGGCTGTCGGTATAGTCGCGTTATGGCTTCTATTAAATGAAAGAATTCACCCGATTTTGATATTAGCGATTGCAGGCTGCTTGGGTTTGATCTTTACTTAGACAAAAAGAACAAGATTGTCCAAAAAAATCAGCCGTTTTTCAGACAACTTGTCTTTCCTTAAAAACATTATTAAAAACATTAATAATTTCGTCACCGGCTATTAGCTATTAACCTTAATGCTCGATCTTACGAATGAACCCGACCAGTAACTCCCTGAGATTTTCGTTGGTCTCCTCGGCTGGGACAGCTAATGAAATAGCATTCGCTTTTTGGCTCAATAAAGGATAAGACGGTGTAACTTCAGAAGTGATTATAGATTTAACCGGGATTGATTTATCCGCCGCCACTTCGATGAGGAGCTCTTTGAGTAAGAGGCTTCCGGATTGGGGCAGAAAGCCCTCTCGATTGATGATCCCGATCTCCGGCCGGTTTTGTTCAACCAAATTCAAGCCGTAGGTCGGGTTTTCTCCTTTAAAGAGCGCCGGAAGTTTTTGGACGCCTGAATTTAAAGAGCTCCCTCCGGTGAAATAAAGGATTACCGTGGTAATACTGGGACGAAACCTGAGTAAAATCGAGGCGGTTTCCAATAAGGCGATACAGCCGTTTAATCCGGACGAGAAAGCGGTTTTTCCCGGCAAGATACTAAAGACGGCTAAGAGTATTAAGGGGACTAACGACCAAAACTTTAGCGTATCAAAAGCGAGCATGAAACCGGCCGATTGCAAGATTGGAATCACCAACCCAAGGCTGAGGCTTAATCCCCAATACCAATAGGGATTTAGACCTAACGGGGCCGATAAAAAGAGGCTCGTATCATAAGCCGCGGTCAAAACCACCTTTTGGGTCTCCTTGCTCCGGGCCGGGATGGCTACCACCAAATTTTCGGCCGTTTCCGTTTTGATGCCGGCCAGAACCGGGCGCTTGACCTCGCCTAAAAGTAAGAGCCATAACGCCGTTTCCAGAATTAATCCCGGCAGGGGGAGATAAAGGCCGATCAGGAACGCCGCCAGGCTCCCCAAGCAAAAAGCGAGAATGCTCTTTTGAAAATGAAACACCTTGATTTTCTCGGTAACGGTTTTTAGATTTAATGCCGCCGCCTGGGCAGTAATCGCTTGGGCTACTTTGGCCGCCGCGACGGAACCGCTTTTTCGCTCCGGGTATTCCCGGCTGAGCTCTTTAAAATGATTACGCACCGTTCAAGGACTCCTTATTTAGAGTTGAAACCAATAATAGGCATTGGCTAGCTTTAAGCGAATCAAAACCCGATGCCTTTTTAATTCCGAAACGGAAGCGGAGCAAGAGAAGCAAAAATAGGCGTCGCCAAGCAGCCAACCGCCGAAACGATCTTACCATATTTTGCTTTGGGATGCAATTTGGCGATCTTTAATAAATTTAAGTCTCCCACCCCGGCTCGCCGGGGCACATTAAAGGATGAAAATGAGTATTAGTATTATTCGTACTCGTGCTCGTGCTCAGCGAAGCGGTGCTCGTAATCGTTTTCTGAACCATATTTTTAAGATAGTTATACCATTACCAAGGACCGTCGGCAATAGAGGCCCTTCTGTCCGCCGTTGGCTAACCCACCACGGCCGGATCAGTTGAGTCCGTTAACCGGACGGTAGTGATATTATTAATCAAATGAAGCAACACTATAATCTAGTCTACCTTTAACCCGGCGCCCGGAACCGTGACCCATGAAGAGGCGGCGGTGACTTTACATTTTTTTACTTCAAGGAGGAAAAGCAAAATGTAGTGTCGAAAACATAATGAATTATAAATCTATTGTACAAGGAGAGTGCCGATGAACCGGGAACGAAAAGCGCCTGACGTAGTTATTCGGAGATTACCCCTTTATTTGCGGGCCTTGGAACTCATCGACCATAACGAGTCGCCGATCATTTCCTCCGAGCAAATGGCGCAAATAATCGGAACCTCAGCCGGACAAGTCCGGAAAGACCTTTCCTATTTCGGTGTCTTCGGTAAACAAGGGGTCGGTTATCAAACACTGGCTCTCCGCGATGAACTGCGGCGGATTTTAAAACTGGACCGGGAGATTAGGGTCGGGTTGATCGGAGTTGGTAACCTGGGCGAGGCTTTGGTGCGGTATCATCAAAAAAGTCCCGTGCACCGTCCTTTGCAAATAGTCGCCCTTTTTGATACTGATCCGAAAAAAATCGGCCGCAAAATCGCCGAAGTTGAAGTTTTCCCTTTGGAGGATTTGGAGAAAAGGATCGCGGAGTTTAAAATCAAATTGATGATCTTGACCTTCCCTGCGGTCAATGTCCAAGAAGTAGTCGATCTCTGCGTTAAAAACGGCGTTAAAGCCTTTTTAAACTTTATTCCGGCGTCGATTAAGGTCCCTTTCGGGGTCAAACTGCATACCTCCGATGTGACATTAGAACTGCAGAGTTTGGCTTATTACACCTAATTTTGGTCAAAAGTCAGCCAAGATGAATATCGAAAGAGTCGAAGCTTAACTGTTAAAGTTAAAGAGACTAAGTTTGGTTCTTTTGATATGGGACTTTGGCTTTTTGCGAAAGAAAGCAGTTTCGAATTTAATTTCAAGGACGGATCGATGTCAACTAAAAAAATGGTAATCCTAAGCGTCCTGGTGGCTTTGGGTATAGTCTTAAACGCCTTGGAGAATCTTCTATTACCGTGGACTATTTTACCGATCCCCGGGGCGAGAATCGGATTGGCGAATATCGTTTTTTTAATCATCTTGTTCCTCGAGGGTTTCAAAACCAGCTTGGCTCTTTCGATATTCCGAATTATAATTCTCGGCATTTTAACCGGGACTTTGGCCACCCCGGTATTCCCGTTGAGTCTGAGCGGGGCGGTTTTGAGTCTGGTTTTAATGGAAACAGCCCGGTTGGTTTTGAACGATAAGCTTAGCCTAATCGGGTTAAGCGTCATCGGGGCTTCGGGTCATAATCTGGGCCAGTTGTTGGCGCTAACGATGATTCCCGGTCTTTTTCCGGGAGTTTCAGCTTTATATCTGCTCCTGCCGGGGCTTCTCCTGATGGCGATTCCGGCGGGGATGATCACCGGATGGATCGTGGAACGGGTTTTACCGACCATCGCGCGGGAGTGGCGGGATAGATGACCGATTTGGAAGGCATCGTCGAGCAAATCATCTTCTATAACCAGGATAACAATTACACCGTGGCCAAGTTAAAGCCGCGTTCCGGAAGAACGGTCACCGTAGTCGGCAATCTGCCGCCCTTATACCCCGGCGCGGCCGTTAGTTTTAAAGGCGAATGGGTCCGGCATAAGGAATACGGGGAACAGTTTCAGGTTACGGAATGGGAGAGCCGGATTCCTCAAACCTTGATCGGAATCGAACGTTTTTTGTCCAGCGGTTTAATCAAAGGGGTCGGGGCAGTTACCGCCCGAAAAATCGTCGCTAAATTCGGCCTTGATTCTTTAACGGTTATTCAAAACACCCCCGAACGCCTAACGGAGATTCCGGGAATCAGCCTTAAAAAGGCCATGAAGATCGCGGCCGGTCTGGAAGAACACGCCGCCCTGCAGCGGATCATGGTTTTTTTACAAGGGGTAGGGATCAGCCCGGCGTATGCCTTAAAGATATACCGGGTCTACGGCGAAGAAGCCGTCAAAGTGGTTTCCGAAAATCCTTATCGCTTAGCCGACGATGTCTTCGGCATCGGCTTCAAAATAGCCGATCAGATAGCCGCGAAGCTCGGTGTGGAAAAGGATTCGCCTTATCGAATCCGCGCCGGAATCAGGTATTTATTAAATGAAGTCAGCAGTGAAGGCCATGTGTACGCCGTCGAAAATGAATTTCTGGAGCATGCCGCCAGGGAATTGGAAGTGAATCAACTGCAAGTGGCGGCTGAAATCGAAGAATTAATCCTTCAAAAAGAGATCTTCCGGGAAACCACCCCCGAGTTTTCAGCGCTGTATTTAGCCCCTTTTTACCATAGTGAAGTCGGCGCGGCCGAAAAGATCAGCGCTTTATTAGGCGCGGAACCCAAGCGGGTGGAGATCGAACCGGAGGCGGTATTGGCGGATTTCGCGGTTCAAAATAAAATCGTCCTCGCGCCGAAACAGAAAGAAGCGGCGCTTAATTCCGTAAAATACGGAATGATGGTCATTACCGGGGGGCCGGGCACCGGTAAAACAACCATTGTGAAAGCGATCATCGCTCTTTTCAAACAAGCCGGAATGCGGGTGCTGCTCGCGGCGCCGACGGGGCGCGCCGCCAAGCGCCTAGCGGAAACTACCGGACAAGAAGCTAAAACCATCCATCGGCTATTGGGATATGGAAGCGAGTCCAAGAACGGAAGCAGATTTCAATATAATGAACGGGAGCCGCTGGAGACCGATGTTTTGATCGTCGATGAGTTTTCCATGGTCGACTTGCTGCTTTTTTATAATTTATTGAAAGCGATCACTCCCGGGACTAGATTGATAATGGTCGGAGATGTGGATCAGTTGCCGTCGGTCGGCCCCGGTTCGGTGTTGCGCGATTTGATTGGCTCCCAAAGAATTCCCACGGTCCGTTTAAACGTTATTTTTCGTCAAGCCGAAGCCAGTCTGATCGTATCCAACGCCCATAAAATCAATCGGGGTGAATTCCCCATGCTTTCGACATCCCGGGATTTTTTCTTTATTGCCAAGCAAGAACCGGAACAGATCGTCGAAACCATCACCGATCTCGTTAAAAATAGGATTTCCAGTTATTTACGGTGTGACCCTCTGGAGGATATTCAGGTTTTAACCCCAATGCGCCGGACTATCACCGGAGTGGAAAATCTCAATCTCACGCTTCAAAACGCCTTGAATCCACCCCAAGCCGGTAAAGCCGAACTACGGAGCGGTTCGGTGGTATTTCGCGTCGGCGACAAGGTGATGCAGCTTAAAAACGACTATCAGAAGATGGTCTTTAACGGTGACATCGGGAGAGTCCGGGAGATTGACGCTGAGGAACGGGTTTTATGCGTGGCCTACCCGGATGTGGACGCCGAACGGATCGTTGAATATGAAGCCGAAGAACTGGAACAATTGGTTCTGGCCTACGCCATTTCGGTGCATAAAAGCCAGGGAAACGAATATCCGGTAGTGATCATGCCGGTAACCACCCAGCATTTTCTGATGTTGCAACGGAACCTGCTCTATACCGCCGTAACTAGGGCTAAGCAAATGGTGGTAATCATCGGAACCAAAAAAGCAGTCGCTATCGCGGTAAAAAACAATCGGATCGAGGAACGGCATTCGTTTTTGCAACAAAGAATCAGGGCGGCGCTTGGCGAAAGCGGGTGAATTATGCTTTCCCCCAAATATTTCATATACTTGGCGACCGGACCCGAAGACCGCTTTAAGCTGGATTTAACCGCTAATCCCCGGATTGACGCCTTTTTTCTGCAGCAACAAGGTTTTGACTCTTTCCAAATGATTCGGCCGCCGCAACCGTTATGGATCGTGGAAAAAGTCTTGCGAACTCTTACTCCGACACCCCAAGACAAGCTGGTGCGGCGCTTCCAAAAACTCGCCGTCCCCTTACTAAAGGAGCTTTCTCAAGGAGTCCGTTTCACCCTCGATTCACTTCCGATTAGCGCTCTCGCTCCGGATCACTTTTTTGAACCTCCCTCCTTGGAACCTTTTTTCGAGGGACGTTGTTTGTTATTGACCGAGATTCCGGAATTATTAAGAGATTCGGGACAAAACCCGCCCTGGGATCCGGAAGACTGGCTGCAATATGCATATCTTGAAGGAAAGGTGCGTCGGGAAGCGGCGGTTTCCCTCGACCGGATCGGATTGCCTTACTGTCGGCGATGCGGTTCAAGCAAGCAAATATACGAGGACGATTGTTTCTTCTGCGGCAATTCACACTGTTTAACCTGCGCCAATTGTCAAAGCATGGGTTTGGCTAAAAGCTGCATTCCGTTATACTCGGCGCCCGGCGGGAGCCGCCGGGGGAACGGGACCGAGATTAAGCCGGTGTTGGATTTCGAACTTACTCCGCCGCAGTTGAGGGCTGCCGCGAGGTTGGTCCGTTTTTGGGAGGAAGAAGCGGGTGAATTTTTAGTCTGGGCGGTCTGCGGCGCGGGGAAAACCGAGGTCAGCTTCGGGATTATCGCCAAGGCGTTAACCGAGGGAGCCCGGATTTTGGTGGCCATTCCCCGCAAGGATGTGGTTCAGGAACTTTTGCCCCGTTTTGAGCGGGCTTTTCCCGAAGTACCGGTAGTTGCCTTATATGGAGGCGGCTGCAACCGGGGCGCGGCGGCTCCCTTGACCATCGCCACTACCCATCAATGTTTGCGGTTTTACCGTTGTTTCGACTTGATCATCCTCGATGAAGGCGACGCTTATCCCTATCAAGGAAGCGCCATGCTTCAATTCGCGGTCCGGAGGGCGCTGAAACCCGGCGGAAAGTTGGTAATCATGACCGCGACGCCCGATAATGCTCTGTTATCCAAAATGGCATCCGGAAAGTTGGCGTCGGTAACGATTCCGGCCCGACCGCACCGGAAACCCTTAATTCTGCCGGAATTAGTCAAACTGGAACTTCGGCTGCCAGCAATTCCCGGTTCCGGTTGGGAACCACCACCCCTCGTAAAACAGTTTTTAATAGATGTTAGACGAAATCAGCGCAAAGCGCTAATATTCTTACCTACCATTAAATTAATCGAACAGATTGGGCCGGGTTTGATTCAATGGGCCCAATCCCAAGGAATTAGAGGATGCGTAATTCATTCCCGCATCCGTGACCGGGAATTACCCAAAGCCGGATTATTGACCGGCGCCATGGATTTTGTAATTACCTCCACTATTTTAGAGCGGGGGATCACCATTCCCGACCTTGATGTGCTGGTTTTGGCGGCGGAAAATGAAACCATCTTTGACCTCCGTACTCTGGTGCAGATTGCCGGCCGGGCGGGTCGAAAAGGCGAGCCGGCGCGGGTGCTTTTCGCCGCGAAGCTTTTTACCAAAGCGATGCGTGAGAGTTGCCGTTGGATCGCCCAAATGAACGAAGAAGGGTATCGGTTGGGATATTTGGATTGACCCGGCTTTGGTTCCCGTCTTTAATTTATCCGGTGATATTCTTGGGTGTTGTTTTCCAGCGCATTGCAAACTGTAAGTAAATGAAAAACATTTACATCTCTTTTTGAAACATAACCCGTTAAAAGTATGTAACATTTTGGTTACAGTATTTTGCAATAATCAAGAAAACCTAGTATTTGCAAGGTTTTGAAAATAACCAAGTTTTAAATTAGGTCCAGGGTCTTATTAATTTTTTTGGGAATGATGTCGATGGATTATGTAGAAGTGAAGAATTGGTTCCGCCAAGTCGGAACGGGGTTTATTGAACTTTTATATCCCGCGGCGGAGGCCTGTCCGGTCTGCCGCCAGGAACCCGGTTATGGACATGGCATCGGGAAAAAATGCTTTCAAAAAATCGGTTTGGTTGCTCCTCCGATCTGCCGGGTATGCGGACGACCGCTTCGCTTAAAAGTCGGGGACCGGGGGATCTGCCGGCAGTGCGAAGAAAACAGCTATTATTTTTCCGAAGCCAGGGCGGTCGGTTTATATGAGGGAGCTCTGCGGGAATATTTAAGCGAATTAAAATATCGTTACCGTCCCGAACTGGGCGAAGCTTTAGGAAAATTGCTGGTAGATTGGGTCAGGCTCAATCCGGAATACCGGAAAAGTGATTTAATTATTCCTGTTCCGATCCATCGTCAAAAACTGGAGCTTCGAGGATATAATCAAGCGGAATTGTTGGCTAACCCCCTCCAAAGATATTTGGGGATTAGAGTAAAAAACGATATAATAGTCAGGGACAAATTAACCGAATCTCAAAACGCATTGAGTAAGGAAGGCCGGTTCGCGAATGTCGCCGATGCTTTCCGGGTTGTTAACTCCACGGCCTTACCCGGCGCCTCCGTTTTGGTGGTGGATGATATCTTAACCACCGGCGCCACAGCCTCGGAAGTGGCCAGGATGTTATTGAGAGCCGGCGCGCTAACGGTCAGGGTCCTTACTTTGGCGGTAGGAGTAATCGATACTACTTGGTTAGAGAATTAAGGGAGGCGGAAAATGGACGTAAGAAACTGTAAGCGCTGTGGGAAAATTTATAATTACACGGGCAGCGCGGTTTGTAACAATTGTCTTCGGCAGGAACAAGAAGACTTTGAAAAAGTTCGCGAATATTTGTTCCAACATCCTAACTCATCCGCTGCGGAAGTTAGCGAGGCGGTAGGCGTCGAACTTAAGGTAATCTCCAGATTTTTAAAAGAAGGACGTCTGGAGGCTGACTATATTAAAATGTCCGGCGACGACGGCCTGGCATGTGAGAAATGCGGCAATCCGGTGACATCCGGAAGGTTTTGTGAAAACTGTATCCGGGAAATGCAGGCTGACTTCAGCAAAGCCGTTAAACCCGTTTCCGAAAAACCGAAGAGTTTTCAACCAGGTAAAGTGCATACTTTTGAACATATTTTACGCCGCAGGTATTAGACCCCTTTTTTATAGAAAAAACGGCGCCCGGATCGCTAAACGTTCAATACAGCCATGAAAGTAGGTGATAAAAGATGATCATCTCCAATAAACAAGTTCAAAATATATTACATTTGGAACGGATTAATTCCCTTAAGAAAAAGGCCGCATACCGTGAAACGGCGGCGATTGAGAAAAGCGACAGCTTGGTTTTATCCGGGCGCGCTCAAGAATTGAACTTTGCCAAGGAACAGGCGCTAAAGTCTCCCGAGGTTCGTGCCGATAAGATCCTTGAACTCAAGCAAAAAATTACGAGTGGGGACTATCAGGTATCCGGGAATGATATCGCCGCTAAAATGATTGGCCGGAGCCTGGTGGACGAACTTACCGGGAGGTAGTCCAAATGCGGGAAAGTCAATCTCTCCCAGAATTATTCCGACAAGAAATCGACGTTTTAAAAGAGTTGAACGCTCAGAGCCTTTTAAAGAAAGAAGCGCTCTTAAAAGATGATTTGGATGCGTTACAAGTAATTGTCCTCAAGGAAGAGGCGTTGTCTCAAAAATTAAAAAAAATTGATGACGCCTGTTCCCCACAGGTGCAATTTTTTTTAAGGGAACGTTTTTCCGGCGATGGAACGAAAATTGAAAAAGGATCGGAAGAGGTCGCCGCGCTTATTGAAGAACTCCGCCGGCAGGTCAAACAGTTAAAATTGAACAATGAATTTAATCAGGCTTTGATCAAAGACGCTTTGGCCATAGTTGAGTTCACCATAAATGCCTTAATGCCGCAAACAAGCGCTGAAAGCGGGTTTTACGGAGCTTCCGGCAGAATAAATAAAGATAAGCAGAATTCCAAGAAGACTTTGATCTTGGATTATAAGGGGTGAATAAAGATGCGGTCGACTTTTTTCGGATTGGAAATCGGACGTCTCGGATTACAAGCCCATCAAAAACAATTGGAAATTACCAGCCATAATATGGCTAATGCCAGTACACCCGGATATTCCAGACAAAGAGGGGAAATGACCACTACTCAACCTTTTACATATCCGGCTTTCAATCGGGTCCAAACCGCCGGGCAGCTTGGAACCGGCGTAGAAGTTACGGCGGTGATGCGGATCCGCGATGAATTGATCGACGAGCAAATTTGGGCGGAAACTTCTCTTTCCGGTTATTGGGAAAGCCGTAAAACCATGTTGGACGAAATGGAACTGATCGTGAACGAACCCTCCGACGCTAATATTCGGACGGCGATCGATAATTTTTGGAAAGCAATTCAGGGAGTAGCCAATAACGCTACTTCGGAACCGGCCCGTTCCGTGTTGCGGCAAGAGACGATCACTATGACCGAGTTAATCAGACAGGATTACCAGCGGATGAAATCCTTACGTTCCATAGCCAACGAGCGGATTAAGGAACAGGTGAACCACGTCAACACCATCGCTGGAAAGATCGCTCTCTTAAACGATCAAATCTCCAAAGTGACCATGATGAACGATCACGCCAATGATCTGATGGACCAACGAGACGCGTTAATTGAAGAACTTTCGGGAATCATTAAAATTAGTAAAACCACCGACAAATTCAACCGGGTCAATATTACCATTAACGGTATCGCCCTGGTCCAGGGTATTACCGCCAATAAAATCATTTTGGAACCCAATCACGACGACGAAGGCATGGTCCGGTTGAAATGGGAACGGCTTGACAAGGAGGTCACGGTATTAGGCGGTTCCCTCAGAGGGCTTCTGGAAATGCGCGACCAAGACTTGCCGGAGTTTTTAAATCACTTGGACAATTTCGCAAAAACATTAATCACTGAAGTTAATAAGCTTCATCGTACCGGATATGGGCTCGATGAGAGCCGTGGTATTGATTTCTTTAAAGGGACCGGCGCCGCGGATATCGACTTGGCGGACGCCATTAAAGACGTTGAGAATGGTTTGAATCGGATCGCGGCTTCCAGCGAGTTGGTCAATACGGAGAAAGAACTGCCCGGTAACAATGAAATAATGTTGGAAATCTCCCGATTGTTCGATAAGCGGCTTTTAAACAATAGCAACGCCACCATGGGAGAGTATATCGGCGCCGTAATCGCCGACTTAGGAGAAAAGACCAGCGCCGCCAAGGTGAAATATGAAGGACAAGTCAGGCTCATCGCCAATTTGGACGAACGCCGCGAGTCCGTTTGCGGGGTCAACCTTGATGAAGAGATGACCAACATGATCAGGTTCCAACACGGCTACAATGCGGCCGCCAAAATAATCGCCACCATGGATCAAATGTTGGACGTAATCGTAAATAGATTGAAACTATATTAAACCGTTTATTTCGGCTTTATCGTTTGACTTGCGCTCATCGCCGACCAAGGAGGGAGAACGATGCGAGTTTCCAATAAGATGATTTACTCGAATTTTTCGTATAACTTTATGAAACTGGAAGAGAGCATCTATAAAAAGACCAATCAGGTTAGCACCGGAAGACGTATCCAACAGCCTTCGGACGACCCGGTGGGGACCGCCCGCGCTATGGATTTTCGAAGCCGTACCGCGGAGATCCTGCAATATATCGATAACAGCGAGCAAGCCATCAGTTGGCTGAATTGCACCGACGACGCCTTGATGACTTTGACCAACTATTTGCAGAGAGTTCGCGAATTGGTGATTGCCGGAACCAACGGGACTTTGACCGTAGAAGCCCGGGAGGCCTACGCAAACGAGATTGATGTTATTCGAGACGGGATTATGCAGGTGGCCAACACCAATATCGATAACCGGTTTATTTTCGGCGGGGAAAAATACTTGAATCCGCCTTATCAATACCGGACCAAAGTTACGGGTGACGCGATCAATTTTCAGTTGAATCCGATTGTGATCACCGATCGGAACAATATGCTCGATATTAAACTGGATAACGGCGAATTTGTAACGATTAGACTGACGCCCAAAACTTATGACGGTTCGCCCGGGAACACCCTGGACGATTTGGCCAACGATATCCAATTAAAACTTCACTATGCCGGTTTTGACACGCCGGTCTACGTCAAGGCCACTCCCGATAACCGGTTGGAATTTTATGCCGGAACTTATCCCTCGGACGGCATCCATACTTTGGTGCTGAGGGACGGTCCGGCCGTTAAGGAAGTGGGAAAAGCTCGGGGCGGCGCGGCTGATCAAATTACTCTGGGGATGTCGGCTATTGCGGCGGATGATTATTATAATGGATGGCAGATCAAAATTATTGAAGGCACTGGAGTTGGGCAAATAAGAACTATCGGTGCTTATACCGACGATAGAGTTGCGACAGTAACCGAAGACTGGGGCATAGAGCCGGATCACACCTCCGTATACCAATTGTTGCCTCCTTTGGAAGGAACAGCAGCGATTACTAATGGCGGGTCTACAATTAGTTTAAGTCCAGCCAGCGATGTCGAGAATTTTTACGTTGGAATGGAAATTGAGATTTATGATGAAAAGCGCGGCATCTATGAATCCCATTTAATTACCGGATATGATGAGTTAACACATGAGGTGACCATCGGAGATAGTTGGGGCGTAACCGGGAATTTCAAATACCGGATTAAGCCGCATCTGGAAGGACAGGCCGTATCCTTCGGCGCGAACTCAATCCAACTGGAAGCCAGCGCCAGCATGATCGATGATTTTTATGTTGGAGCGTCGATCACGGTTACCAATCCCGACGGGTCTACGGAAACAAAGCTGATTACCGGTTATGAGTATGACGATACGGCAACGCCACCAACTTATACGATAACAGTTAAAGGTAACTGGACTACCAATGTAACCGCCGGTTCGACCTATAAAATTTCCGACACCGCTTTGGCCCAGCTTGGATTCGACAATAGGGCGACCACCAAGGAACTGCTCGGTTACGAGGTTGAGCCATTAATCAAAGTATTGGCCAAATATCCGGAAATGGGAACGGTCCAAAGTTTTACAGCTGGGACGCCATCGGTGCTAACTTTGGGCGATGGCGCAAGCGCCGAAAATGATTATTATAATAACTGGACCATTAAAATAATTGAACCTTCGGGAGCGGTATATACCGACCGGATTTTGGCCTATAACGGCGCGACTCGTGAAGCTCAACTGTCGATTACTACGATATCGCCGGGCGCCAGATATGAACTGGTTCCGCCTTTGGACGGAGAAGTGGGCTCTAACCCTGTGAATGCTAACCAAATTCAGTTAGATACTAATGCCAGCCGGACTGACGACTTTTATGTGGGGATGCCGATCACCATCACCGATGGACAAGGGAAAAGCCAAACCAGAATCATTACGGATTATGACGGAACTACCGGTATCGCCACTTTGGATAGCGCCTGGGGCAATCCTCCCCCGATAGCCGGTTCCAAGTATTCGATCGACGCGCATAGTTATATTAACGCCAACAATAAGTTCCGAATAAAAGTCGGCAATGAGTTGACCCAGGAGATCAGTTTGAACGGGGGTTCGTACAACATTAGGGAATTCGCGCGGATGATCGAGGAAAAGATTCGGGCGCGGGGCGGCGAATATGCCAATGTCAGAGTGGAAGCCACTCCGGATAACCGGCTGCGTATCTTCCATCAGGATGAACTTAACAATCCGCTGTCAATTACGCTCTTTTCAGGGAACGAGGCGGACGCTCTTTGGATCATGGGATTCGCCGACGGGGTTTCTTCGGATACGGAGACCCCCAACTATGAAGGGAATAAAGGTTATATTGAGTATGAGATAAGCACTTCGATGGAAATTCAAATCAATGTCATCGGCGATAAGTTATTTGATCCCATCTTCCAACACCTGGCCAAAATTAGTCAGGATTTAAGGGCCAACAATATTGAAGCCCTTTCCGGAGAAGACCTTTACAATATCAGGCTCGATATCGATAAGGTGCTGGTAACCCAAGGCGAAGTCGGGGCTAAGGTTAACCGCCTTGAAAAAGGGATCGACCGTTTAAAGAGTTTGAATGAGAACCTAACAAAATTATTAAGCAACGTGGAAGACGTCGATATCACCAAGGCTATTCTGGAATTAAGGATGCAGGAAACGGCTTATCAGGCGGCGCTACAGTCCGCGGGCCGGATTATGCCGATGACGCTCTTGGATTATTTAAGATAGACTATTGACGGAAGGATGAAACCATGAAGATCGAGACCAAGTTTTTCGGCGCGGTTGAAATCGAAGATTCGCAGATCATTGAATTTCCCCACGGCATTCCGGGGTTTGAAAATGCTCATAAATTCACCGTTTTAAAGCACGACGATTCCCCTTTCCATGTGTTGCAGTCGGTGGAACGGGCCGATCTTGCCTTCATTATAATCGAGTTAGGCAAAGTGGTCCCGGATTATGAGATTGATCTTCCCGATGAAGTAGTGGTCGAACTCAAACTGGGAAAACCGGAGGAATCTTTAGTTTACGCGATTGTTGTTCTACCGTCCGATATTAGTCAAGCTACGGTTAATCTGGCTGCTCCGCTGGTAATAAACGTTAAAGAAAAACGGGGCGTCCAAGTTATTCTAAATAATCCGGCTTACGGTATCAAACACCCGCTATTTTCGAAAGTAAAGGAAGAAAATGAATTAAAATCGGCGAAATAACTCGGTTTACGAAGGGACGGAGTTTACCAGAAGGGCGGATCTATAAAGTTCGCCATTTATTTTTAGCGGCGGAGGTAAAAATAGAGGGATTTTTTGACTTTCGGAGAAAATAAAAATAGGGATTATAGATAAATATATATAAAGGTTTGCACTTCGAAAGGTCAAGGAGGAGCCGGATGCTCGTTTTAACGCGTAAGCTGAATGAGAGTATTATGGTGGGGGATAACGTCAAGATCACCATTGTCGATGTTAAAGGCGACCAAGTGAAACTGGGGATTACCGCTCCCCGTGAAGTGGCGGTGCATCGTGAGGAAGTATACCGGGAAATCCAAAAAGAAAACCAACTGGCCGCCGCCGCCAAGGCCAATTTGGAGCAGTTGAGCAAGATGTTTCAGAAGAAGTGAAAACAGTAGTCGGAAATTAAGAGACAGTAATTAGTAGTCAGTAGCCAGGAGTCGGCGGCTTAGCGAGGAATGTTTTTTTGAGTCCTTTTTATGATATAGAAATTTTTAAGCGCTTGTAGAGAATTTAAGTTGTCTAAATGTTACGATCCCAACTCGATTTGACTAAAGTTTTTTAACTATTTTTACGAAATATTTAATAAGGGATTTTGTCTTTAAACCACCACCGGTGTAATCAGTGAACAGTGAACAGTAATCAGTAAATAGTGATAGTAAAGTTCATTAAAAAATATGATCGTTGGTCACTGATAACTGACAACTGATTTTAGCGGCGGTGGTTTAAAACACCGGCTCCGGTCCGCGGGGCGGCCGACCAACGACCGGAGTGAGGGTAAGGAAACCCGAAAATATTAATCAAGGAGGAGAAAGATCATGAGAATTAATCACAACTTATCAGCGCTGAACGCCCATCGGAATTTGGGCATCGTGAACAACCTGAATGGGAAGACCATGGAGAAGCTGTCTTCCGGTCTCCGGATTAACCGGGCCGCCGACGACGCCGCGGGTCTTGCGATTTCGGAAACCATGCGCAGCCAGATCCGGGGCTTGAATCAAGCAGCCCGTAACTCCCAGGACGCCATCTCGTTACTGCAGACCGCAGAGGGAGCCTTGACCGAGACCCATTCGATCTTGCACCGGATGCGGGAACTGGCGGTCCAAGCGGCGAACGCCACCTATACCGCCAACGATCGGAGCGAACTCCAAAAGGAAATTGAACAGCTCAAAGACGAAATCGACCGGATCGCCAATACCACCTCATTCAATAATAAGAATTTGTTGGACGGCACCGCATCAGCCATCAGTTCCTCCGATAAGAAGCCACCAAGATTTATCTAAGAGGCGGTATCCGGGATGGTTCGGTTTCCGCCGCCGGGACTTACAAGTTAGAAATTGATTTGACGAGTGCCGGTAAGACCCAAGTCCAGACTTCAACCATCTTCAAAACCACCACGTTGGGCGGAGTGCTTTCCGGGACCCAGGCCGGTATTGTGGCTTCCGCCGGCACGAAATTGTACAACGTAGATCGTTTCTATGACGCCAATGGCCGGTTCTTGTTGGACAATCCGCAGAAGATCACCTTAATAGACGGTACCGGTAAATCTGTTTCCTTCACCGTCTTCGGTAATGACACCCTTTCGGGATTGGCTGCCAAATTTAATCAGGCAATGGCTACCGATTTGGGTATGTCCAGTACGACCGGTGTCGGCAATCAAGCTTTGGCCACATACAACACAACCGCCGGTAGCGGAGCATTGGGTACTTCCGGAACTTTCGTGTTGAGTTCCGCGATTGCCGGCAAAGATGGTAAAATCACTGTTGTCGCCAGTGAACAGTTGTTGAACGCTTTTGGATTCACCGAGTATCAGAAAGCGACCGAGAACACCTATAAAGTTTTTGTTTCAAAGGCCGGTACGGTAATATCCAGCAATACGGTCCAAGGAAACAACCTTATCGGCATCATTCATCAAAATGTAGACGTAAAATTCGCCAGTGACGCCGATTATGAGGTAAAATGGAACGATGCGGGTTACTTCAGTGGAACAGGCTCAACTGGTAGATACACAACTTCGGTCCACTTGGCAGACAACACTCAGGTCTTCCAGATCGGCGCCAACGAACTCCAGAACATGGGCGCGGCCATCGGCAGAATGGATTCAGAGTCCCTCGGAGTCCATAATATTCTTGTCATCGACGCCTTCAGCGCTGGCCAGGCGATCACCAAGATCGACGAGGCGATCAGCCGGGTGTCTTCGTTGCGGTCCGACCTTGGAGCCGTGCAAAACCGCTTAGAGCACACCATCAATAACTTGGGTGTCGCCGCGGAGAACATCACCGCATCCGAGTCCCGAATCAGAGACGTCGACATGGCTGCGGAGATGATGGAATTCACCAGGCTCTCGATTCTCACCCAAGCCAGTACGGCGATGTTGGCTCAAGCCAATACTCAACCGCAATCGGTATTGCAGCTTTTGGGTTAAGATTTCGGTACAAATCTTACAATTTAAGTCCCTCCTTACGGAGGGATTTTTTTTGACCGAAATTGCCATGGGCCGGACCAACTTTAACTCTAAAGATCGATTGTAAAAAGCCGATTAGATCTATATATTGTAATTAGTATTTGGGATCGATTAAAATTAGCCAAATCAGCCTTTCAAAGGAGGAGCAAATTATGACTCCTGAGGAATATACCCAAACGGTAAAGACTTTTAATGAATATTTGGATCGGATGAATACGGCGGTGGAGCATATCTGCGAAGACCTACAAGAATCCGATTATCAGGAGCTTAACATGACCATGCCGGCGGTGGTGGAGGGACTGGCTTGGATCTATGAGGCCGCCACCGAATTCGTCAGGTTGGGGAAGATTGAAGCCGGAGAATTCCATTCATTCGAGGGCTTAGTTGGTAATCTCGGCGAAGCCATGGAGAACCACGATTATTTGTTACTCCATGATTTAATGGAATTCGAATTGATTCCTTTATTAAAAAGGTTCAAAATTGTGGATGACCAAATCAACTAAAAGGTGACTATAGTGATTTACGAAAAAAATTTAAATTATATTAAGGCAAAATACCCACATCTCTTAAAAGAGTTAAAAGGGAAACCGGATAGTAATGGAATAACTCTGGAAATCAACAGCAGCCGGAATGGTTTGCCGGTCGCCCGGATAATCAAGGATCAGCGAAAGGTTTATTTGAATAGCGCTTATGATCCGGAGTTGGAAGCCGAACGTTGGGTTGAACGACACGCCGGAGATAAAAGCGCGCTGATTTTTTGTGGGGGCGGATTTTTATATCATTTGAAAGCCGTTTTGAGATTGGGTTGCTATCAAAGAGTGGTTTGTTATGAACCATCGCCGGCGATCTTGAAAGCTTGTCTTCATGAAGTTGATTTAAGTGAGATAAAAGGCGATTATTTATTGCTTGCCGGCAACAATTATGGTGAGTGCGCCGGCTTGGTCAGTCAATATTTAATGTATTTGATTCTTGATTCGGACTTGGTAGTACTTCCGCCTTATCAGGATATTTTCCCCGATGAAATTGGGGCTTTTCAAAATATATTGCGCGAGTCGGTACGAATTAACCGCGCTAATCTGGCCACTGCCAATCATTTTGGCGAAAAATGGGTGTCAAACGCGATCAAGAACTTGCCGACCATTATCAATTCACCCGGAGTCAAGCATTTTTTCAATCAATTTAACGGGATCCCGGCGATAATTGTTTCGGCGGGTCCCTCTTTGGAGAAAAACATCCACCTACTGAATGATATTAAGGATAAAGCGGTAATCATTTGCGCCGGGACCAGCATCCGGGCGATGCGGAAGTTTGGGGTATCGCCCCATTTTTTAGTGGCTTTTGACGGCACCGATTATAATAAAAAAATCTATGCCAATTTGGATTTGGACGATATCTGCCTTATTTACAATTACCGCTTTAATGACGCGGCTCTTTCTTATTTCGGCGGTAAAAAAGTTTATATGAAACTGGATACGGAAACCTTTTCGGATTTTCTTTCGCTAAAACTCGGAAATTATGAGTTCGGCACGGTTAGGAGCGGGTTTTCCGTGGCCCATCCTTCCGTGGACTTGGCCATAAAATTTGGCTGTTCCCCGGTAATCTTGATTGGGCAGGATTTGGCCTATACCGGCGACAAGCGTTACGCCGAAAGTCTGTATCAAAAAGTCATTGATCGGAACAAATTACCGCCCAATTGTTTTATTACCAAAGATATTTACGGTCAGGATATTGTCACCGATAAACAACTGGACAGCTTTAGAGTTTTGTTTGAATTGATGGTTTCCGAATATTACCGGGATAAAAAGATTTTCAACGCCACCGAAGGGGGTCAGCCCATCAAAGGCGTCCCCAATCATAAACTAGCCGATCTCATTGATGAGTATTGCCGTAAAGAGCGGGGAATCAGCCGGAAGATTGATGAACTATACGATTTGGGTTTAAAAACGATAAGGAGAGGTCATGCCGGGAGTGAAAATATTATTGGACAAATAAGAACCATGTCCCGGCAGGGAGTCTTAAAGATGGATTTACTATGGGATCGGGTCCAAGGATTAAGACATTTGAATCAAACCGAAGGAGCGTTTCAAGACAAAATTGATTCGGCTTTGAAAGATATAGCCGATGAGTATGGAGCGTTTATTACTACTAAAGAATGGCGGTTGTTTTTAAAAGATCTCCAAGATTGGAAGATAGCTCCGAATCAGATCGCCATCGCCAACTTGGGGAAAGTGAGGACTAAGGAAGGTTTTGACGGGAAACTTCAACATTGGAGTAACATTATCGGTGAAACTAAAAAGTATTTGGATTATGTTTTCAAACATTTATCGAATTCTCCCGTCAACGGAACGAACGAAACTGAAAAAGAGACGCCCTCGTTAATTCAAATCGCCAATACAAAAACCCCGGTTCAGATTAGAGATTGGATTAATAACGGCGGAAACTTAACTGAAATCCAAGCCTATCTAAAACCTGTGGTCCGCGGGGGTGAACGAAAAGACTTAAATGAATTCCGGTTTTTATATGGTTTGGTTTTATACAAGAGAAATGATGTTACTGAAGCTATCCAGGTATTGGAAGAAGCGCAACGAGAGGATCAACAGAATCCCGAGATCGGTTTTTTGTTATACCGATGTTACCGGAAGTTGCAAAATTTTTCAAAAGTCCAATCGTCTTTGGAAAACTGTCTCCGGTTGAATTATAAACCGGATTTTTGCCGGAGGATGCTTGTAAAAAACGCCTATCGCGCTATGAATTATGTGGCGGCCAACAATTATATCGTTGATTTCGCATCCATAACCGGGAGGAATTGTTTTTACGCATATCTCCGGATCGAATGTTTGCATCGATTACAATTGGATTCGGAAGTCAAAGTTGAGATCAATGACATAAACGGCCGATTTACAATCCGGAAGCGGCTTCAAAAGAGATTAAACCAACTATTGAAGGAATTAAAGGAATCCGACTTTGAACGGCGCTATCGACTTAATAAAGAATTCTTCGAGAAACAAGGAATCAACTTCGGAGATTATGAGGAAGTTCCTTTAAAAACCTGCAATTTTCTCAATGTGGAATATGTTTACGATAGCCGTTCCAAACGGTTTTTATTGGCGGTAAACGAGTCTCCTTCTACCGCTTTCGAGTTCTCCGTCAATGATACGGTTTTAATCTATAATACGGACGACGCAGGCATCTATCATCATCTAAATCGTATTTATCGAGAGTCGCCGTTCGAAATACGGCAATCATTAAAAAATTTACCGGTATTTATTATCGAACACCAACTTGATAATTGGCGATTAATGATGCAGAAATTCGATTTTAACCAATTGGCGGAGTTTCGAAACATACATTTTTTAATCGGCGTTAAAAATGATAAGTTGGAAGAATTCTTTCAAAAAGATGAGGTCCCCCTTCCGAATGTGTTATACGGAACCGATGTTGGGGAGATCAAGGGATTATTAGAGAAGGTAAAGACTGTCAAAGAAAACTCCTTCCAAGAAAGGCTCGCTAATCTTCAAAAATACTATGACCGGACTAAGCCGGAGCATGCAGAGAGAATCTTAATCGTTGCCAGTTGCGCGGAGGAATATTTGTTCCGGTATGGAGAAGCATTGCGATTACATTTCAAGGAAAATGGTTTTGAAGCCGAAATGGCTTATGAAAGTCCTCCTTTTTATAACTTTAATAAATATGATGATCTTCGCAGGCTGGAAAGTTTCAGACCGGATTTGGCGGTTCACCTGTTCGCTACGGCGGAAGAGTTGGAGGCCTATAAAAACCTCTCTATTCCCTTTATAAGCTGGAAAATAATTGATCGTTGGATAGTTCCAAATATTACCGCGAGCCATCCGCTGGAAAAAGTCTTAATCAGCGGCGCATCTTCAGTTAATTCCGGTCTTAAGGAACGGGGTTTTCTTCCGGAACAGATCAAATCCGTCCCTTTACCGTATTTACCGATGTCCACTGCTGAAAGGGCCAACCTGATAAAAGAAAACCGGATTTCGGTCATTAAGGATTTAAAAGATCAAGAAAAAATCCTCCAAACGTTAGCCGCGGCTGTTATGGGGATCCTAGCAGGCGGTAGAAATTTGAGCGGAGAAGCGATAATTAGTATTTGCCGCGCGGTCGTTTTTAAACTGATGACCGGGTTGCTCAAGCAAGGGTCATTAACGCCCGATGATGAATTTTATCAAAATGTAATCCGGGAAGAATTTCAAAAGAAGGATCGGGCTTTAGAACCGGAAATTCTGCGATTAATAGCCGGGCTTTTCCGGCGTCAACTGGAAGATTCATTGCTGACCTCCGTCCAAGTTAAATGGCTGGTCAATAGTGAGCCGAAATTCGACATCAAACTATATGGCGCCGGTTGGGAGCAGGATCTGAGCTTAAAAGGCTACCGTGAGCCTCCTCTTGAATCCTTCGGCAAGGAGTATCAAAACACGGTCTTGCAAAGCAAAATCAATCTTTACCCGAGTTTAATGTGGAATAACAACTCCTATCTGCAACCGGACCTGATTAACGGTATCGCCATGGGAGGATTCTTCCTTGTTAACGGGAGTTTGGTCCGGACCGTCGGCGAAAGAGTATTGGAACCTTTCAACGGTTTATTGGAGATTTATCAAAACCGGGAAGAATTGCTGGCTAAAGTACAATTTTATCTGAGTCACGAAGCTGAAAGAATCGAAAAGGCCGAACGTTTACGAGAACATGTTTTGGAGAATTTCGGAATTGAACGGGTGGCAAAGGAGATTCTCAACGCATACCGGGAAATGGGGTAAATTTAGTTCCGGGTTCCGGGTTTCTCGTTCCGCGTTCCGAGTTAAACATTCGGGTTACGAGTTCTGCGTTTCGGGTGCATTCCGATGGAACGAGGAAAAGAATGTGGAAGCGGTCCAAGACAAGTCGATGTCGAGTTGGCTTCATCGACTAAGCGGTAAAAAACGCGGAAAGTGGAACGATAGGCCCTACCTTTATGACATACTTTAGATAAAAACGCGGAACGTTGAACTCGAAACGCGGAACAAGCATTGAACGCGGAACGATAGGCTCAAATTTACGACATACTTTTAAAAGGGGGGAGTATGATCGGATGTTTGATAATAAGTCGATTTTGATTACCGGGGGAACCGGTTCTTTCGGGAAACAATGCATTAAAACGATTTTAAGCCGGTATAAACCGAAACGGTTGATTGTTTTTTCCAGAGACGAGTTGAAACAGTATGAAATGCAGCAAGGGGAATATAATCACCCGGCAATGCGATATTTTTTAGGGGATATCCGGGATGAAAATCGGTTGGTCCAAGCCATGCAAGGAGTGGATTATGTGTTTCACGCCGCTGCTTTAAAACAAGTGCCGGCGGCGGAATATAATCCGATGGAGTTTATTAAAACCAACATCAACGGTTCGGAGAATGTAATCAAAGCCGCGCTTCAAAATGAAGTGACTAAGGTAATCGCCATCTCCACGGATAAAGCGGTCAGTCCCGTAAATCTGTACGGCGCGACTAAGCTGGTGGCGGAGAAATTGTTTGTAGCCGCCAACAATATCGCCGGCGGCCACCGGACACGGTTCGCAGTGGTCCGGTACGGAAACGTAGCCGGTTCGCGCGGCTCGGTGTTACCGCTTTTTAGGAAGTTAATCGCCGAAGGAGCCAAAGAACTCCCCGTGACCGACACCCGGATGACCAGATATTGGTTGACGATTCAACAGGGAGTCGATTTCGCTCTCAAGTGCATGGAACGGTGTCAAGGCGGCGAAGTGTTCGTTCCTAAAATACCTTCGATCCGGATTACCGACTTGGTTGAGTCGTTGCAGCCGGGAATGCCGTTCAAGATCGTCGGAATTCGGCCGGGAGAGAAACTGCATGAGGTGTTGTGCCCGGCGGACGGCAGCCATTTGACATTGGAGTTCGCCGACCATTTTGTAATCAAACCCACCATTAATTTTGTGGTGAAAGTGGACTATCAAATTAACCCCCTCGGTGAAAAAGGAGCACCCGTAAAACCGGGATTTGAGTATAATTCGGGGAACAATCCTCACTTTTTGACTGTGGAGGAAATTCGGGAGATGAACCAAACTATATGAAGATCCCCTATGCGAGGCAAAATGTTAATCAAACGGATATCGAATCGGTAATCAAAATATTACAATCCGATTGGTTGACCCAAGGGCCGACGATCGAAAGATTTGAAAAGGCGGTCGCGGAATTTACCGGCGCCAAGTTTGCCGTAGCGGTGAGTAGCGCTACGGCTGCTTTACATCTCGCTTGTCTGGCGGCCGGCTTAAAGCAAGGCGATTATCTTTGGACCTCTCCCAATACTTTTGTAGCTTCGGCTAATTGCGGGTTATATTGCGGGAGTAAAGTCGATTTTGTCGATATTAACCCCAGAACTTTCAATATGTCGCCCGCGGAATTGGAAAGAAAATTGGAAGCCGCCGAAGGGGCCGGCAGACTACCGAAAGTGGTCATACCGGTTCATTTTGCCGGGCAGTCTTGTGAAATGGAACGGATCGCCGAGTTGGCGGCGGATTATAATTTTGAAATTATTGAAGACGCTTCTCACGCCATCGGCGGTTTGTATCGAGACATGCCGGTAGGTTCCTGCCTTTATTCGGCGATGGCCGTTTTCAGCTTTCATCCGGTTAAAATTATCACCACCGGTGAAGGAGGAATGGTCCTGACCAACCGGGAAGATTTATACCGGAAGTTGCTTTTGTTAAGGAGCCACGGGATCACCCGGGACCCGGATTTGATGGAGAAAAGCCCGGACGGCCCATGGTATTATCAACAAATTGACTTGGGTTATAATTACCGAATGACCGATATTCAAGCGGCTTTAGGATACAGTCAATTGCAGCGCATTAATGAATTTATTGAAAGACGCCGTTATCTGGCGGAAAGGTATCGGAGATTCCTGGCTGATTTACCGGTAATAACTCCTTGGGAGCATCCCGATTGTAAATCGGCTTTTCATTTGTATGTGATCCGGTTGCAACTCGATCAGCTAAATAAGACCCACCGTCAGGTTTTTGAAGAGTTGCGCCAAGCGGGAATCATGGTTAATCTGCATTATATCCCCGTACATACCCAACCATATTATCAAAGGCTCGGATTTAAGCAGGGAGATTTTCCGGAAGCGGAGCGGTATTATCGGGAAGCGATCAGTTTGCCGATGTATTATGGCTTGAGTGATGCGGAACAGGATTATGTGATCGATAAGCTGAGAGAAATATTGGTCTAAAAAGGTTGTTGATCATGAGTGGTCGATATTGGAATTATTTGACGAGGACTTTATTAGGGCACGATTCTTATTTTCAGGGTTTTTCTGTACCGTAACATTTAACGAACAGCAAAGGAAAAGGTATGCGCCATGCCTAAAGTGCGGATCGTAATTCAAAGTAGATTGACTTCGTCACGGTTGCCGGCTAAGGCATTGTTGCCGGTAGCGGGAATGCCGGCGGTTGTATTATGCGCTTTACGAGCGGCCAATACCGGGATCGAGACGGTGGTGGCCACTTCGGTTGATGCTTCGGATGATTTAATCGCTGAAGCTCTTTCCGGGGCGGGAATCGTCTGTTACCGTGGGCCGCTCGATGATGTGCTGGGCCGTTTTCAAGCGGCGACCGCAGATTTGGAGCCGGGATCGCTGGTGGTCAGGATGACCGCGGATAATTTATTCCCGGACGGCCTTTTGGTCCGGGAAATGGTCGATTTTTTGCTCGCCAAGCGATTGAAGTACTTGGGCCCCAATGATCACCGGTTGCCGTACGGTTTGTCGGCCGAGGTTTTCACGGTGGACGTTTTGCGGGAGGCTTGCCGGGAAACGGCTCAACCTTATGATCGGGAGCATGTGACGCCTTGGATTAGAGCGAAGTACGGTTCGGCTGTTTTCAAAACGCAGCGCTTAGACCGGGATTATAGCGGTTTCCGATGCACCATGGATACCTTGGAAGATTATTTAAAGGTGGTAAAGGTTTTTGATAATGTTAGGGACCCGATTAAAGCCTCATGGGTAGATTTATGCGCCGGATTAGCCGCTTTAGAGGACGGTTCGGCATTCCGGTTGCCCCGACGGAAAAAGGGCGGGTTCGAATATTCCGAGTTGACGTTAGGAACCGCTCAACTAGGGATGGAGTACGGTATTGCCAACCGTTACGGGAAGCCGACCGTTGAGGCCGCGGTCGAAATTATTCGAAGGGCGATCGGCTCCGGTTTGAATTCGATCGACACCGCTAGAGGTTATGGAGAGGCCGAATTAAGGATATACGAGGCTTTGAAAGGGGAGAACAAGGGATGGATTATGGTGATTACCAAGCTCGATCCCTTGGAAGGGATGGAACGGGACTCGCCGTTAAAGAGTGTTTGCGCCGCGGTGGACGCCAGTGTCTATCGCTCTTGCCGGGATTTGGGCTTGCGGCGGCTACCGGGGCTGTTGCTCCATCGCTGGGAGCACCGTTACGCTTTTCAAGGG
>JAAYHS010000214.1 GCA_012735315.1 Bacillota bacterium | reverse complement strand
GGTATTGAGCCATTCAAATTCCTCCTCTCAGAATTTTGGTTTGTCCAACCTCTATTCTAACTGAGGAATTTGTTATGGCTCCCCTTTTTTTAAAGAACCATTTTTACACCATTATACGGACTCAACTCCGTTCCCCAAGGTTACATCTTTTTTTTGTTTATGAATTTTACCACCATATTTTCAATCGATAGCTTTCCTAATTTGAACTGACCAATCCGGGAGATGCTTCCGTCCGATTCGCCAAAGGCTCCTCCGCTTAATACTCCCAGGCATCGAATTATTTTTGAATTCAAGGCCGGTTTAAATTCCTCCAGATAATGCATGGGTATTGACAAACTTGAAGAAGCACCGGTATTAATCATAGCCTTAACTGGAGTTTTAACTCCGGCGATGGTCAAAGGCGCAAAGATCAAACCGGTAGTTTCTTTGATCAATGGTATCCGGTGGCCCTTTTTGATCTCATCATCAATACCATCGCTATTGGCGGTAAAAACCAATTCTTTTTTGGAATAATCAATTCGCACCACAAAAAATCTTAAGAAATTATGACCCAGAATACCGTCGATCTTGAGTTCGAGATTATCTTCAATTTTTTCCATATCGAAAATTACAGCACCGCAATTCTCGACGGTTATTTCCCTCAAACTGAGTTTTTCAATAAGGACTAAATCAGCTTTTTTTGAAATAAAACCGTCACTTACTACCATTTCAGCGGCTTTTTCTAAACTTAACGCTGCGGCTATACGAGGATTAACAACTGTTATTGATCCGGTATCCAACAGAAAACGATATTCATGTTCCAAATCGTTAATCTTAACTTTCACTATTGAGTGGACCTTTAGTGACTATTGGATACTGAAAGTATCGGGTCTGATTACTAACGGCAAACCTCTTATTGAAGAACATAAAGTTTATGCCTTCCCTTTTGAGTACATTAATGACCATTTTCCATCGTTATCATAGCGATAATATACCTCGTGGGTGGCCTCTTTTAATTGTTTTGGCAATCTTTTCGGTAAAGGATCATAACCATAACTCATAACTACAGGAACTCCGTCCAAACTCAACCAAGCTTTTCCAACAAAGATTTCTTTCTTGGGGTTGGTACATTTAAAATCATAAACCGCACAAACTTGGCCCGCTTTAGTCTCAATCTGATCCGATCTTTTTACTGTGAGACTCTGCCGTATCTTTGGGTTAAAGGGAAGGGTGAAATCGGACAAATCACTATTATACTCCAGTTTTTTTCGGTTACCTTTCTCTTCCTTTTCTGAGTCTGTTACATCTTTGCCGTCCTCTAACTTTTTAATTAATTCATTTTCAATTTTCCCGTTGTCGGTTTCGACAAATTGTAACCAAGACTCCACAGTTCCCTTGATTTTTCCTTTAGTATTGAATTCTCTAATTTGCATATGAACATTTTTCGGAATTAAATTTTGGTTTTCACTCGCCAATTGGACTGCTTTAACCCATAATTCATCCGGCTGAATTGTTGCCTCTCCCCGAAGATTACCGGCATTTAAAAATAATACTACATGAATCAATAATATAAATATTAAAGTTCTCCGTTTCAAAAACATCCGGTCACCGCCTTAAGTTGTTTAAAATCTAAATATTTTAAAATAATTCTCTGAATTAAATTATCTTCCTCTATTTACCAGGAGTGATATTAAAAACCGGCTTCTATCGTTTCAAAAGCCGGTCGTGAATAAACTGTATGATAAATTAATCATTTTTAACGAACTTACTCTCTAATACATCTGTCTCGAGTCAGCTAAGGTCGCCAATCGCCGGCATTATAAAGCTGACACGAATTGATATTCATTTAACTTCTCTTTTAAACTCGGGTCCGCTCCGTTTAAAAATGCGGCCTTGGCATCCTCAAAATTATCTTGGAATTTAATCCCCAGTCTACCGAAAGGATATAAGCTTTCGACTTTATTTAAACAAATATATGTAATTAAGACTGTATCATAGTCACCGATGTAAACGATCTGTTTCTCATTTACCCGGATGTTTAATGGCCTTTTAATCAGTTCGGTCATTGGAACATCATAGATTGGTTCACGAAAATCTTGATAACCCGGTATAACTAAAGTAAGACTGCAAAGAAAATTAGCCAATTCATATGAACCGGCCGGAACCTTGATAATCCAATAGGGATCATCGGTGTTTTCTTGAAGCATCTTTTCCTTCCCTAAATAATAGACCCCAGTATCCGAACCGTTGACCGGTTTAAAAAATATAGTATATTTCTTCCTTTTATTGGCGGTATTGACCAATTCCATTCGAATGGAAAACCTGGCCTCATGGTTAATATCACTCGACTCATTTACTATTTGGGGATAACCGATGGAACTGTCCCGGAGATGGACCATGGGAAACTTGCCGATAAGATAACCGGATTTACCTTTATCATTTTCTAGTACTTTGTATGTTTCTTCAAGGGACATAGTATCCCCCGCTCCAAAAGATAGGGAGGATATTAAAACTATTAAAAAAACCGACAAACTTAGGTATTTGAAAATTCTATTCATTACACTCCTCCTCGTATAATATTTTTATAAGGCTTTTTTAAAGCAAATTTCCAATTGTAATCTTAATCTCAAGTTTAAGTTTCATGGTTGCTTTTGCCATACCAAATGGCTTACTGCGTAGTAGTAAGCCACGCG
>JAAYHS010000213.1 GCA_012735315.1 Bacillota bacterium | reverse complement strand
TTTAGGAGTTGACGAGGAGGGGGATCTCGGATAATCGGCGGGTGACCCCCGGTGACCACCACCGTTTAAAAGCCTAACAAATCCGTCAGCGATGACTGGGACAAAAAGGGCTGTGTGAATTGAATAGATTTTAAACCGGAGTCGGTAACGGCTAATTACGTTATTTTTTAGCTGTTTGCTATAGATGGTAGTTAGTTCGGTTTGTTATGGAATTTTTAGATCCGGATTGTTGGATTAGTGGGTCTTAGGGTGTTTTTGCGCTCAAAAAAGAAACCATTTAACATTGGCGGTTATTCTGGGCTTTGTATGAAACGGTTTCTTAAAGGATAAACTATTAAAAAATCCGGTTAATCCGTTTATTGAAAATATTTTCTTAATACGGATTTACTTGGATTGAAATGGATTTATAAACTTACAATTATATGAAGACCGCATAGTTTAGGACGTTAATATAGTCCGTCTAAAACGTTCCGTTTGTTATTGGCAAACCGGTATTTCTAATTATTAATAATAATTAGAAATATTGCCAACAACTTTACCAAGCCGGCTCCGGGATAGGGATTCGGCTTATTTATTTGGTAAATAATCAAAGGAGGAATCCGCGTGTGCGGTATTGTCGGATATATTGGTAAAAATGAAGCCGTTCCGGTGTTGTTGGACGGCTTAAGAAGGTTGGAATATCGGGGCTATGACTCCGCCGGGGTTACGGTTAACGGAAGAGGCAAGCTGTTTACTTGTAAAATGGAGGGACGTTTAGCCAAAGTCGAAGCAGCGTTAAAAGCGAAGCCGATTTCCGGCCATATTGGTATTGGGCATACCCGTTGGGCTACCCATGGACGGCCGTCGGACAGGAATGCCCATCCGCATCAGGATTGCAGCAAAAAGTTTTCCGTGGTTCACAATGGAATTATCGAGAACTATCTCGATCTTAAAGAGGAACTTCAGAAAAAAGGGCATATTTTTAGTTCCGAAACCGATACCGAGGTTTTGTCGCATTTGATTGAAGAGTTTTATCAAGGAGATTTGGCAGGCGCGGTTCGGGAAGCCATTCAAAGAGTGGACGGCGCTTATGCCGTGGCGGCGCTTGGGGAGGATCATCCGGATCAATTTGTGGTGGCTCGGAAGTCCAGCCCGTTAATTGTCGGACTGGGAGAAGGTGAAAATTTCGCAGCCTCGGATATTCCCGCAATTTTACCTTACACCAGGAAAATTATTATTTTGGAAGATGGAGAAATGGCGGTCGTCGAGGCGGATAGCGTCCAAGTAACCGATTTTTCAGGGAACATTATTGATAAAGAACCTTCCTACGTTCAATGGGATCTGGAAGCGGCCGAAAAAGGCGGTTACGAAGATTATATGCTGAAAGAGATTCACGAACAACCTAGAGCGATATGGGACACTTTAGTCGGCAAGGTTGATCGAACCGCTAAAAAAGTAATATTTCCGGAAGTAAAGATGACGCCGGAGTTTATCAAAAATTTGAAAAAGATTCATGTGGTGGCCTGCGGTACGGCTTATCATGCCGGTTTGGTGGGAAAATATCTGATTGAAAAGTTAGTCCGGATTCCGGTGGAAGCGGATCTGGCTTCCGAGTTCCGCTACCGTGATCCGCTGGTGGAACCGGGTTCATTGACGATTATCGTTTCCCAGTCCGGGGAGACCGCCGATACCTTGGCGGGTCTTAGGGAAGCGAAAAGGCTTGGTTCGCGAATCCTGGGCATTACCAATGTGGTTGGCAGTTCGGTGGCCCGGGAAGCGGATGATTTAATTTTAACCCTGGCCGGGCCGGAAATCGCGGTGGCGTCGACTAAAGCTTATACCACTCAGTTGCTTTCCTTATGTTTGCTGGCTATATATATGGCTCAGCATAAGGGGACAATCGCTGAATCGGATCGGGCGGCGCTGGTCGATGCGATGCTCGGATTGCCGGAGCAAATGGAACAGGCATTGAATATGGAGTTGAAGATAAAAGAATTTGCCGAAGCCTTCAAAGATTGTGAGGACATTTTCTTTATCGGCCGGGGTTTGGATTACGCCGTATCTTTGGAAGGGGCTTTGAAGCTGAAAGAAATCTCCTATATTCGCGCCGAGGCGTACGCTGCCGGCGAGTTAAAACATGGCACACTGGCTTTGATCGTGGAAGGGGTTCCGATATTCGCTTTGGTGACTCAACCGCAACTATATGAAAAGATGATCAATAATATCAAAGAAGTAAAGGCTAGGGACGCCAAAGTGATCGCTCTCGCCAACGCCGGAGACACCGAAACCGCCAAGTCGGTTGATTATGTGCTTTATATTCCGAAGACCCATCCCTTGTTAACACCGATTTTATCAATAGCGCCGCTGCAATTATTCGCTTATTATGCGGCGAAGGCCAGAGGGTGCGACGTGGATAAACCGCGGAATTTGGCGAAGAGCGTAACGGTGGAGTAAAAGTTGAGCGCATTTTGGCAAGGCTAAGGAAAAGCCTAATGGTTGTGAACCATTAGGCTTATTTATATTTAGGGGGGCCTTTAAATTGGGTTTGAAAACTCCTTAATTTAGATCCAAAAGAAAAATATGAATTGAAATCATAATTTTGGTAAAACTATTATCAGTCTATTTTAAAAGGGGGTTTCCAAATGGAAGCGAAAGCGTTAGTTCTGGTTCTGATAGCCGCATTATTTCTTTATACTCCGGCTCCGGAGATCGGTACAATCAGCCCGAATAACGGCTTAAATAATGAAACGGTGGAGGTAATGATTGAGGGCGCCAAATTTAATGATAAGACCGCGGTAAAATTGGTGAAAAGCGGCGAAGAGGATTTGACCGCCGCCAATCTGAAGATTGATTCCAAAAAAAGAATCAGGTGTACCTTTAATTTGCAGGGACGGGCCGTGGGAAAGTGGAATGTGGTAGTGGTTAATACGACTAAAATCGCTGAAAAGGAGAAAACCGCCACTTTAATAGATGGTTTTACCATTGAGTATCCTGAACCCACCATAACCGGCGTTGATCCGGGCAAGGGTCTAAATTCGGAAATATTAACGCTCAACCTGAGCGGGAGCCATTTTCGAAGCGGGGCAAAAGTGGAATTGTGCGCCGGGGACCAAAAGATCCTCGCTAATAATGTGGAAGTCCTTTCCGGTTCGAAGCTAACGGCCGAATTCGATCTGGTTGGTTCCGTTCCCGGAACTTATGATCTTAAAGTCACTAATGATGACGGGAAGGCCGGAGTGTTAACCGGAGGATTTGAGATATTGGAAAGGTGTTTGGCGGAGCCGGCGATTAGAGAGATCATTCCGCGGGAAGGGTTGAATAATAGTTGGATATCAATCGCGATTCATGGGGAAAACTTTGATCCCGGCGCAGCCGTTAAGTTGGTGGGCAGCGAGGGAGATGAAATTGTAGGAGTCGACATAAACGTGAAAAACGCTCGGGAAATCAGCGGCGATTTTGATCTAAACGGACAAACCGCCGGAAGTTATGATGTGGTGGTTATTAATCCGAATGAGAAAGAAGCCGTCTTATCCGGTGGATTCAGAGTAAAAGAAGCGGATGAAGCGGTCGGGGAAGTAACTTTTTTAAAACCGATTTTCTTCGATTTTGATCGGTCGGTGATTCGTCCTGATCAGATCGGGACGGTTGAAGAAAATCTGGGCTATTTGATTGAAAATCCGGAACTATACATTCTATTGGGCGGCCATGCCGATGAACGGGGTCCCCGGGAGTATAATATTGGTCTTTCCCAACGACGGGCCGAGGCGGTTCAAAAATTCATCGTAAGCAAAGGAGTTGACCCGGAGCGAGTAATGATTTATGCATACGGGGAAGACTATCCGGCCAAAAAAGGACATGACGAGGAATCGTGGAGCTATAATCGAAGGGTCGATATTCTGGTTGGAAAGGAGAAACCCGGTTGGGAGCAAGGGATAATTGAGGTGAAAAATAGGGAAGGATAGAGCGACGGGTATTTAAGCGAGTAGTCTTATAGAACCACCTTAAATCAAATCAAAAAAAATCAAATAAAAATTTTTTAAAGAAGGAATTTAAAAAAAAACCTTGAAATAGTTATACATGTAACATATAACATGTATCATATGTTCGAGGTTTTATAATGATGATCAAAAGTTTAGAAAAGGCAAATCTCTCGGATGAAGTCTATCATCAGATTTCAAAAAATATTTTGAACGGTGTTTGGAAAGAAGGAGACAAACTCCCTTCAGAAAGCGAACTCTGCAAGATGTTTAATGTGAGTCGAGTTAGTATCCGAAGCGCTTTTGCCAAACTGAAGGGTCAAAATCTGATTGTAACTAAACAAGGGGTTGGCTCCTTTGTGGCAAACCCTTTGAGCGCAAGGTTGACTAATAACGCAATACCGGTTATGA
>JAAYHS010000212.1 GCA_012735315.1 Bacillota bacterium | reverse complement strand
TATTGCAGTATGATGATTACCGGCAAAGATTCCAAGAACGGAGCGGTGATCATGACCAACGGCAATACCGGAATGTGGCTGGCCGGACGCTTGGCCGTCAAAATACTGAATGATTATTTTATCGGGAGCGACGTAATAGAACCCGATAAGTTCAGTTTTACCATCTAGATTTTTTAAGTTTACGGGAGCGTTTCGAAACGGCGATCAAGACACCGATGCCGCGTTTAATTTTGCGGAACTTTTCACTCGGATCTAAATTTTTGAATGTAGGAGCTTGTCGTGGAAGTAAGAACCGCTTGTTATGAATTAACCGCTTTCAAACCGGAGCAATATCCCGCTCATAATTTTCCGGAGATCGCTTTTGTGGGGCGATCCAATGTGGGTAAGTCTTCGCTAATTAATGTGTTGGTCAACCGGAGAAGTTTAGCGAGGGTGTCGGCGACCCCCGGTAAGACGCGAGGGATTAATTTTTATAAGATTGACAACCAGTTATACTTTGTCGATTTACCCGGTTATGGCTATGCCCGCGTTTCAAAAAGGGAAAAAGAGTTTTGGGGCGGGATGATTGAAACCTATTTGAATACTAGAAAGCAACTAAGCTTAATTATCATGCTGGTGGATATCCGGCATACTCCTTCAGCCGATGACCAACTGATGTATGAGTGGATTACCAAATGGAGCAAGCCCCATTTGGTAGCGGCCACGAAATCGGATAAGATATCCCGCGGTCAAATCCAGAAACGGCTGCAAGATATCAAGACAACCCTAAAATTGGCGGAAGGAGTTACGGTTTATCCTTTTTCGGCAAAGACCAAACAAGGACGGGTTGAGATTTGGGAACGGATTAGGGAGTTGGGTTTGAGTTAAATATCTGAAGTATATTTCAGCAAGAGATTATTTCATCGTCAAGGGCAGAAGCAGGAAAGATCCGAAGCGGAACTAAGAAGGATAGGTCTTAGGCGGATGCTTCGGCGCGGTTAAAGAGAGATTGGGCGATTGACGGCCGTAAGTAATCATCGAATAACCCGGAGGGAAATCTTCAATGAAATTCAGACCCTGTATCGACCTGCACCAGGGAAAAGTCAAGCAGATTGTGGGCGGAACTTTAACCGACAATTCCGAGAATCTGGTGGAAAACTTCGTTTCCGACCATGACGCCGCCTATTATGCCGAGCTTTTTAAAAAGGACGGGCTCAGCGGCGGCCATGTGATCATGCTGGGGCCGGGCAATGAAGCCGAGGCCTTAAAAGCGTTGGCCGCTTATCCGAACGGATTGCAAATCGGCGGGGGGATTAACGCCGATAACGCCGCTTTTTACCTGGATCACGGGGCCAGTCACGTGATCGTCACTTCTTATGTCTTTCGCGACGGCGCCATTGATTATCGAAACCTAAAAAAGCTGGCGGCATCCGTCGGCAAGGAACGGTTGGTTCTCGATCTAAGCTGTCGCGCCAAAGACGGGACTTACTATGTGGTTACCGACCGTTGGCAAAAGTTTACCGACCTGGAAATTAACAAAGACAATTTAATGAATTTGGCCGAATATTGCGCCGAATTTCTCATTCACGCCGTTGATGTGGAAGGCCGTCGCCAAGGAATTCAGGAAGATTTGGTCGCCAAGTTGGGGAACTGGGCCGCCGTTCCCACCACCTATGCCGGAGGAATTAAGGATCTGGCCGATCTGGAACTGATTTACCGAATCGGCCGGGGAAGGTTGGACTTCACCGTGGGAAGCGCTTTGGATATTTTCGGCGGTTTTTTATCCTACCGGGAGGTTATTCGGTGGGTTAATGATCCGGATCTGAAATCAACCGCGACATGATATAATAATATTGGATGACACGGAATTTCGGGATAAAGTAATAAAGCGGTTGCCTGCGTGAATAACATTTATTGGCGCTTTCGTTCTTTCAAATCCAATCACTATTTTTTATTAATCGGGAAATACTAGTTTTGATTGTTAATTTCGGAATGACCGCTTAATTTATCAAATCCGATTCAATACAAATCGCGATTCAGGAACCCAAATTAGGGGGGGTTAAAATGATCACGGAACGGAGCGGCAGGATCGTAATTATCGGGGCGGGACTGGTCGGTTCCACTTTCGCTTATTGTTTGATGATCAACGGGCTGGTTTCGGAGATTGTAATGATTGATATCAACCGGGAGCGGTTGGAAGGGGAAGTAATGGATCTGAACCACGGCATTGCCTTCGTGCGCCCGGTTCGGGTCAGGATGGGCGACTATGCGGACTGTAAGGATGCGGACTTGATCGTAATCGCGGCCGGTTCGAATCAAAAACCGGGCGAGACCAGGATCGATCTTTTAGCCCGAAACACGGAAATCTTCCGGAGTATTATCGACCGGATCAAAGCTTCCGGCAGTAAATCGATTCTGCTGATTGCCACCAATCCGGTGGATATCATGACTTATGTTACATATAAATTGAGCGGTTTCCCGAGCGAACGGGTGATCGGCTCGGGGACGGTTTTGGATTCGGCGCGGTTCCGCTTTTTGCTGAGCCAGCATTGTCATGTGGATCCGACCAATGTTCACGCCTATATCATCGGCGAACACGGCGATACCGAGGTGCCGGTTTGGAGTTTGGCGAATATCGCCGGCTTGCGATTTGCCGATTATTGTCCGGTTTGTGGCCGTGAATGCGGTTCTTTGCCTAAAGATCAAATCTTTAATGAAGTAAAAAACGCCGCCTATAAGATTATCAAAGGCAAAGGCGCGACATACTATGCTATTGGACTTTCCTTAACCCAAATCGCCGAGAGTATTCTCAGGGATGAGTACTCGGTTCTGACGGTGTCCAGCCTACTTACGGGAGAGTATGGCCTTGAAGATGTTTGCGTCAGCCTTCCCAGTATTGTTTGCCGCCAAGGCATCCAAAAGCGAATAATCCTATCGCTGGCGCCGGAAGAAGAAGAAGGTTTGCGTAACTCGGCCAATACCTTGAAAGCGATTCTATCCCAGCTAAAATTGTAAAAAAAGAAGGGATTAGGGTGAACCCTAACAATGTAAAGTGGGTCTCTGTTTCCGAGTTTTATGATCCGGAAGAAGCCTATTTGGTGATTGGGCTGCTCGAGGCAGCCGGGATTCCGGTAAAAGTTGTTCGCGAGTCGGCGGGAGAGTTATTCGGGTTAACCGTGGGGCCTTTGGCTAAGATTGACATTTTAGTGCCGCAAGAACACAAGTCCGAGGCGGAGCGGCTTCTCGAAGGGGATCTTAACGAACGGACGTCCCCCGGGGGATGAAGCTGAATCGTTAGGAGGGTTATTATTGGATTATCGCACGTTTATAATTGGTGATTTGATGACCAATTGTTACCTGCTTTGGTCGGACCGGGAAGCGGGAGTGATCGACCCGGGCGGTCCGGTAACCGAAGTGGTTGATTTCATCAAAAGGAACGGATTGGCGCTTAAATGGATCGTTAATACTCATGGACATGCCGATCATATCGCCGGGAATCAAACCCTCAAACAAACGTTTAATGCCTGGATTATGATTCACGGGAATGACCGGGAGATGCTCCTCTCCCCGGCGCAAAATCTCTCCGCTTTTGTCGGCGAGGGGATAACCAGCCCCGATGCGGATCAAATATTAAAGGACGGCGATATTCTAAGGTTGGGAACGGAGGAATTACTAGTAATCGCCACTCCCGGACATACTCCGGGGGGGATTTCCTTATACCGGCCGGGGCTGCTTTTTGCCGGCGACACTTTGTTTTATGAAAGTATCGGCAGGACGGATTTGCCGGGCGGGGATTACTTGCAACTAATAGATTCGATCCGGGAGCGTCTCTTGAAATTGCCCCCGGAGACGATAGTCCTTCCCGGACATGGAGAGACCACCACCATCGGCCGCGAATTAAAATCCAATCCTTTTCTGACGCCTAGCTGAATGTATTATCAAGTTGAAATCGAGGATCAAAAACAGCTTCCCAATATCGAAGCCGCTTTGAAAATCATCGACCCCGCCGCCGTAATCGTCAAAGATCGTTCCAATGTCGATCTGCGCTTGGCGGTGTCCTATACTCCGGATTTCCGGGTCAGGGTATGGATTCCCGGCTGCGAGGCGTCCGAAGGCCGATGGGAATATCATGACCGTGAAATATGGGATGAGCGTTATCAAGAATCCGACCGGAAACAACGTTTGAAGGAGTTAATCCGGTTGGGCGTAATAACCGTGGTCGGCGGGCGTTTCCGCAAGAAACCGCCTTGGGGAATATTGAGCGGGGTTCGTCCTACTAAAATATATCATTATTTAAGAGACAAGGGGTTTACCCCGGTTGAAATCAAGGACAAGCTACAACGGGTTTACGGCTTGGCGCCGCGCAAAGCCGACCTTCTTTTGGAAGTCGGCGCGCTTCAAGAGAAGTATTTCACCGATCATAATAAAATCGGAATCTATATCGGGATCCCTTTTTGTCCCACCCGCTGCCGTTATTGTTCTTTTGCCGCGGTCTCACTGGAAACCCACGGTCATTTGGTTAAAGGTTTTTTAACCGCTTTGAAACGGGAAATTGAAGCGATGGCCGCGCTTTGCTCCGAATTCGGCTGGCTGGCGGAATCGATTTATCTCGGCGGGGGCACTCCGACCAGCTTGGATGAAACGGCTTTTGCGGAGTTGCTTGACTGGGCGACTCGCGCCTTTCGCGGCGCGGCGCTCCGTGAATTTACAGTGGAAGCCGGTCGGCCGGAAACATTATCAAAAAGCAAGTTATCGGCAATGAGCCGGGCCGGAGCGAACCGGATCAGCATTAACCCGCAATCGATGCGGGAGTCGACTTTGAGGGAGATCGGGCGGCGGCATACTATCGAAGATATTTACCGAGCCCTGAATTTAGCGAAGGAATTTCCCGGGTTGCTCCTGAACATGGATCTGATCTTGGGACTGCCCGGAGAAAACGGGGCGGTTTTTTTAGAGTCGCTCCGAAAGGTCATCGACGAACAGCCCGACAATATCACCGTTCATACCTTGGCGCCCAAAAGGGCCGCGGCTTGGCGGAAAAGTTTCCACGACCTTCGCTTGGCTCAGACCGATGATTTGGCTGAAGCCATGGAGAGGGCGTCGCTTTTGTTACAAAACGGGAATTACCGGCCTTATTATCTTTATCGGCAACGTTTGATACTGGCCGATCTGGAAAATATCGGTTTTACCAAACCGAACCGGGAGAGCGTTTATAATATTCAAATGATGGAAGAACGCCAAACGATTTTAGGAATGGGGGGAGGAGCGGTCACCAAGTGGGTTGTGGGACCGGATTATCGGGTTTATCGTCATCAAAACCCCAAATGTCCGGCGACCTATAGCGAACAGGTGGAAGCCGAAATAGTAAAAAAAGTCCATCAAACCCGGTTACTTCTTAGTTGACATTTGAATTGACTTTCGGTAAAATATTAGCAGTAATTTGGGGCTATTGATTTCGCGGTATTTATGGGTATGAAGACGGAACTCATTTTTTTTTTGCAAAAACCGTTACCAATTTTGGATAAAAATGATGTTACCGTTTTTTAAAAAATTGCAACTCGTTGACTTTTTTCTCGTTAACTTTTTTATAGTTTAAGGGGAGGTTATTAAATGGGAATTATGACGATTCGTCGGATGGCAAAAAAGATGTTGGTGCCGGGAGTTTTAGTTATAATTTTAGCGATGGTAGTCGTGCTTTTTTATGGAATTCCCGGTTTTCGAAATGAAACTTACGCTTATAAAGGACCGTCGGTTAAAATTTACGGGAAGACCGTTAAAGATTCCGACTTTAATAAATATCTATCTCGCGCCGTGCAACAGGCGAGTCAGTTTATCCAGATTAGAACTTTTAACGAAGCCGAGCTCAGGGAAG
>JAAYHS010000030.1 GCA_012735315.1 Bacillota bacterium | reverse complement strand
TTAAGATCACCGACGCTAACGGCAATCTAATCAGCGCCGCCGAAAAAATTACCGATAATGTGCTTTCCGGAGTTATTCATCCGAATATTGAAGTAAAATTTGACGTTAATGCCAATATCAAGGTCTCTTATGACTCCGGCGCCAAAAAATTCGTTTTAACCGGCGATCCGGATGATCCCTATTACACCAGGATTAGATATAACGATAACGCTCTGAAATTCCAAATCGGCCCCAACGAACTGCACCATATGTTCTCAGCCATCGGCAATATGAGCAGCGAGGCTTTGGGAGTCAACCGGGTGATCGTTACCGACCGGGTTTCCGCGGGCCGTTCGATCACCATCATCGACATCGCCATCAGTAAAGTATCATCGCAACGGGCCAGTCTCGGGGCTGTGCAAAACCGGTTGGAACATACCATTAATAACCTGGGGGTTGCGCGGGAAAATCTGACCGCTTCCGAATCCCGCATCCGGGATACGGATATGGCCGGAGAAATGATGGAGTATGTAAAACAACAGATTTTATTACAATCGAGCTCAAGTATTCTCGCTCAAGCCAATCAACAACCTAAAGCCGTCTTCGGCTTACTCAACGGTTGAAAATAACCGCGCCCTAAAACCAGCTTAAATATACCGCTGCATTAGCAATCATAAGCGTCATCTTCTCGTCATTCAGTCAGAAAAACGTGGTTTCCGATTTTGGCGGTCACCCGAAGGTTGGCCGAATTAAAGAACCTGAGACCTTCCTTGGAAGAAGTCTCCGGATTGTAAAAATACAATGCTCCGTTACTGGGATCGACTCCATTAAGGGCATCCACTACCGCCCTCCGGCATGATTCGCCGGGTTGAATATAAGGCAACTTGGGAACGCTGCTAAACTGGTTTTTCTGATAAATAACCTCCCGGACCGTATTCGGAAACTTATAGCTGCACATCCGGTTGAAGACTACCGCCGCCACCGCCACTTGTCCCTCATAAGGTTCCCCGCCGGCCTCGGCGGCCACTAATCTTACCAAGAGATCAAAATCAGCCTCACTGATACTATCGGGGATTTTAACCGGCGGCACTCTCCGGCCGGGGAGTCGAAAATTCAACGCCATGCTAACGATCGGTTCCAAAGCCTTCCCTTCGGTGCGATTGGCGATTTCGCTCCCCACCGCCCGGATTTCAAACAAAATCGAGGCGCCGTTCCGGTACTTACTAAGACCGATTTCAAACCCGGTGATTATTTCCATTTTTTCCGCCAACTCATACCCCGGAGCCGCCTCATTCAGTAAATCACGGAAGCCAAGGCCGACATAGGAACTGATCCTGGGATTCCTGCTCTGTTTATAAGTGAAACCGGCCGACAGATCGCGTTCTTCCCATTGATAAATCCCCCGTACCGTCCACCGTTCCGAGGCCAACCAGTTTAGCCTAAGCCCGGAAGCAGTCAGCTGGTCGTCTTGGAACCGCCATTCGATACCGGTATTAATCCCGTTTGACAAGGCCCGCGCCGGCATTTGAAAACCGGCCAGTAACATTAGGATAATCAAAAAGACCGTTGCAACGCGTTTTAACATACCGCCTCCATGGTGTCGATAAATATATTCACCATAGTATTCGGCCGGTCGCGTCAAAATCCTAAGCCCTAAAAAACAAAAAAACGTCCCGGCGGACGAATCATCAATTCCCCGGTTAGCAACAGCCGCTTCCGCAGTAAATGAGGTATTTATTTCAGAACACGGCTGCCGTCTTATCACAAGGTTGGCGTCAAATCACTCGAAAAACTCCTCTTCCAGCATTGCCGCAAGCAAATGATAAATCGGCAGATGATATTCTTGGATCCGGTAGGTTTCATCAGCCGGGGCCTGAATGGTAATATCGCAGAGATCTTTTAGAAAGCCTCCCGCTTCACCCGTTAAACCGATCGTCCGTAAACCGATCGCTTTGGCGACCATTACGGCCCGAAGGACATTGGTTGACCGGCCGGAAGTGCTGATCGCCAGCAAGGCGTCGCCTTTCTTGCCATAGCCCAATACCTGCTGGGCATAAACCAAATCCGAACCGAGATCATTGCTAATCGCCGTTATCAAGGCGGTGTTGGTCGATAACGGAATCACCGGCAAGCTGCCTTGAAGCCGCTCCGCCCAATCATCCGTCCCGCCCGCATTCTTAATTTTAACTAAAAGCTCAGTGTCTAAAGGCCTTTTTTTAAGAAAACCCTTCATCAGCTCGCCGCTGATATGTTCAGCGTCGGCGGCGCTGCCGCCGTTGCCGCAAACTAAAAGCTTGCCGCCGTTGGCGAAAGTCTCTTTGAGAATAATAAAAGCCTTCTTAATCCGACCGCTACAAGAGTCGAGTTCCGGGTAACGTTCGATTAACTGGCCGATTAACCGCTCTAAACCCGACGAAAGTACTGATTCCTTTATTTCCACCGCCGCCTTCATAAAGTGATCTAATACAGAATATGAACCGCGGCGGTTTCCGGGTATAAAAAAACGGGAGTAATCATCCAGCCGTTAAGCAAATTCTTAAATTTACTTTGTCTCCAAATATTCTTCGTTTACCAAATTCATGATTATCCCTTCGTCAAAGAACCTTTTAATTATCATCGCTGAACTGCGGCGGCATTCAACGAAGGACTCCCGGGAATAAAAGTCAGTGCTTTTAATTGGGAAATATTTTCTTTATTAGCTACTTAAAAAATACTTTTGTTTTGATCTTTCTCAGTGCCTTCGTGTCTCTGTGGCTAGTAATGATTTTTTGCCACGGAGACACAGAGACACAGAGAAAAAACTAATTCAGAAGTGTTTGAAGCCGTTTTCACGCTCTAAAATCAAAGTAGTAAGTTTTTCATACATTTCAAATTGAAGATAATGATAAACGCGGGTTACCACAAAACGGGGATACTCTGATCGTTGCAATAAAAACTCCAGTAGTTGTTTTTGATCGGCTAAATTAGGATAGAGCATCCCTTCCCTGGCCACCGCCAGCCTCAGCCAGCCGAAATTGGAATAATCGTCAACCGTGACCACTTTATTATTGATGGTATATCCAATGGCGAATCTGACGTCAAGTTCCGCATTCGGTTCCGCCAACAATTTGGTTTTCAAACGGAAGCCTCCATAATAATCCCGGTATGGCTTAATGGGGTTAAGGCCGAATTTTCGCTCGAACGTTTTCGAACTGGCAGCGGCGGCCGCTTCCAATAGTCCGGCGTTGGTTTGGTCGGTTTTGGAAGCGATCAGCCGGTACCCCTCGATAACCGGTTCATCATATACATACCAATTTTGGGGTTTAAGGACCCAATCAAGCGCCTTCAAGATTATGGAATCGTTCATCGTTACTCCCCGACTTCCGCCCGCTTTTCCGCTAAAAAACATTTTACGAAATGATCCGGACCGATTTCAATTAAAGGCGGTTCCTGATAACGGCAATGATCCGTCACCTCAGGACAGCGCGGCGCAAAATTACATCCTCGACTATGGTCCGCGCCATCGTTGATTTCGCCTTTTAAAATGATTTGAGTTCGAGTACGATCCGGATCCGGAATCGGAATAGCCGCCAGTAAAGCCTCAGTATAAGGATGCGCCGGATTTTGAAACAATTGATCGCTCCCGGCTAATTCCACGATTTGACCCAGATACATTACGGCGATCCGATCCGAAACATGTTTGACCACCGCCAAATCATGAGCGATAAAGAGGTAGGCTATTCCCATTTGTTCGCGCAGTTCAATCAAGAGATTGATGATTTGAGCTTGGATCGAGACATCAAGCGCCGAGACCACTTCATCACAGATCAACAAGGAGGGGTTCAACACAATCGACCGGGCGATCGCCAGCCTTTGGCGCTGCCCGCCCGAAAACTCGTGGGGATAGCGGTATAGTATTTCGGAGGATAAACCGACCCGCTCCAAGACTTCCACCACCCGGTCTTTCTTTTGGGAAAGAGTTTTCACTAAACCGTGTTCCACCAAACCTTCCCCAACCAGATCCAATACCACCCAGCGCGGATTAAGCGACGAATAGGGATCTTGAAAGATGATTTGGAACTTGGGACGGATTCTCCGCAACTCTCTCCCGGGCAATTTGGTCAGATCAACCCCTTGAAATAACACCGAACCTCCGGAAGGTTCGATTAAGCGGAGAATACAGCGCCCGGCCGTTGTTTTTCCGCAGCCGGATTCACCGACCAGTCCCAAAGTTTCACCGGGGCGAATTGAAAAACTGATCCGGTCCACCGCCTTGACCTGCTTTTGAACCCGACCCAATAAACCGGAACGGATTGGGAAATATTTTCGGAGGTTATTGACCTCGAGCAGATTAGTCATGTTTTACCCCATTTAGCCTCGGTATTGTCCTCATCCGACTGTTAATAATGCCAGCAACACACCAGGTGTCCGGGGGCCGCTTCTTTTTCAGGCGGATACTCGCGGCGGCAGCGTTCCATAGCCTTAGGACAACGAGGTTCAAAGTAACAGCCCGCCGGCAACCGGCCCGGATCCGGAACCATCCCGGGGATCGCGATCAGCGGCTCCCGTCGGTCCAGTTTCGGTAATGAAGCCAGTAAACCGGAGGTATACGGATGAAGCGGGTTTTTAAAAAGTTCCCGCGTCGGCCCGCTTTCGACAATCTTCCCCGCATACATTACCGCCACCTGGTGAACGCATCCCGCAACTATTCCCAGATTATGAGTGATTAACAATACCGACATTTTATTTTCGGATTGCAATTCGGACAACAAATCGAGAATTTGGGCTTGAATGGTAACATCCAAAGCCGTTGTCGGTTCATCGGCGATTAAAAGCCGCGGCCGGCAGATCAAAGCCATGGCGATCATCGCCCGTTGGCGCATCCCCCCGGAAAGCTCATGAGGGTATGCCTCGTAACTGCGCGCCGGATCGGAAAGCCCCACCCGGTTTAAAGCCTCCAAGGTCAATTCCCGCATTTCCGCGGGGGCAAGATCGGTATGGATTTGTAAAACTTCACTGATTTGAGGGCCGATTTTCCGGACCGGGTTGAAGCTGGTTAAAGGTTCTTGAAAGATGGCGCCGATCTCCCGGCCCCGGACTTTAATTAACTCCGGCAACGGCAATTGTAATAAATCCCGGTTATCCCAGACGACTTGTCCGGCGACAATTTCGCCAGGCGGCATCGGAATCAGCCTTAATAATGAAAAGGCGGTTACCGATTTCCCGCACCCGGATTCCCCAACCAGACCCAAGGTCTCGCCCCGCTTGATATTAAAGGAAACATCGTCCACCGCTTTCACAACGCCGGACTCAACGTTAAAACTAACCTTTAAATTGTTTACTTGCAGTATTGTTTCGGTCATTTCCTACTCCATCCTCTGATATTCCCTGGGATCAAAGGCCTCGCGGATTCCTTCCCCTACAAATGCGATCAGCAATAATACTATGAATAGGGCCAATGCCGGATAAATCGACAACCAATAAGAATTGAGATTTCCCATGCCTTGACGCATCAACTCTCCCCAACTGGGAGTAGGCGCCGGTAATCCGAAACCGAGAAAATCAAGGGCTGATAAGGAAAAAATCGCCCCAATCAAATTAAAGGGGAGAAAGGTAATGATCGGGGTCAAGGCATTCGGTAAAATATGCCGGAACATAATCTTCCAATCATTGACTCCCATCGCCCTGGCAGCTTCCACAAATTGCGTTTCGCGTAATCTCAAGTATTCCGACCGAATAAAAAAGGAAATCCCGATCCACTCGAACATGGTAAAAACGATTAACAGCACCCAAAAGCTTGTCCCCAAAGAACTCCCGATAATAATCACAATATAGAGAAAGGGCAGCGCGGAGATGATCTCGATCAGCCGTTGCACCGCCAGATCGAACCAACCGCTGATATACCCTTGAAGCGCTCCAATCAACACTCCTAAACCGATACTTGAAAAAGTAATCAAGAGGGCGAAACTGAAACTGATCCGGTAACCATAAAGCAAACGGGTTAAAATATCCCGACCCCGGTCGTCCGTGCCCAGCCAGTTTTGTAAAGTCGGCGGCGTCGGCGGATAACCCGGCAGTTCCAGCAAGGATTCATTATAGCCGTACGGAATCGGAGGAAAAATCATGAAGTTGCCTTTGCCTTCCTGAAAAGCAGGCGACTCTTTCAATTGTTTATAATTGGGGATATCGGTCGCGCTCAGCCCAAAGCGGTCTCCGGAATAAAAGCGAACCACGGGAAAGAATAGCTTCCCCTCGTAGCGTACTATCAAAGGTTTGTCGTTGGCTATAAAATTGGCGAACAACGAGATAATATAGAAGCCGATTAAGATCCAGAATGAAAGATAAGCCCGTTTCATTCGTTTAAATTTTTGCAACCGCCGCCGGGTCACCGGAGAAAAAGCCACGAGAGTGTCTCCTTTCCGTCTACAGTGGTCTGACACAACAACCCCCATCAATGGGGCTGAAATCATTCAGCTCACGTCATTATTCAGCCGGATTCATCCGGCTTGGTCTTGACAGCAAAGGGTTTTAACCCTTTGATTGGTTAGATAAATTTCAGATTCTATCCGCCGCGGGTTGAAACCCACGGCTACGCAATAAAAATCATTCCAAAGCCCGGTCTTGCCGGGCTCCGTGATGCTTCGAAGCCAATTGCGAAGGTCAGCCGATCCCGAAAGAAATGCTGTACAATCCATTTCTAAACTTCGGCTTACCGGAGGTTTACACTAAATATTTTCAAACCCTCCCGGCTGCTCCTTTTAAACTGACTACTGACTACTGAGCACTGATAACTGCCTTTATGCCGGCTCCTGACTCCTGTCTTCCGGCTACTACATTTCACTTAAATTTGATCCTCGGATCGACCAATGCCAGACAAAAGTCGGAGATAATCCGGCCGACCAACACCAACAGGCTGGAGATTACAGTCAATCCCAAGGCCACCGGGTAATCCCGGTTGACGATGGATTCATAACCCAACAATCCCATGCCGTCAATGGTAAAAATCGTTTCAATCAACATCGAACCGGAGAGGATCACGCCGATAATCATTCCAATATTGGTAACGATCGGGATTAAAGCGTTTCTTAGCGCATGCCTAATGACCGCCTGATGGTAGGTTAGCCCCTTGGCCAAGGCCGTCCGGATATAATCCTGATTTAACTGGTCCATTAAGGAATTTTTCATTAACAATGTCAGCGAGGCGAAACCGCCGATAGTATAACAGAGCAACGGCAAAAACATATGGCTGATGAAGTCCACCATCTTGCCGATTAGAGAGAGTTCCTCAAAATAATCAGAGACCATCCCGCTGATGGGAAAAATGTTCCAAAAACTCCCTCCGCCGAAAAGGACGATCAATATCAAGCCCAATACAAAGGAAGGAATCGAATATCCGATAAAAATCAAAACACTGGTCCAGTTGTCGAAGGGTTGGGTATGCCGTAAGGCCTTTTTGATACCCAATGGAATACAGATTAAATAAGTCATGAACATCCCGGTCAAACCGAAGGTCAATGAAACCGGAAAACGGCTCGCAATAACCTCCAACACGGGTTTTTGATAGGTGTAGGAAATCCCGAAATCCAGTCGGACCAATCTGCTCAGCCAAGACAAATACCGCGCCAAAACCGGTTTGTCAAATTCATAGTACTTCTTAATATTCTCAATTTCTTGCTGAGTCAAAGCCGAAAGAGTCGTGGTGTTGCCGGATATTCCTCCCGCTTCCCGCGAGGCATGTTTGATCCTTTGGATGGCCTGTTCCACCGGCCCGCCCGGAACCATTTGCATCACTAAGAAACAAGCAATGGTAATCCCCAATAGAGTCGGAATTATCAACAAAAGCCGTTTTAATAAATACCGCCGCATTTACTTCTCCTTAAAATGTATCGCTCGCTGCTTGATCGTAATAAATTTCAACCGGCGCTTCGGGAAGGGGTTCTCTCTTTTTAACCGCTTCCTCATACTGTTTAATCTTCGCCGGATCGAACCGCCAATTTCTGATGATACCTCCCGAAGAATACTTCGGTAAAACGGTTTTCGGCATTTCGAAAATGTTCTTATAAAAGATCGCCGTGTAGTTGCGCCACCAAAACAAGACATACGGCGTGTCGCGATAGATAAGGGCGTCGATTTTTTTGATGATCTCATTCCGCTTATTGGCGTCGAAAATAGGAGGCATCGAATCAATCAGCCGGTCGACTTCGGGGTTTTTATAACCCGCCAGATTACTGCCGCCGATTTCCTCGGCGTGTTTCGAATGCCATAGCTGCTCGGGTTCGCCGAATAATGCGCCCGACCAACCGATCATCACCATGTCGAATTTGTATTCATCCATCTTTTTGATCAAGGTAGCCCAGGAAACCCGATCCAAATTGACTTTAACGCCGGCCTGTTTACACGAATCGGCAAATAAAGTCAGGTGTTTCTCATAAGGTTCGTTGGCGTAGGAAATGGTAAATTCGAGCCTTTCTCCTTGTTGATTGGTTAAAACGCCGTTCTCAAGACGGTTAAATCCGGCCTCCTCCAGCAATTGTTTGGCTTTGACCGGATCATATTCAACCGCTGGGTTCCCCGGCTCCGAACCATACAGAGAAGGCCAGTATGAAGATAACGGTTGAAATTGATTATATTCAAGTTTCTCCAAAATAGTTTTCCGATCCAGCAAATGAAAGATCGCTTGCCGGACCCGCCGATCTTGAAAAAGCGGTTTCCGCATATTAAACGCCAAACCGTAAATCCCCTTCGGGGCGTAATTATAGATCTTTTGTTTGACGATCCAGTTCTTTTGGAACCGTTCCGAATCGGTCTCCGTCACCCAGCGCTTCCCCGAAATACTGGTGAAAATGTCGAATTCGCCCTTTTTAAACGCTTCAAAAGCCACATTGTCGTCACGGATCACTTTATATTTGATCCGCTCGAAATTGTAGGTCCCCTGACGGTGCGGCAGCTGATCCGCCCAATAATTGTGACGGCGTTTCAACACATAATAACGGCCTTCCTTGACCTCATCCAAAATATAGGGCCCGCTTCCCGGAGGCAAACTCATATTAAAGCTTTGATTAAAGTCTTTCCCTTCAAACAGGTGTTTCGGTAAAATGGTCATTTCGGCCAAAGCGATGAAATTATTGTAGTGAACCGTTTTCGTTTTAAATACAACCGTATGATCATCGACTTTGATTGGGGGTTCGAACCGGCTGTAAAACATCCGTTGCACCGAGGTCTGATTAGCCGGATTCATAATCGTCTCATAAGTAAACAAAACGTCATCGGCTACTATCGGCCGCTCATCCGCCCATTCTGCCCTGGGATCGAGCTTGACCGTAAAGACTTTTTTATCGGCGGAAGTGACGATCTCCTTCGCGATTAACGGCTTAAACTCCAAGGTGTCGTAATCCAGCTCCATTAAGGTATCGTATACCAAGCCAAATACGGCGGAAGCGTCCGTTGAATTGTTGACGAAAGCGTTAAAGGACTTCGGGAACTCCGATGTATGCAGCGTCAATTGGCCCGGAACATTCCCCGGACCACCCGCGATTCGCAGGTTTTGGTCGGCGATATATGAAAAAAATACGATTAAAAGGATTAAACAGGCTATAATCACGATGGCTCGTTTCTGTTTCATACTCATCATACCCCCGGAAATCTTTTTAGCACTATTCGACATCACCCTTAAAAACCCTGTTAAATATGTTTCCTAAAATTCTGGCAGTTCCTGAAGGTAGCCAATATTTTATAAAAAAACACGTTAACCCGGATAAACCGTCCAAAAATGCTTGCCGGGAAACGCGGCCGAAAACCGGCACGGCGCAATTTTATTAAAAAAACCTGCCGGATCTATTAACCGGCAGGTATACTGAATCCTGAATCCAATTATTCCGCAAATATCTTAATAATCCGAACCGGCTCCCGGACTTGGGCCGGTTATTACAGGGCGAACCGCTCAAGCCGCGGAGCTTGTAACATAAACTCTTTACCTTATCATCCTAAATCCTCAAACAACCGCAAACGCAAATAATTCTCCTTTACAAACTCGAATTTGCCGATCTCTTGCAGCGCTTTTTCCATCGCCGCTTCGGAAGCTTCATGGGTCAACAGGACTATCGGCACGTAATTATCCTTTCCATGAGTCTCCAACTGAACCATTGAAGAGATGGAAATATTATTTTCCCCCAATACGCCCGCAATTTTCGAAAGCACTCCCGGTTTGTCAAAGGTGAAAAACCGCAAATAAAAACGGTTGTAGATCTCACTAATCGGCACTACTTTCACGCTTTGCTCAGGATCGATCACCCGGTTGGAGACCTGCTCTCCTTCCTTTAATAACAGATCGCGGGATAAATCAACAATATCACTGACGATCGCGCTTCCGGTCGGACGTTCGCCGGCACCCGGACCATAAAACATCGTATCCCCCACGAAATCACCCTTGACGAAGATCGCGTTCAATTCTTTATTGACCGCCGCCAACAAATGGGAATTAGGTATCAAGGTCGGATGGACCCTTAAATCCAAACCGTTTGCCAAAGACCTGTATGTGGCCAACAACTTAATGGTATAGCCGAAGCTCTTGGCGAAGCTGATATCCAGTTTAGTGACGGCGGTAATCCCTTCCACATATAAAGCGTTAAAATCCACCATTCCCGACGCAGCCAGCGAAGCCAGGATAGTCAATTTATGGGCCGCATCGCCGCCGCCCACGTCTAAAGTCGGGTCCGCCTCGGCGAAGCCCTTGGCTTGGGCTTCCTTCAATGCTTGGTCGAATTCCAATTCGTCCTGGTGCATCCGGGTTAAGATATAATTCGAGGTTCCATTTAAAATCCCATACATCTTTTCGATCTTGTTGGCGACCAACCCTTCGCGAAGTCCTTTGATGATCGGTATTCCCCCGCCCACGCTGGCCTCGAAAAGCAGATCGACCCCGTTTTCTTTAGCGATTTTAAAGAGTTCCCGCCCCCGGGTGGCGATTAAGGCCTTGTTGGCGGTCACCACATGTTTACGATTGCGCAAAGCCTCGCAAATGAAACTGAAGGCCGGTTCCGTTCCGCCGATGGTCTCAACCACAATGTCGATTTCCGGATCGGAGATCACCCGGCGGGCGTCGGTCAGGCATTGGACTCCGTCCAAGTTCAAATCGCGCTTGGTTTCCCAGTCAATCTCGGCGATGGATTTCAATCGAAAAGTCAAAGTTGAACGGGTTTTTAAGAGCTCTTGTTGGGTTAATAGTATTTTAGCCACACCGGTCCCTACCGTGCCCAACCCCAAGATCCCGATATTAACTTCATGATCGTTCATTCAAAATCACCAGCCCTTATCTTATTGATTGTAACTAAAGGAACGCTTCAACACCAGCATATGGGACTTAAACCCTATCGCCGATTTTCCCGCTTTTATCGGCGTAATCCGCGCCATCAGCGCTATCTGCGTTATCAGCGTAATCAATGTTCTCAGCGATCAAAAAAAGCCTTCAATCCTTATTGAAAGGACGAAAGACTTTACTTCCGCGGTTCCACCTTTCTTGGTTAAAAACCCGACTCTTATCACGGATAACGGCCGTTTACCGAACCGCCCTACTTTGGGACTCGCCACTTGGTTTCAGGCGGCCAACTCCGGGGTGGTTTTATCCGGTAAGCTTAAGGAAGGCTTTCAGCCGACGACCCTCCCTCTCTGGTAAACCTTTATCCGAATAACATATCCCCGTCATCGCTTTATTTTAACCAATATACCATTCGCGCCGGAAAATGTCAATATTAACGGAGGATTCTTCGAAAATTGTTCCCGAACTAACGTTTAGCGGTCTAAATAATCCGCGGTGACGGTCATGATCCGTTTATAAATGAACTCTTTTTCGCCAAGCTCCGGCAGATCCATTAAAACCCGCATCGCTAGCTCCTGCTGGGCTGAATAAACCAACATAATTTGGGGGTCAACGATACTCTCACCCTCCCCGCTGAACTCAATTTCCGGTTGCGACGTTAACCTGGGGGCCTCTTTTAAAAGCATTTCCTGAATGAATTCTTTCAAGGCCGACGAATCGAAATCATAGTCAACCTTAATTATTACATGCGGTCGCGAATTGATAACTGTTTCCCCCGCCAATTCCAGATTGGCGAGGGCTTTGACGATCTCCCCATTGGGTAATGGGAGATCAACCTCCTTTTCCCAAACATCGCCTATTTGGATGGTTTTCCCAAGATAATCTTCGACCGAGGTTTTCCAAGAATATCTGAAGCGGGATTCTATGGCTTCTTTCGAGAAATAATCACGGTATTTCCGATAATGCTTGGCGGGAAGGGTTTTTAACTTCCGCTCAAATTCCTCCAGTCCCTTAAATCCGGTAAAAAAGCCTTGCGAATCAAAAAGGCTGGCATATTTTACTCCCTCCAAAACCGACAACGCCTCTCCTCCGGCCTGGTCCTCAATATCATAAACCCGGTAATTGATTATGGTATGGTTGATCTGATAACCGGACGGACTTTGGGAAATTTCATTCCTGGTCGTAATTTCCTCTTCGTGGAGGCGTTGGTTCATTATCTCGGATTCGATCAAATCGGTAATTTTAAAAGTTTCCAAATAAACTAGGCCGTGGGGAGGCTTAAATTCAAACTGAAATTGTTGCGTGGTTAAAGATCCCGTTTCCATTTGAGAATCGAGGGAGCGTTCAAAGTCCAGGAAATCACTCTTATTGGAAATCCGTTCTTTAATCGCTACTATCCTCCGGCCATCCAAGGCGACATATCGGAAAAACGCGGAGCCGTCGAAGCGGATCCGAGGTCCCTCGCCGGCTACAATTCCGTCATAAAGGCGGCCTTCACGGTTATCCAACACCACAAACCACTTGTTGCCCCGCCGGGCGCTATAAACCAAATTTTTTCCATCGGGGCTAAAAGCCAGACTATTTTGGGCGATTGCATCGTAATAAGGCCCGGCAATTCCGTCGCTGACTACCGTCCAAGCTCCGGTCTTTAATTTGGCTATGTATGCCAATCTTGAACCCCGGTTATTAAAGAGAAGCGACCCTTCTCCAATTCCCGCATAACCGGCCTGTTCGACACCGTTAACTACCACCAGCCAATCCCTTCCGTTAAAAGCCGCATAGGCCAATTTACGGCCGTCGGGACTGAAAAGCGGCGGATGGGCGGAGATTTTTGGATAAGGTTTGCCTTCTTCTCCGTCGACCACCATAAACCGGCTCCCTTGGCGCTCGACGGCGAAGGCGGTTCTGGCGCCGTCCGGAGCGAAACTAATCTTTTTACTGATGATTCGGTCATAATCATTACCGGCTTGGTGGTCAATAACGCAAAATTCGCGCCCCCCGTCAATCGCGATATAACCGATTCGTTGACCGTCCGGACAAAAAACGAGACTGTCCGATTTGATCCTGGTGAAAGCCGGTCCGATCTCGCCGTTGACGGTAACCGCGTATTGATCGCCAAAACGGACGATGGCGGCCACTCTTTTACCGTCGGCGCTGAATTCCAAGGCGGGGATCTCATCGTAGGGTTCGCTTTCGCGACCATCGGTTACTAGGAACCATTTGTTGCCGAGACGGGCAATATACGCTAAAGACATACTATCGGGGCTGAAACGTAAAGAGCCGCCGTTGATCTCATCATAAGTCTTACCCGCGCCGGCTTCGGTTACCACCAGATGCTTATCCCCGGTTTTCCCGATAAAAGCATAACGCCGGCCATCAGGACTAAATCGCAATGTAGCGACATCAATCGCGTCAAAGGGTTTTCCGGTATTGCCGTCATAAACCAGATAAGATTGATGACCTTGTTTGGCTACATACGCAAAATGTTTGCCGTCGGGTGAAAAACGCAAACCGGCGATCTCTTGATAGGCTTGTTGTTCTTCCCCGTCAAGGACCACCTTTTGTTGATTCCCAACAACTACCACATAGGCAAAGCGCCCGTCAGGGCTAATCGTAAAAGTTCCCGGAACCCATGATTGAGCAACGGTCGCCACCGTTTCTTCGATAAAAACCCGATAGGGATGTTCCGCGGCGGCAAACACACCCGCTGAAAGGGTTAAGAAAAATAAAAATCCAATAATTAAACGTCGCCAGGTCATGAGCACGACCCCCGAAAACTGGAATTCAAGTAAACTCAAAAATCATCTGAACAATAAATAAATGACTATTAATAACATGAAAATGTTAAAGCCCCAAATCAATTTGATCCTTTGCAAGCTTGTTTTGGTTATTTTTTCTAAATCTTCATCAAAACCTTTAACTTTATTAAAAAAAGAATTAATTTTCTTTTCGAAGAGGGCGGTTTGATTCGCTTGACGATCAATACGGTCGGATAATTGTAACAAACGTTCCCCCAACTCATTGAGTTGCTGAAGGAGATTCCTTTGTTCAGCTGCTATTTCTTTGCGAAAAGACGCCAAATCCCGATCAACCGCTATTGAAAGCTCCCGCATTCCTGTAACCAAACGGGCTATATCCAGTTTTGTCGCCGAACGTCCCTCAAGCTCCTCCTGGGTCTGAGCTATCAACTCCTTCATCCTCCGATTCATCCTTTCCTTCAACTTGATCCGGGTTTCAAGGCCGGCTTTTCTAGCTTGTAGTTTTGAGAGCTCGATCAGATATTCAGCCATTAATAAACGTTCGTTGGCCAGATATCGTTCGTAAACCGAGAAGGGGGTCAATAAATCCTTGGTCAACTCATTTTGATATTCTTTCAACTTCTTGCGGAGGGTATAAGCGTCATAACCGCCCTTAACGGTTTTAAAAATGGCTCCGAAAAACATCACTTTCCTCCACTTTCCGGTTGCGCCGCGAGTAAAGGCCTAAATCGCTTCTCCGGCGGCGCAAAGACTACCCGCCAAATCCGGACGCTCGTTGGCTTCGGTAAATTACTGCGCTAATTCTTGCTTAAAATCAGGCGATAGGTTCCTTCTTCCTTCATCAACTCAATTAAGGGAACGATTGTTTCTGGAGGGGCCTCTTCTTTCAGTAATTCACGCAAGCGAAGTTTGACTTCGACTTGCGAAGCAATGCTTTCCAATTGTTGCTTCAAATCGTCATTCAGCCATTCAACCATTTTGCCCACGGCTTTCCCGACCAACATTGAAAAGCCGATGTTGGCGACTCCGCCAATCACATCGGCGACATTAACCGCCGAGGCCGAAATAGTGGATAAGGCCGCCAGTTTTTTCCCCAAACCAATGGTTTCGGCCAAATCTTCCGAAAGACGCGCAAAACTGATTCCCGCCATTTTACAAGCGGCTTCCGCTATGAAAGTGATGGTGCAGATCCGGTCGATTAAAGCAAAGGAAGCGCGGATAAAACGGTCGGTGTTAATCCAAATACCCTGTTGTAAACGGCCTTCACGCTTAAGCTTGATGAAATATTGCAAACCGCTGGCCGAAACCAGCGCCGGATTGTCGCTATATAAACCGAAAGCGATCCCCAACACAAAACAAGCCGAATAGACCTTGGGATTTTTACGGAAAAAAGCCATAACTTCCTCTTCCGTAGTTAATTCGGAAACGGCCGCAATCTCGGTTTCCAACCATTCCAGCGCCAGCGTGGGAGGCATCCCCGTTACTCTTTGCAAAGCTTCGGCAAAAGGCAACGGCAACCCTTGAGGAGCTAAAAAGTCCTCGGTCATCGCTTCGAACCATTGCTCGATTCCCGGTATATCTCCGATTTCATATTCCGCCAAAATCGCTTGCAATTGACGACCGGACAGGGTTGCCCCTTCGCCTTGAATTACCACGGACGGCGTGTTGCCCGACGCTAAAGTTTTAAAATCCCGGTATTGACGATCAATATTTTTAATAAATTTACCGACGGCAGACATCCTTACTCCTTAAAAGCCTTTGATTTATCCCTCTTTAAAAAAAGCCGATCCATAAATATATTAAATACATTTCTAGATAATAGAAAGCTTTTCCTTCTAATCCGGAAAAGCTGCAATTTTTCGTTAAATAACCGCCATCCATAGCCGCTAATTCCGAGACGGATTTGGGCGACGCTTCCGGCTGAATTCGCCGGAAGTCAACCGGCGGCTTATTTTATAATTCGAAGCCGGTTGCGTTTTGATTTGGAATAAGTCCCCTCCCGTCGCCAACTTCGGTAATTTAAGCCGCGTCCCAATCTTCCGGTATCTCCGAAAAGATAGACCAGGATGATTCCGCTGAGCGTTGCCAAAGCCAATAGGAAATCAACCCGCAAATAATTAAAGAAGACCACCCCGGCGTTAATCCAGGCCAGCCATAAGGCTTTAACCGGAAAAACGCCCCAGATCATGACCTCTCTTTCGGGATAAATCTTAGCCCAAGCCCAGGTTATTCCCACTAAAGGCAGCCAAAGGCCGCTGATTTGAAACCAGGATTTCCCGACAATAATGGCAGCCAACGACATTGCTCCTCCGGTCACCGCTACCACCAAGATCACAAAAAATCCATAAATCCGGTAGCCCCAAGTTCTTTCCAAGCTTCCTCCGACGAACCAAAGCCATAGCCCGGCGAAAACCAAAGACAAAAAATCGGTGTTTACCAAGGGAAAAGTGATAAAAGTCCAAAAAAGCCCCGGTAGATAAGCCGGTGTTAATCCCAACATCATTCTTAAATTGAAAAAATGCGATCCGACAAACACCAAACCCGCCAAAACCAAGATCGATTTGGTTAAAGGAATGGCGCCTTCATGTAAAAATCTAACAAACCTCGAAAAGTAGTATCTCACCGATCTTCCCTCCATTTATTTTAGAGATTAATTGCAACCGTAAAAAAACGCCACCGGCCTTTGCCTGCCTCCGACCTTGTTTGCCCCATCATCAGCTTTATGATTAAGTTAAGCAACCAGGCGATTGTTTATCCAATCCGAACAACCGATTTAAAAAATATTCTCCGTGAACTCCCTTTCCCCTTTTGGACCATCAAGGATTCGAATTTAAATTATAAAAAAAGGCCTTATGGCCTTCGAACACGGATCATCAACCGGATTAAAACTAGAGATAAACATCAATGTTGTTTCCTAAATGCGCCGGATTTATCGAAACGGCGCCCAGGTCTTCGATCAGATTTTGAACGGCTTGGGCCTGCGTATCCATGGCCATTCGCAACAAACTAGTTTCAACGGCGGTCTGGACTTGATTCATCCGTAAAGCGGTGTAAATATTGGCGACACTCATTACATCCATGTTTTTGATCTCCTTGAAAGATGTTACCTTCATTATCGGCAAAATAGATTAACTGCTTTATATTCTGAAGCTTATCATCCGGGCCTAACTTCGCCTCACCCCTCCACAAAATCTTGTTGCCGTTCGAAACCGAGTGCCGCTCCCCTCTCCCGCGTATGGCCGTTTTGAAGGATGTGAGAGGGGAGTTCGGGAGAGGGGACACGTGTTGTTCTAAAACCGACCAACTTCCGTGGGTAAGGCGATTGACGTCCGGTCTGTGAGGCGGTTTTCACGGTGTCCTAAGTATCGACAATGATTTCTTTCCCCAAACGCTCTTCGATTAAGTGGGTGGCCTGGTGCACCTGTTCCTTAATGGCTTGCCCGATGGCGTTGGTAACGGAGGAATCCATCTTCACCGCCTTGTCGGCAGCGATCTCAATATTGATAAATAAGTTCAGTTTGGAAATACTGTCCGGTTCAGCTCCGGGAAAATACTCGTCGACCTGATCCGGAGTCATAATTCTGCAAGCCAAATTGACTTTCAAACCACTTTCTCGAAAAAAAACCGTAACCCCCAGATCGTTGATCTCCATCAAGCTGTGACTGTTGATATATTTGCCGGTCCAAGAGAATGCCAGTTGTGAAAATTCCATCAAGGAACCGATCGGATATAAATAGCAGCCTTGAACTCCGAAACCGATGATTTCCTTGGGAATTAATCGACGGGAAATGATTTTTAAATTTTTTTCCAAGGCGCTAATAAATTGATGGTAATCCCGGCAGGCATTCATCCGGAAATAGATCCTGCGGGGAGCAATTTTAATCTCAACCGTTTCGTTTGATTCCGGATTTACTTCCAGAATCAGTTGATCCTCTTCTTCTTGAACGACGACAAACTTCTTCCGAAGCTCTTCGGCTAAGTCTTTTATGCTATCAACCGATTCCATCAAGGAGGAACGAACTTCGGCATACATCCGCAAATTTGAATGCCGTCGAAAATCAGGCATAAATGGTCTTTTCCCCCCGGCTAATTTAACATACTATTGAAAATTGAATTTATTATAAATCCTCAATCGCCACATAAGCCATTATTTGATTCAACAGTTGATAGGCGATCTCACCAAACGTAAAAGGCCCGGTGACGTCGCCCGTATGTTTGCCTTCTAACTCGGAGTAAAGATAATTTAGTATACAATTGCAGGCGAAAACGATTTTGTCACTTGATTCAGAAGGCATCTTTTGACAGAAACTTGTTACATAGTCGCCTACCGGATCGGCCAATTTATATTCCATCCCTTTAAACACCGGAGCGTAAAAATTAACTTTCTTGGCGGCTTGATCTACCGATTGAAAACTGGTATTGATCATTGCGCCACAATAGTCGGCAACCAACGGTAATTTAGTGTCGATCTTGTTTTGGCTGATGTATTCGGCAAAATTCCACTTTTGTCCATTAATCATGGCCTCAACCGCACTAAATCCATCTTCCGGAAAAACAATAGTGTCCCCGCTACCTTGCGTAAAAATATTCAAGATGTTAATCTCGGCATACTTATTGCTCGGTAAGGATGCATGCAGCGCAACAGCTCCATTTTCAATAAAAGAATTTTCAGCTCCGGAAATTACTTTGGGTTTAACTTTCCCCACATCGTTAAGATCGACTCCGGCAATCCATCCAATTAAAGGGCATTGCGCAAAATTATCATATTTTGGCGCATTTAACGCAAAAGAAAAATGAGTGGAAGAAAACGCCGGAATAATTAATATTGTAAAACCATTATCAGGTCCGTCCTTATATATATCGGCAATATTCGTCTCATCATAATGGCTAATATTAATGTTTGTTATCCAAGAAGGCAATTCGTTGACAAAAATTCGCTCTTTGTCGCAGATGCCCCCGTTTTCACCCATAAAGTAGGGGCTCGTCCCGGCAATCCATTGCCCTTTCGGAAGTTCTTTCAATAAAGATTCATCGCCGGCAAGTATCAGTTTTTTGCCTTGGGCGATTTTTTCCTTAACTTCATCAACATTAAATAATACTTTATTCATAAAATTCACCTACTTTTCATAATTTTTGCAATATCTTCCTGTGTTTTTGGTAAATGACCAAATTTAATTAAAAAGTTCTTAAATTCGGCAACGCATTCATTTACGGTTGCAGGATCCGGGTGTGTTTTAACCTTTTGTTGCAAACGGGTTAACATGATCTTTAAAGCTAAAAAATTAAAATTAACGGAAATTTTATTAAGCACAATATCGGCTAAAACTTTTTCGGGAATATTCTCCACCGAAATCATCTCCTTTGAAAGTTAATAATTAACTTAGTAAATTGATGACTTCAAATGATTAAATAAATATTAAAATCTTAAAAAAAAATACTCCTTAGGTGATTCGGCGGTCAATTCCAAAACGAATGTTTCGTTTTATTTATCCCCGGTTTTGCGTTGCTGATTTTCTCCGAATTTGCCATTATTCCATTAAACTATTTTAAGATAGATATTATATTGTATTAAAAAAATACTTTTTCTAAAAATTATACTTTATAACAGTAATTTATGATTGTCAAGGTAATTAATGGATAAAAATATAAATTTTTAATAAAATGAAAAATTTATTGCCACTCAACCGTCGCTGGTGGTTTACTGGTAACATCATACAAGATAAGATCAATTTCCGGGAATCCCTTTTCAATCTCCTCGACCAGTTGGGAAAGGACGTCTTTAGCTATATCCTTCCCGATACCCGCCGGCCGGCCGGTCATGAAATCGCTGGTGATAAAAGTGCGAATCGCCACCGAATAGCGGCGTTCGAATCCGACCGGCAATAATACCGCAAATACTTGGCTAATCGGTTTTTGGTTTAATTTTTGGACTACCTGGTAATCCAATTCCCGCAATAGTTCCACATTTTCGTAACTCAGATACATGGGAAACGCCTTCAGTTCCCCTGGAAGTTCGCGCCGGTTCAGACAATACGCCACCCGGTTGACAAAGTCCAGCCGGTTGGGCAGATTGGTCCCGATCCGGTAAATCTCATTCCAATCAGCGTTGAGCCCTTTACCGGCAATTAACCCCAAATAACGGTAACTGCGGCAGTCCCCTTGAACGCCCACCGTTTTTATGGGAAGAACTTGTCCTTGGTATGAAGAGGCGGCAAGGCTCTTCAGAACTTCTTGAAAACGGTCGTTTTGTTCCGGTTTGATCCGCTCCGCGCCTTCATTACAGATCACCCGCACCGCCAAACCCGGTCCCGGGAAAGGCTGTCTGGAAGCGATGCTTTCATCAATCCCCAAAGCTCGGGCTACTTGCCGGACTTCATCCTTATGCCAGTCCCAATTGGTCTCGACTACCAAGCCTTTTTCGCGTGCGCGGCGAACAATATCCACGTCGTTATGGTGGGTTTTGATGCGGTGGGCGTAACCGGACACATCGGGGTTGCCGCTCTCAATCAAATCGGGCCGAAGCGTTCCCTGAGCCCAATAAGTTTTGTCAAAATCAAGGTTTAGACCGGCGGCGATCCGCTTGACCACTTTAATGAATACCTCGCCGATGATATTCCGCTTTTCTTCCGGGTCGACCACTCGAGTTAAGGGTCCGATTTTTTTGCCGTTAACCTCGATTACGCTATTAAAGAAATCGGCGGCGGCGTTTTCCCGGATTAAATTTTTCAGACCCATCCGGCGCAAATTATCACAGACCTGGTCGCTTTCGTTCTTACGCATTAGGCCGTGGTCGATATGAATCGCATAGACATTTTCCGGGTTTAAGGCTTTAATCAACAAGGCGGCGCTCACCGCCGAATCAACGCCACCGCTGACCAAAACCAAAATCTTTTCATCTTTGACCTTTTCTCTGATCTTTTGAATCGCGGTTTGAATTCGGTCTTCCAGTAAATAATTCCCCTGAAGGCCGCAGATCCGGTACAGGAAATTGGCGAGCATCCGTTTGCCGTTTGCCGTCAAGTCGACTTCCGGGTGAAATTGGACTCCATATATTTTAAGGTCGGGGTTGTAGATCGCGGCAGTAACCCCCTCCGAACCGGCTCCCGCTAAAAAGCCGGGGGCTAATTCTTTAATGGAATCTCCATGACTCATCAATACTTGCTGCCGGACTTCAAGGCCTTCAAACAGCGGGCAAGCGGTATCCACTTCGATCTCAACCTCGCCGTATTCGGTCTTAAGCCCCGGAGAGACTACTCCGCCGAAATGTTTATTAATCAATTGCATTCCGTAACAGATGCCGAGGACCGGTATCTTAAAATCAAAGATCCGCGGATCGTATTCTAAGGAAGCGTCGCAGACGCTGCCGGGTCCGCCCGACAAGATAATACCCTGATAATCCCTTAAGGTATCAGCCGCGACGTTAATCGGGAAAATATCCGATTTAACGGACATTTCCCTAACTTTACGGTCGATTACTTTCGTATACTGGCCCCCGCAATCAAGTATGGCAACTTTTTCTAAAGTCATTGCATCCACCC
>JAAYHS010000211.1 GCA_012735315.1 Bacillota bacterium | reverse complement strand
GGTCCGGCGGCCAAAATTTTTCCGTCTTTCACCAACACGGTTGCTTCATCGAACATCACAAACGGGGTCAACAAAGCCGCTTTAGTTAATGCCAGTTGTCGGTCCAAAAAATCAACTCCTTAGCCTCCGGCGACTAAATTTAGTCGCAATCCGGAGTTAGGCGCCGGATGTATCCTTGAGGACAGCCACCCCGCTCCCCAATTTATCTTTTATGCTAAAATCATACCAGCATCCGGTTGTAACGCAACTATAATTTTGGTTGATACCCGAACCTGCCGCTTTTTTCGCCTAGTACAAATAATTATTGTCCCAAATAAATGGATACTTCTTTGGAAATAGGTTATTAATTATCGTTAATCGCTTGGTCCGAATTAAACTTAAATCATACTGATCATAAAAACCCAATAATAACTTGGTAAATAACTTTTCTCCTTCCGGATTTCGAGGGATTGCATCTCCGGCGCTCAGATCCCAACCTGACGAATCCCGCCAGACCCATCGACACGTTTCTTTTTCTAATGTAATTTCCAGACAATCTCCGTCTTTAAATCTCCCAAAAGAATGAATTCTCTTATTAAAAATCGGAAACAACAACTCAATAAACCGCCGCCAATCGATAATCTTTACCATGCCCGCCCGTGGCGCCGGATCGAGATGAATCCCTCCCAACCGGTAAGCGGCGAGATTAAGCTCGTGTTCCGGGGTTCCTCTGATATAGATGGTTTTATCGAAACCGAAATCCGCCGCCAAAACGGCGATCATCTCCGTTGCGGCTTCCATTCCCGAAACCGCCGCTTCGTTAATGACTATTTTCGAATTAGCTTCAACCAGATAATTCAGGTAACCGTTTACTTCACCTTTATTATTCTCCCAAACCAGAAAGTTTTCCTTTTTAGGGAAAGGAACCTCTTTTAAAAACGCCTTCTCAATATCAATTTCTTCAAAACGCTCCCGCCACCACTCCAGGTTCCGTTTCGGCTGAAGCCAATATCTCGAGTTCCCGGCTTCGTACAAAGCGGCTATCCGAGGAAGATCATCCGGTTTAACACTCCTCATCCGCCCTTTAACTTCAATTTTTTCGGTTAAATTTTTAAACGCGAGTTTCGTCTTGTATCTAGGTAAAACCGGTACAAACCCAAACCGCGGATAATACCATGGCAGCCCCCACAGGAAGACCGCCGGTATTCCCCGGCTTTTAACGTCGGCCAACGCTTGGGTCAAACAAGACCCGGCGTATCCTTTCCCCCGAAACTCAGGGTCGGTCACTACCGGAGACACCGCCCAAACCGGTATCTCCACGCCGTCAAAAATTAAGTTTTGCGGAAAAAAACCAACCGCCGCCACTAACCGGCCCGACTCTTCGGCAAGGTAAACCAGATCGGGACTCCAGTTTTTCTTTGCATATAAATAAGAAAATAAAACCCGGTGTTCTTCCCCTTTTTGGGAATTATACGCCGAGTCGGATTCAACCGAAAAGCCTTTCTCGATTAAGTCCAATAATGGTTCAAGGTCGTTTTTCGTAGCGTGACGGTAGCGAACCAATAGCGTCTCCTTTTTATTAAATATAGAATATTGTCCAACTCCAGACTCCTAAAACAATTATAGCCTATTACCGATAGTTGTCAATTATTCCGCCTTAATCTTCCGGTCCCGTTATACCAATATTCCTGGAACCATACGGCACCAAAAAAGAAAAGGTAATAAAGGAATGCCCGCCAAGAGTTCCATTTAATATATTCAATCCATCCGGCTTGGACGAAAAACCATTCCCCGAAAGTGTTTAGTAACG
>JAAYHS010000210.1 GCA_012735315.1 Bacillota bacterium | reverse complement strand
CTACTCCCTTCCCCAAGAGATTGAAACAGCGCATCAAACCGGTAACCGTGCCCAATAGGCCCAACATGGGCGCGATCGTAATGATCGTATTTAAAACCGTTAGGCGTTGCCGGAGTAATTTAAGGGTTTCCGCCGGTTCCTCGTATTCAATCAGCGGGATTTTCATCACCTTATTAAACAGCCAGAACCGTTCAATCACTACCGCAACCATCAGCACCGAACAGACCATTAACGGAAACATAAAGATTCCGCCCTGAATTATCCAGCGCATCACGCTCACTCCAATACAAATTTGATTTTGACCCGGACCGGCCAAGTCACGGGGTTTCCATTTTTAAAAGCCGGTTGGTAGCGCCATCCTTTAACCGTTTTTACAGCCGCTTGGTCCAGCACCCGGTAACCCGAGGATTGAAGGATGGTTATTTCCCCAATCAACCCATCCTCCCGGACCGTCATCTCCAAAACGGTAACGCCTTCCCATTGATTTTTCCGGGCTAGATAAGGATATTGCGGACTTGGAGCATGAAGTTTCAGCGGTAAACTGTCAAGTTCGGATGCCTCTTGAAGATTCGCGGCATATCCGGCGGTTCCCTGTGCTACCGGCCCGCTCGAGTCAAACTTAAGCGAATCTTCCGCTCCAACCTCGTATCCAACCGGTCCGGCCCCCCCTATCTCCGGTTCAATCCGTTCACCATCAGACGGAAGGCGTGGCGGAGTTTCCTCCGCCATACCCAAATCAAACGATCGTTCCCGATGGTCCTTCAATAGGGACCGTTCCGGGACGCCGTTTCCCCGGAAACTATTTTCCGTAGGGGGCTGCTCCCTTGAAAGGAACCGTGTGGTGGAAGGATAATCCGGCTCAAGCGCCGCAATCAGCAGTGGAGAATGCTTTAACGACGCCCGGAGTTGATCCGGATGCTCCTTAACCAATTCTAATCCGGCGAGGAATAATAAATGAAAGACCACCGAAACAAGCAGCGCCTTTTTAAACATGACGTTTCCTAAAAAGCGTAGCTGCAGGATATTTTATATTCTCTTTCCGAAACCGGATAACCGTAGTAGATCTCGTAATCTTTATCAGCCAAATTATTTATGGATAATTTATAAGTAACCAGCCCTTTAACAGTATAAGCCAAATTCCAATTTATAACATCATAGTCTTCCATTTCGTGGGCTGACTGATCGGACCGATCCCAAACATATTCCCAGTTCAAATTGGAACTGACGGCGGCTCGTTTAAAACTCAGGCCCAAGGTTAATTTGTTTCGGCCGAAAAAATTATCTTCGCTATAGGAATCAGTTCCCGGATCCCATTTTTCTTTATCGTTCCGACAATATTTAACAGTTGAGTTTAAATAATCGTTCCATTCGGCTTGCCAATTAATATTCGCGCCGATTACCCTTACTTTTTTAAAATTTTGTACGGCCCAATCCCAATCATTCGGTCCTACCCACATCCAGTCGATTCCATCTCTTAACTTTGATTGGTAAACATTTAAACTTACCGTATGCATATTATTGCGCCACTCTCCGGTAATGTCGTAACGTTCACCCGTTTCCGGTTTCAAATCGGGATTGCCGCCATAAGGTGAATACAAATCCGAAATTGTCGGCGACCTGAATGCCTTGCCATATCCAAATTTGAGGCTAAAATGGTCATCTACCAAATAAACCAAACCAACTCGGGGACAAAGCGGCGAATTATACTTGCCGCCCGTATCCCGGCGTAATCCGGAAATCAATTTCCACTGCTCGGCAATACTCCAACTATCTTGCATGAAAACTCCGGTATTGGTAAGCCGATGTTCGCCATAATCCGTACTGTCAGTATGGGAGTTTACGGCATTTATCCCGAAAAGCGCTTCATGCCGGCCCCAAACATATAAACCGGCAAGATCCGTGCCATAATTCCTAAATCGATAATCGTAATTTTTCCCAAACGTATAACTCGTTTCATGCCAATAATCGCCGTAAACTTTATATTCCCACAAGCCTTCCGCCATTATCTTTCTCCCGACTAAACTCAAGCAATGTTTGATATCGCTTTGATCATCCTCAGGAGTTGGCTGATACACCGGTCCCGGTAGTCTATTCTTCTTAGCCATGGATTGAAGATGCAAAGAAAGCGCTTCAGCTTCTTTTTGAATAAAATCATATTGATACAACAAGAAATAATTCTCACTTTTTGAATTAGCCCGGAAACCGTCGTCCCTGCCGCCTCCGAACGTTAACCCATAATTATTACGGCGGATGGAAACCGCGGTATCACCGG
>JAAYHS010000209.1 GCA_012735315.1 Bacillota bacterium | reverse complement strand
ATGGCTATCTGGCTGGAGGATGAAACGGGTAAATACGTCGACACCATCTTTGTAACCGAGAAGAGCGCCAAGTCAAGCTGGGGCAATGTCAGACGTCCTGAGGCTTTGCCCATTTGGTCCCATAAACGCGGTGTCAGGTATGCCGACGGACTCTACATGCCCGATCGCCAAAACCCGCTTCCGGATGCGGTAACCGGGGCTACTGAAAAAAGTTCGTTTGTTAAGACCTGGACTGTTCCAAGCAGTATTAAAGATGGAAATTATCTGTTAAAAGTCGAAGTGAATAACTCTTTTGATTTTAATCAAATCTATCGGGATCAACTGCCTAAAAATCATCCGAATTACAACTCGGTTTCAGGACAGCCTTCGCTTTTGTGGGAGGCTATGATTAGTGTGGGGGAAGAATTCAAAACCAATTTAAGGATTGTTGGCCATGGGCATCCCGCCGGGCAAAACGGAACGGTATTTTTCGATTTGAACGAAATCGACAGCGCGCTGACCATTATTAATTCAATAACTGCCAGCAGTAACTGAACTTTGAAGGGAGAAAGATAACAATGAAACGGTATTTATTCATATTAATATTTTTACTACTGTTGAGCGGTGGAGGATTTCATTCCGTTATTGCAGCTGAAAATGAAAGAGATACATATCATGCGGAGACGGTCCCGTTATATTTAAGGACTCTGGAATCCATATCATCAAAGACGATTACTGAAGGCAGTAAAATTGAGTTGAAAGTGGTTCGCGACGTCTATGACGACCGGAATAACTTGGTTATTCCTTACGGTGCAATTGCCAACGGTATGGTCTCGAAAACTAAAAAGGCCAACTACCTGGGGAGAACCGGATTGATCGAAATAACGATCGATTCCATCATTACGACGGCGGGTATTCTCGAAATGAATTTGAATTATAAGGTTAAGGGCGGTTATAATATTCCCTTATTATTGCTGGGGTTTTTAGCCGGCAAAGATGTAGTAATACCGGAAAACGAGATTATTGTGATGCAGCTAGGCCGGAATTCATTGCCCTGCTTAGAAACGGGAGTCCGACAACCTTTAGAAAGTCCAAAGGTCGAAATCGAATTACCTGTTGATCAATCAGTGTACTCCCAGAAAACGTCCATTCAGTTCTTTTGCAATATTATTTCGGAGCAGAAGGTGAGTACTTTTAAGTTATACGGTAATGATGACTTAATTTATGAACAGGCCGGAACACCGGGAATAATCGATTTAAATAAGAAGCTATCCAAAAAAGGCGAATATGTGCTTGTAGCCAAAACAGAGTTGGAAGATGGTCAGGTTATTGTTTCCGATGAAATTAGGATAATAATTGATTAATCTTAACAACTTTGATTCCGATAACGATTCCGGATGAGGAATCGTTTTTTTTGGCTAAAGAAATGACATAGTCGCACATTAAATATTTATCATCCGTGTCAAAAAAAGGATTTTTAAGCATACTATCGAATCCAAGATCTGGGTTATGTTGATTTTATTACAAAACCTGGAGGTGGAATAAGATGAATCAAAAATACTATTTGGCGCCTCATCTGAAGGTCTTAATGATCAT
>JAAYHS010000029.1 GCA_012735315.1 Bacillota bacterium | reverse complement strand
CAATTGTTGCAGTTTGCTTTTTATTTTATCCTGAAGCCTTTTTATTTCTTTTCGAATCTTGCGCAATTCCGGACCAGCTTCATCGCGGACTAAGCCGTCAACTATACAACGCTCGATCTCCGCTTCCAACTCTTCAAAAGAGGTAATCCCATATGAATAATTCGCCACCATCGGCGCAAGTTCCAGACGTTTTTACATAAACTCCCGGGTATGGCGACATCCCCGCATAAAATCGGCAATGGCTTGTAAAGATAACGGATCTAAAACTCCACCCGCATTCAGTTTTCCGATCAGATCGCTCAAGTCGGCCAATCCATGTAATGGCGGCCTACCGGCTGCTTCCAACAATAACCTTGCTTCGGTTGTTTCCCGCAACATTTCACTAACAGCGGTGATATTGGCGCGAGGTTTTAAACCTTCCGCCAATTTACGCCCCAGTTTACTCAAGGCGCATTCGGCCAACCTCTTTTTAATCTGTGGAAATTCCAATAATTCCATGGTTTTTTGATTCATTATTTATCCCTCTCTTAACAATTAAAATAGCCGCGAGACGTTCCCGCGGCTTCAATAAGGATAAAGACAAAAATCAATGACCGGTAAAATAAATTGTAAGAAAACCATTATTCATCCCTTGGAAATATATAAGCCGCGGTTACTCATGCCCACGGCTTAAAAACATAAAAACCTCAATAAATTATAGCTTGTCGACTAAGCATAATTGGGCAGAGTAAGTCCTTAAATTATGAATGCAGCTTTTATTTCCCACGGACATAAACTCGAGCCCTTTTTTTAAAAATTATCTTGCTGCCTAAGTTTACTTGGATTTAAAAGAAATGTCAAGCCCTAATTCAAACCCAAACCAAATTTTGAAGTTGGTTTTTCTTCGTACGGGCGCCGATCAAGCAGCGTTTTAACAAAATTCCCATTCAACATTTAAAAAAGGGTTATCCCCGGATAACCCTTTTACGAAGTGTTGATAAACTAAGCGATTTTCATAATTACCTCTAGTAAGATTTTGACACAATATATGGCGCCCAACCCGGATTAGTCTACCAATATGGTGTGTCAAAATGAAAAATCCGGGAATTATAAAATCGCCTAAAACTAATCATTCGGTATACAATTTCTCATAATATTCCTCCAGCATTCTCCGGACATTAAACTGTTCTTTTGTGCTTAGAATGCTGTTTTTCATCATCTCCACCCAACGATCCCGGTTTTGATAGTAAGTCGGGATTACTTGGTTGAGAAGGACATGGTATAAAGCGTTTACATCGTGTTCGTCTTGACGGCGAATATCATCGCTGACGAATCCGTCGCCGAATTGCCAACCGTTAAACCCGTGACGGCAAGCCTCGGGCCACCAACCGTCAAGCGTGCTCAAGTTTAAGACTCCGTTTATCGCCGCTTTCATTCCTGAAGTCCCGCTCGCCTCCATCGGCCGTCTGGGATTGTTCAGCCAGACATCGGAACCCCTGGTCAAGATCTTGCCGATCTCCATATCGTAATTTTCAAGAAAGACTACGGAGCCCGGATAACGGTTGGTGAACCGGATCAAGTTGGCCACGATCTCCTTGCCGTAATCGTCCAACGGGTGGGCTTTTCCGGAAAAGACCAATTGAATCCGGCGTCCGTTCAATAATTCGGAAATGAGTTTTTTGTCGGTAAAGATTAAATCGCTCCGTTTGTACGGCGCCGCCCGTCTCGAAAATCCAATCAATAAAACATCCGGATCCAGACTTACGCCGGTTCGCTCTTTAACAAACCGGATCAACTCTCCCTTATTCCGCTGGTGCTCTTCCCATAAATCGCCGTCTCCCGACGCCGCCCGAAGCATCGCCTCATCTACCCAAGTAGGGAGATGAATCGCGTTGGTAATCCCGATGATCGGCGAACGCCGCTCAACCCATGACCACATTCGGTTGGCCGTCTCACAGTGTAATTGAGCCACCGCGTTTGAAAAGCGGGCTAATCGCAATGCCGCCACGGTCATATTAAACGGCGAATTCCCCAAATAAATCAGTTGTTCCATGGAAAGGCCGTTATTGGCGCCCATATACATTAATCGCTCCAGGTAGTGCCATTCGTTTCCTTGAAGCACCGGCGTATGAGTGGTGAATACGATTTGCCGCCGCGCTTCGGTTAAAGCGGCTTCAAAGGAAGCGCCGCGTTGCATTTTTTCCCGGATCAATTCCAAACCCGCGAAGACCGCATGTCCTTCATTGAAATGATAGACATCGATCTCCAGCCCCAACGCTCTAAGCGCGCGAACCCCGCCGATACCCAGCACCATCTCCTGGGCGACCCGTTCTTCTCCGAACCAACCGTACAATTGTCCGGTAATCCATTGATCTTCATTCTCCGGCAGATTGGTATCGAGTAAATAAAGGGGCGCGTTACCGAAACAATCCACCTTCCAAACCTTGCAACGGACTTCGCGATGACGGATCATCACTCCCACCGTCACTCCGGTGTCTTCCAGAAACTCATAATAATTATTATGATAACAATCATAGGGTCGGCCATCTTTGCCGATGCGTTGTTCGGTATAGCCTTGTTTCCATAAAAGGCCGATCCCGACAATCGGATAACCGAAATCCCGGGCGCCTTTCAAGTAGTCGCCGGCCAGAACGCCTAATCCGCCGGCATAAGTTTTAAAATCATTATCCAAGGCATATTCCATACAAAAGTACGCTACTTTCGGAAGCGCTTTTTGTTGAGTCGCCACAACGTTCCTCCTCGCTAAATTGTAATTCATGGAAAAAAAGTATTATGGCTTACAGTACTTCTAAATATACTATGATTTCACTTTTTCGTACACCTGTACTTTCTGTTATGCTTGTCATTTTTCGCCGCCGTTGCCTGAAACAGTCGTCAATAATATTAACTTTCCGCCGCCGGGCCGGATTCATTCACTAATTTGATCCGACCGGAGGATAAGTCCGCCGCTGTTTAAAACCCGCTGCTTTCGTGATGCTTTGAGGCTAATAGCGAATAGTAGCCGTCTTGGATGGGATTTAGAGCATTTTTATATACCCGGCGCGGTTTTAATCGGCAGAGATCCGGCGCAAAACAATTAAAACCACGAATAAGCATGCTGCCTCTCTCGAACCTTCAAAACCAATTAATGTCCTTTACGGGCTGAAATTATCCATTTTAATTGGGATTTGTTTGAAATCAAAAAAAAATGGCCTAGAATATCCCGAGGATTTCCGCCATCTTTGCTTGACATCAAAACAAAATTACAATACAGGCAGTTTATTAAACCGGACAATCTTTCTTCAAAGTTTTATGATTAAAACTCCGCTTTTTCAGAGCGTAATCCTCAACCAGATGTCCGTTGCCGACCAATTTATATTTATAACTCACCAGCCCCTCCAGCCCCACCGGCCCCCGGGCATGGAGCTTGCCGGTGCTGATCCCGACCTCGGCCCCGAACCCATACCGAAAACCGTCGCTAAAACGGGTGGAACAGTTCCAAAAGACATTTCCCGAATCCACTAAGTTCATAAATTTTTCGGCATGGGACCGGTTTTGGGTTATTATGGTGTCCGTATGGCCGGAACCGTAATGATTGATATGTTCAATGGCTTCATCCAAGTCTTCCACCACTTTAATCGCCAGTTTATAATCGAGGTACTCGGTCTGCCAATCTTTTTCCGTTGCCGGTTGGATATCGATAATCGCTTGAGTTTTCGGGCAGCCGAAAAGTTCAACCTGCTTTTCATCCATGGCTTGTTTCAATAACGGCAAATACTCTAACGCCGCCTCCCGGTGAACCAATAAAGTCTCAGCCGCGTTACATACAGCGATATATTGAGTTTTAGAATCAACCGCGATCCGCACCGCCATCTCCAAGTCGGCGTCGGCGTCCACGTAGCAATGGCAGATTCCGTCGGCGTGCCCCATCACCGGAATTCTCGAATTGTCCATGATATAACGGACGAATTCATTGGAACCGCGCGGAATAATCAAGTCGATGTATTGATCCAGCTTCAACATTTCGTTCACATCGGCCCTGGTCTCCAGGAGATGAATCCAGCCGGTAGGAAGCCCCGCTTTTTCAGTCGCTTGAATGATTAAATCGGTCAAAATCCGGTTGGTGGCTGAGGCTTCGGAACCGCCTTTCAATAAAACACTGTTCCCGCTCTTCAGGCAAAGAGTGGAGATCTGAACCAAGGCATCGGGACGGGACTCGAAAATGATCCCGATTACTCCGATGGGACAAGTTACCCGGTAAAGTTCCAGACCTTGGTCCAACTCGGTGGCCAGCTTCGTTTTACCGACCGGGTCCTCCAATTTGATTAAACTGCGAATTCCGGCCACTACATCCGCCAATTTAACTTCGTCGAATTTCAACCGTTTTAAAAGCGGAGCCGCCAGATGCTCCTGTTCGCTGCGGTTCAAATCTTCTTGATTAGCCCGAATAATCACTTCTTTATTCTGTTCCAGTGTTTGAGCTATTTGTTCCAAAGCCCTATTTTTTAATTCCGGATCGCAAGCCGCTAAATGCAAGGCGGCTTTTTTGGCTGATAGGGCCATTTCTCGGATGTTCATATCGATCCCTCATATCCATAAATGATTTTTATAATTATATCAAAAAAACCAGTTGGTTGGAACCGTAATAAAAACAAAGGATTAAAACTCCATGACCGCCTTTCATTTTTGGCCGTCAGGAAGGTCCGCTGAGATACTCAAGCAACATTACATTGATTTTTGCACCGAAATAACTCAGTTTCAATTTCGAAGCGACCTTCTTGTAGAGTTCGGTGAGATCCAGATAATGTATTAGATAGATATCTTCATATTTATCACGGAACGGATCCAGGGTAATCACAGCTGAAATATAGCTCGGAAAGCTTAAAAGCTTTTTACCCGGTTTTTCATTTTCCAACTGATAAACATTTCCATCAAGCTTTATTGGTTCGACTTGATAGGCGGCTTTCCAAGGGTGGCATACTTTCACCACTGCGGCTTGGGCAGTGGAAGACCAGAACAAGCAGAGTAAGGCAATCAAGAGAAAAAGTTTTTTAAACATAAACTAATACCTCTCAACTTCCAAAGATAATTGTAATGCTGTTTTGGAATAAAAGCAACGGTAGCGGCGCATCTTCATGACCGGTCAAGGTCGCGATTAGATTCCCAATTGGGGGCGTCCCAAACATAGTTGATTTGTCATAAATGATCAGTTTGCCTAAATTATAATTTAAAACACAAATTTCCGGTATCCGTAATAATCTCCGTAATTGCGGCTTCAAATTTACAAACGACGCGGGTTGTGGATGATAAAAAATTTTAATAATTTTGATGGCGGATATATGTTAAAAGTTAAAAATCTCTCCCTCCATCTTCATTTAAGCAAAGTCCTTTATACAATCATATAATACACCTAGGCTTCGTATAACACTAGAGGAGTTGACCCATGTCATATCCCATTTTTCTGCTGGCAATATCTTTGAGTATGGATGCTTTCAGCGCCGGTTTGGTTTATGGTTTACGTCAAATTAAAATACCGTTGTCTTCCAAACTACTAATAGTAATGTTTTCCGTCATCTACACCGGCGTCGCTTTGTTGGCCGGAAAAAGTCTGTCCGGATTTGTTCCCTTTCAGGTCTCCAAAAAGCTTGGAGCAAGTATTCTGGTTATGATGGGTATCTGGATTATAGTTCAAACGCTCCATAAAAATAATCGAACGCCTCCGGAGAAAATCGAAACCACCGCTCCAAAAACATTGCTGAAAATCGGATTTAAATCGCTGGGCATTACAGTTCATATTTTTAAAAATCCGGTTGAATTCGACTTGGACTCATCCGGCGCTATCGATACCGGAGAATCCCTATTATTGGGATTGGAGCTTTCCTTAGACTCCATCGGCGTTGGAATCGGCAGCGCCTTATTGGGTTTTCATTCGCTTTTAATACCGTTTACGGTAGGGCTTTTTCAATGGTTGTCCTTATCCTTAGGCGCTTATTTGGGTGAAAAATGCGCTTTAAGTTTTAATCTCGATCAAAAATGGCTCGGATTAATCCCGGGAATAATCCTCCTTTTTTTAGCTTTATTAAGAATTTAATCATTATATAAGATTAAACCCATGAATGATGATTTTCATGGGTTTAATCCGTCTCGTGCGCGCTCCGTGTTAAGCTTATTTGCCTTGATATTTGGATTTCATTTCATCCAAACTCCAGTTGGGAACATCTTTGATATGTCCGGCAGTATTAAAGGCTTTCATCCGTTTCATGATCTCTTGGGCAATCGCTTCCCGAGCGGCGCCCGCATACTCCCGCTGGTCGAACTTACTGGGATTCTCCGCTAAAAACTTCCGCGTAGCGGCGGTGGCCGCCAGTCGGATATCGGTGTCGACATTGATTTTATTAATGCCGCAAGTAATCGCTTGCTGCAAAGCTTCCAACGGCACACCGGCGGCGTGTTCCATTGAACCGCCGTATTGATTGATGATATCGATTAATTCTTTGGGAACGCTGGAAGAACCGTGGGCAACCAAATAGACATTGGGCATCAATTTGCGGCATTTCTCAATAATGTCAAAGGCGATTTTAGCTTCGCCTTTAAATTTATAGGCGCCATGGGAGGTGCCGATGGAGATCGCCAAGGCGTCAACGCCTGTTTTTTCGACAAACTCGGCTGCTTCTTCCGGAACAGTCAAGTGAGTGCGTCCGGAACCGACACCGTCTTCAATTCCGCCCAAAGTGCCGATTTCACCCTCAACGGTAACGCCCCGGTCATGAGCATATTTAACTACTTCACTGGTGACACGGACATTGTAATCGAAGTCCGAAGGAGTCTTTGAATCCTCCAATAAGGAGCCGTCGATCATCACCGAGGTAAAACCGAGGTCAATCGCGCGTTTGACACTTTCCAGGTTATTTCCGTGATCAAGATGAACCGCGATTGGAATGTCCGGGTTCAATTCCACTCCGGCCATAATGATATTTCTCAAATACTTATCTTCGGCATATTTTAAAGCGCCGCGGCTAACTTGCACTATTACCGGTGATTGGGTTTCACGGGCGGCTTTCATAATCCCTTGCATCTGTTCCATGTTATTGACATTGTAAGCTCCCACCGCAAAAGGTTTTCCAGCCCGGTACGCGTTCAGGCTGGCCTCCAAAATCGCTTTCATCGTTACTAACATTTATTTCACTCCCTTTATTAGTTAAATCCAAACTCTTCTATCTTAAAAACCGGATATCATCCCTGAAATCAAGGAATCGACGCCGCCCGGGCTATAGGGTTAAAAGGCCACACCCACGCCGGCTAATTCGGCATCGGTCCAATCGACTTGTTTTTGAACCAAAGCCTCAGGGAAAGGAACGGTCACAATCTTGTCGCCTTGTAAACCGACCATTTTGCCGCTCACGCCTTGGAGCAAGAGATCGACCGCGGTAATACCGAATCTGGTCCCTAATACAACATCATCGGCAACCGGAACCAAACCCCTTAACGTAAATCCCAAATCAGTGGCGCGGACATCCTCCAATTTTTTGAGGCCCAATTGCACTTTGATAATCCGGCGTAAGATCTGGCCGATCCCTCCTAATTTCGGGTTGCCGTGGGAGTCGATTCCCAGATCTTCTTCAACTAAGGCTTTGACTACCGGGCTTTCTTCCTTGGCTTTCAATAATACCGGATCGTCCGCTTTAATTTTAAATCCTTCGGCCACTACTATATTTACGTATTTTTGTTTCCGGTTGATCTCAGCGATCCGCTCGCATACTTTCGCAAGCTCCACTTGTTTTTCGGGAATTAAAATCAAATCGGCGCCAGCGGCGATACCGATCTCCAGGGTCAGCCAGCCCGCTTCTCTCCCCATAATTTCCACAATCGAAATCCGGCGATGGGTTTTTGCCGATTCGACGGTGCTGCGTACGGCCGCGGCCCCGAACGAAATGGCCGTTTTAAAACCTAGCATGGTATCGGTCCCGGAAACGTCGTTATCGATGCTCTTGGGAGCGGCAATCACCGGAAAGTTTTGATTGGCCAAGCCCATGCACGATTTAATCGTATCATTGCCGCCGGTGGCCAATACCGCGTCCACCCCGATTTTTTTCAGATTGGCGACCAACTTTTGCGGAAACCCTTGAGCGACATTTCCGGAAGAAAACGGATTGAAACGGGAAGACTCCAAAACCGTGCTGGGTTTAATCTCCAAACCGTTAACCGCTTCCAAGTTCAAGGGCATCAAATGATCTTCAATCCGGTCGGAACAGGCCCCTTCAAAGGCCTTACGGATACCTACAAACTCAATTCCGTATTTATTAACCCCTTGACGAACCGCGGCGGCGATAAAGGAGTTGATTCCGGCGCAATCGCCGCCACCGGTCATAAAAGCAATCTTTTTTATATTCATCGCAACTCACTCCTTAATCATTCTCGAGGCGAATTTCCCGACTACCCGCTTTTGTCGTTACCGCTAATTACGAATCTTTTCTGGCGATCACCTTTTCCACCGCCGCTACGATGTGTTCCGGGTTCAAACCGTACTCTTCCAACAATTGAGCCGGTGTACCGGACTGGCCGAAACGATCCTTGATTCCGATAAACTCCATCGGAACCGGACGATTTTGGACCACAACCTCGGCAACGGCGCCGGCAAGCCCGCCGATGACCGAATGTTCCTCAGCGGTAACGATCGCGCCGGTTTCCCAGGCGGCTTTAATAATTTCGGCGCTGTCGATCGGCTTAATGGTATGAATGTTGATCACCCGAACCGAAGTGCCCTTTTGATTGAGAATATCCGCCGCCAGCAAAGCTCTTTCCACCATAATCCCGGTGGCGATAATCGTAGCAGCTTTACCTTCCCGAAGCCGGACAGCTTTGCCGATCACCGGCTGATAATTTTCATCAAAAACCGTCGGCATCGGCTCCCGGCCAAGCCTGATATAGACCGGTCCCTGATGTTCGGCGGCGGCGAAAACCAATTTCTCGGTTTCCGCGGCGTCAGCCGGGTTTAAAACCGTCATCCCGGGTATTACCCTCATTAAAGCGATGTCTTCGATGGATTGGTGCGAACCGCCGTCGGCCCCCACCGTAACTCCGGCATGGGTAGCGGCTATTTTTACATTTAACCCTGAATAGCCGATGGTATTACGGATCTGGTCATAAGCACGGCCGGTGGCAAAAACAGCAAAGGAACTGGCGAACGGAATCTTGCCTGCGGTGGCCAAACCACCGGCGGTAGCCATCATATCGGCTTCAGCGATTCCCATTTGGATGAACCGTTCCGGAAATTTCTTGGAAAAACCATCGGTCTTAGTGGATTTGGAAAGATCCGCGTCCAACACAACTATCTTTGGATTAATTTCGCCCAGTTTAATTAATGCTTTTCCATAAGCATCGCGCGTCGCTACTCGATCACCCATTGACAAACTCCTCTCTCTTTACAATTATCCGAATTCTTCTTGCAGATCGATCTTTAAAAACCCAATTCTTTTAGTGCTTGTTCCGCTTCTTCAGCAGATGGAGCTTTTCCGTGCCAACCGGCTTGATTCTCCATAAAATCGCACCCTTTACCTTTAATCGTATTCATAATCACCATCGTCGGTTTTCCTTTAGTACTTTCGGCCTCGGTGACGGCATTGTCGATCTCGTTGAAACAGTGCCCGTTGATTTCGATTACGTGCCATCCAAAAGCCTCAAACCGGGCCCTCGGATCGGTAAAGGATTTTACATCTTCGATCGCGCCGTCGATTTGAAGATGGTTATAGTCAAGAAAAGCGGTTAAATTATCCAGTTTATAATGAACCGAAGTCATGGCCGCTTCCCAGATCTGGCCTTCCTGACTTTCGCCGTCGCCGATTAAAACGTATACCCGGTAAGGCCTTTGATCCATTTTTCCAGCGATCGCGATTCCATTAGCCACCGAAAGACCTTGCCCCAACGAACCGCTGGAAATCTCCACTCCCGGAGTTCTTTTCATGTCGGGATGGCCTTGCAGAATACTGTTGAACTGCCGCAAAGTGCAGACTAAATCCTTGTCAAAAAAGCCTTTCTCAGCCAGAGCGGAGTATAATAAAGGTCCGGCATGTCCCTTGCTCAAAATAAACCGGTCGCGATCCGGCATTTTGGGATTTTGAGGATCAATATTCATTTTGTAAAAATAGAGATAAGCCAGAAGGTCCACTCCTGAAAGCGACCCTCCGGGATGCCCCGATTTGGCGGCGGCCAACATTCTGATGATGTGTCCCCGCATATGACGGGCTCGTTCTTTTAATTCTTCAATCTGCGCTTGTGTCAGCAAATCGTTCACTCCTTCGGAATTTTAATAAGCTTAAAACTTGCGAATGAATGAAAGTTTTCGCCATTTTAAAAACGAAATCCTGCCAAACTTTTCATATTTTATTGCGCGAGATGTTCTTTAATGGCGTTCCTCGCCAATAAATCGCAACGATTGTTATATTGATTATCACGGTGACCCGGAACCTTGATCCATTCCACTTGATGGACTTGAGTCAACCGGATAATTTCTTCCCAAAGGTCCCGGTTTTCTACGGGTTTCTTTTGCGAATTCAGCCACCCGTTGGCGAGCCAAGCGTCGATCCAATTTTGACGGAAAGCGTTGATCAGATAAGCGCTGTCCGAATAAAGTTTAACCCGGCAGGGGTACTTCAACGCTTTCAATCCTTCCACCGCCGCCCGCAATTCCATGCGTTGATTGGTGGTGTGAGGTTCGAATCCGGAAATTTCGCGTTGATGATCTTCATGGAATAACAACGCCGCCCAACCACCCGGCCCCGGGTTGCCGGAACAAGCTCCATCGGTATAAATCTCCACCGTTTTCAATAAGTTAACTCCTTTAAATAAATTGCGCCGAATAGCGCGGTTCAAAAAGCTTTAGGACTTAACCAGCCCCCGCAAAACCGCTAAATTTTTCAAATCATCATCCCGGGATTTTTGAGGCGTTTCCAAAATCCCCGGAATTTGATTCAACTCGGGATGATTGACCAAATACTCAAACCCGGCCAAACCGATATTGCCGGCGCCGATATGTTGATGCCGGTCGCTATGCGAACCCAAAGCGCCGAGCGAATCGTTGAGATGAAATAACTTCACCTTTTCAATCCCGATAATTCGCTTTAAATCCTCCAAAGTCCTTTCCCAACCTTGCCGGCGGCTTAGATCATAACCGGCGGCGAAGGCATGACAGGTATCAAAACAGATTCCCACTCTTTGGGCTTGTCCAACGCCGGCGATTAATTCCCGAAGCGTTTCCAAACTTCCGGCAAGTTCCCCTCCGGCGCCGGCTTGGTTCTCAAAGAGCATTAATGTGGAACCCGGCACTTTTTCCAACACCAGGTTAACCGCGTTGATCACTCTCTCGATCCCTTTTTGGCGGGCTTTATTCTTACCGGGATGAAATACGAAAAAATCGGCCTCCAACAGATTAGCCCGATTGAATTCCTCCGCCAAGGTGAGGAGGGATTTCTGATAAAGTTCCGGATCATCGGTCGCCGGATTGGGAAGATAGGCCAAATGAACGACTACCGGCCACAAATTCAAAGCCTTACGCTTATTTTTAAATAACTCGATCTCATTATCGGCCAGCGGTTTTCGAGCCCAACCGCGGGGATTGGCGACAAAAATTTGAAATCCGTCACAGCCCAGAGCATGCGCTTGATCAACCGCTCCGGCCAAACCTTTGGCGATAGAAACATGCACACCCAGTTTAATCATCTTGATCACGACCCAATTGATCCAAATATCTTAAGGGACCATATTTTTCGATCAGTTCCGAAAAAGAAACTTTTTCAGCCGCCAGCTGTAAGGCAAGGCAAATAATTAAAGCGATTATTTTCCCGAAAACGTTCAGCATCCAAACCATCATCATTCCTAAGACGGCGCCCAAGAGATTGGAGCCGACGTCTCCCAGCATCAGTTCCGATTTTAAATCGCGAGGTAAATAAATCAGTAAAATTACGAGAACCGGCAAAAATAAACCGATAAATTTTTCAAAATTCATATTGCTTACTAAAAAAACGGCGCAAAAGGAAATCAAAAAAACCTTCCCGGCCCGACCGGGACGAAGATCAAAGAGATTAATAATATTAGCCGCAAGGCCGACCAACATAAAATCCAAAGCAACCAGCCACGGATTCGGCTGAAAACTGGTTAACCTGGAGTTCGCGGTGCTGAAAACCAAAGCGATCATTCCTCCGAAAATCGCTTTGAAGCATCCGGTGGTCATTTTCCCCTCTTTCAACAACGCTTTTAGATGGCCTTTAAAACCCTTAACCGCATGGCTGCCGAAACAATCGTCCATCAACCCGGCCAAGCCCATACCTAAAATAACTATTAAAAAGAGCACTGCCTGGACCGTAACGTAACTGTTAACCGCGAATAAAAAACCGAAGCCGACGGTGAAGGGCAGTACCGCGACGAAAACCAGGCCGCCGGCGGCCGGAATCTTTTCACCGCGATAATTGGGTTTGAGCAAATCGGACTCAATTTGAAATCTCGTTAAATAAGTTAAAAAAAATAGCGTTAATAAGATCGAAACCGTTAATAACGACAAATACCTTAATAAAATATAGAGATTGGCCAATAAAAAATCAAGCAGCTCCTCCACGGAATCACCTCATGAATAATCTCTTAGTCAGAACTGCCAGCACATCCAGGAATTGATGCCCCCGGTGCAAAAAACCCGCCAAATCACGACCGGTTTCATTGTGGGTCATTTGGACCGGGATTTCCTTAACACGGAAACCGAGCCTTAATACATCGATGGTCAAGCCGACTTCGACCCCGAACCCCGCCTCCAGCGAGCCGATACGCTCAATGATTTCGCGGCGCATTACCCTTTGTCCCGAAAGCGGACTGGCGACCTGAAGCCCGGTTAACCAACGGATTCCTTTTCGAGCGAGATTGATAACCAACCCGAACCCGCCTTTATTGGCAGCGGGCGGAAATTTGCCGATGGTCATATCCGCTTTGTTTTCCAGGACCGGGATAATCAGTTTCTCAACCTCGGCGGCGGTTTTCCCCAAGTCGCCGTCGATAAAACCGATTATACCGCCGGTAGCATGTTTTATCCCGAAATTAACCGCGCCCCCCTTTCCCACATTGCAGGGGAGGTCATATACTTCGGCTCCGGCCATCCGGGCCAATTCGGCGGTATTATCGGTCGAACAGTCGTTGACTACGATTACTTGATTGACAAGCGGCAAATTGACTAATGCTTGCACCGTGTCCTGGATCGAATCCGCTTCATTATAAGCAGGTATGATAATCGTTACTTTATTTTCAAAATTTTCCACCCGAAATCCCTCCTCCGGAATCAAAAGTTTAGTTTGAATTCGGGGATTAAGGCCCGGGCGGTATCTTTGATTCCATAGAACCCCTTCTTTCCTGAAGCCAAAAGATATACCAGGGTCGCCTCTCCCGGGGAAGTATCGATATTGTCGACTGTTCCCAAACATTTAGATTGATAAGCGCGCATGTAAGACTCGGTTACAAAACTCGGCTCCACTCCGACCACAGTGGTTCCGGTTTTACGAACCGCATCCAATAACGGCAGGTCGATTTCCCGTTGGTGATTATTTTCGGGAGTCATCCCGCCTCCGAAAAATACCAAGGTGTCCACCGCTCCCCGGTTGTAATCGCCCCACAATTGGATTAAGTCGCGATTGTGGAGATAAAATAATTGCGAAGCTCCTTCACCGCTTATAATTATTTGAATTATTTTATTATAAATAGAGGCTAACAACGTTTTGTCGTCGGTTGCGGGCAAATCGAAGGCATCCAGCAGTTCGGTGCGAAACTGAGGATCAGAGAAGTCGAGTACTTTAGTGATCGAGGTTACCGAAGTCACTTCCGCGCCTGCCTGACGCAATAAATCAACCAGTTTTTTGGCGTATTTAAAATCAACGTCGCTGTTAGTGCGAATGATCGCGATCCTTTTGCCCAGAAGCCGGTTAACGATTAAACTGGGGATGATCGCTTTTTGAAATTGATTAGCGACTTCGATTTCATTGTTTTTGGCTTCCAAAGAAGCCTGCAGCATTTTTTGATCCTGACGGATATTTTCGTAAGTGAGTTCAAGCCTCTCCAACTGCTTTTCCAATTGGGAATTGGCGGAATGCCCCAAACTGGCTCCAATGACGATACCCAATCCCAAAGCCAAAAAAACCGAAACTATCGAAACCACATGATAACGTAAATCTATAATCATCGAAGCCTCCGCTAAAACCTGCGCCGATTATTATAAACCCAATAAAATTTTAATTTGAAGCCAAAAAGCCCGGATAAAATCCCTCGGCCACCGGGTTTGATAAAACACTACCCCAATCGCCAGAATCCCCGCCATTGCTATTTGAATCAGATAACGAAGTTTGATCCGCCTTTGATATATCCGGCTGACGCCGCGGGCGTCAACCAAGATCGAACCGACTTTCAGTCTAACCAGAAAAGTGCTGCCCATTCCATTGCGCCCTTTTTCGAGAAAATCGATCATATTGGAATGAGTGCCGACGGCGACGATTAAATCGGCCCCTTTTTCATACGCCAATAATAAAGCAATGTCTTCACTGGTCCCTGGGGCGGGAAAAATCCCGGCTTTCAAATTAAGTTGATTGATCCGTTCCAACCCGGGGGCTCTTCCGTCGGGATAGGCGTGCACGATTAACTCGGCCCCGCAGCGCAGGGTTTGATCGGATACACTGTCCATATCGCCGATAATCAAGTCGGGACGGTATCCGAATTCCAACAAAGCGTCGGCGCCGCCGTCAACACCTACCAAAACCGGATGAACATCATCGATATAAGGCTTGATGGTCGACAGATCTTCCCGATAATTCAGCCCCCGCACTACGATCACCACCGGTCTGCCTTCGAATTTCGTTCGAACCGGCGGCAGGTCCAAAGAACCTAAAATCAGTTCTTTTTCCTTCATTGCATATTCTAGTGTGTTATGTAAAAACTTATCCAATTCCGAACCTAAATTGCGGCGGATCTCCTTTAAACGGCGGTTAACGGATTTTAAATCCAAATATTTGCCTTCGCCGACCAATTCTTGACCTTTATAGATTTTATTGCCTTTAACCTCTAAAAAATCCCCCTCATGGACTTTCTCCAAAAAACCGGGGCCTACGTTATCCAAAATATTAATCCCTTCCCCAAGCAATCGTGACGGGCCGGGATTAGGATATTTACCGGTAATCGACGGACTAACGTTAATGACCAATTTGACTTTGGCTTTGGCCAAAGAGTCCGCCGCGACTTGATCCAAATCGGCATGATCGATTACAGCTATTTCACCCGGTTTAATCCGTTTAACCAAGTTTTTAGTTCGGGAATCAACGCGGGCTTTGGCTTTGAACTCCAATTTACTCTCCTCGCTAAACAGCTCGGTTTTTATACTCCAGACGGATTCGATCGGCGATTTTGGCGATAAAAGAAGCATTAGTCGGTTTCCCTTTTTGATCGTCCACGCAATATCCGAATAAGTCGTCTAAAATTTGAATATCGCCTTTATTCCAAGCCGTCTCAATCGCAAATCTCATCGCCCGTTCGACCCGTTGCTCATTGGTATTGAAATGGCGAGCGATGATCGGATAAAGTTTGGTGGTCACTTCGTTAATCAATCCCGGTTCTTGGACGGTCATTATAATGGCCGCCTGCAAATAGGAAAACCCTTTATAATGAGTCGGGATATTAAGAGTTTTTATGATGTCGGCTACTTCTTTTTCGAGATTATTATAACGAGGATTGGTTATCAGCTTGGGTTTAACGATCAATTCACCGCTGGGACCGGCGGCGATATCGATAATCCGCTGTTTTAAGATTTTAAAATCAAAAGGTTTCAAAATATAATAATCAACGCCTAATTCAACAGCCTTTTGGGTGATCTCTTCCTTGGCGAAAGCCGAAAAAATAATTACCCTGGGTTTTTTGGGGAGTTGTTGTTCTTTTAACCATTTTAAGACACCCAAACCGTCAAGCTCGGGCATGATCAAATCCAATAAAAGCACATCCGGTTCTTGATCGCGCAGAGCCGCAATTAATTCGTTGCCGTTAGCCGCGGTTAACACCACCTTAAACTCCGGCTGAGCGCTGAAATAATCTTTTAAAAGCATGCAAAACTCCAGATTGTCGTCGGCAATCCCGAGTCTGATTGAATCCAAAACTTGACACCTCCAAGATTATACCATTTATTTTCGAGATGTTGTAGATAAATTCCTTGTGAATTAAAAACTTTTAACCTGAATGGAACCTACAAATAAAGCACCCGTTAGGATGCTTTCTTAGTTTTTGTAATTTTATTCCAATTAATTTCGTTGATCATCCATTCGGCCAGGACGCCGTAGCCCTTGGTCGGATCATTTACAAACACATGGGTAACCGCTCCCACCAACTTCCGATTCTGAATTATCGGACTGCCGCTCATCCCTTGGATTATTCCGCCGGTTTCTTTTAAGAGAAGGGGATCGACCACCTTCAGAACGATCCCTTTGTCGCGGGGCAAATTTTGCCGAAAAATTTTGATGATTTCAACCCGGAATTTCCGGATTTGCCGACCCTTAATTACCGTATAGATTTCAGCCGGTCCGAGTCGGATTTGCGAACTGTAGGCGATTGGAACCGGCTTGGAGCCGACCGGAAACCGGCTCGATAAGGTTCCGTAGATTCCAAAGCGGCAGTTTTTTTCAATGGTTCCGATTGCTTTTTGATCGGCGCTGAAGATGCCGATTTTTTCGCCCGGGTCTCCCGGTTTTCCTGTCCTGACCCCGCTAATATCCGCCAGTACGATTTCTCCCTTTTGAAACGGAATATTTTGTTTTCCGGCAAAATGGGTGATTCGATGTCCCAATGCCGCAAATTGATGGGAGTTTGGTTCGATGAAAGTCAAGGTTCCCACTCCGGCGGCGGGATCTTCAATATAAATCCCCAAACGGTATTGGGGTTCGGAATCTTCGTCCGGTCCGTAACCGAGCACCGGTTGAATATAAGTCTGGATTATTTTTCCATTGCGGTTAATCGTCAACCGTAAGCTTTTTTGTTCCGGCGCATAATTTTTAATGATCCGTTCGACATCATTCACGCGATTAATCGGGAGATCGTTTATTTTTAAAATTATATCTCCAATTTTTAAGCCCGCGTCTTGAGCGGGAAAGGCTTTTTTTTGATCAACCCCTTTTAAAGGAATATAGCCCACCACTACAACTCCGGTGGTTGAAAATAAAACCCCGATTGCCTGGCCTCCGGGAATTACCTGTGGGGGTTCGGCAACCTCAACCCGCACCTTTTTTAAGGGAATCGCTCCGAAGAGTCGTAATTGAAAATCGAAACGATTACGGTCCTTACAATTTAAGAGCGAACGATCGGTTAAAATTTGCGAAGCCTGGGCCTTAAGTTGGTTTTCTCCCCCGTCTTCGGGATCCTGGTAAAAACTCAACGGATAGCGAACCTTGAGTTTAAATTCTTGACCCGGGGAGATTCTTAGAATCTCGGGTAAAGTCGTCAACTGCAATATGCTTGAGACCGACAGATAGCAGCAAATTACTCCGATAATCCCTAATAAAGTCTTTTTTAAATTATTCAACATATTCACCCCAGAGAAATGGCTTCTGGAAAATAAATTCCCCTTGTAACTGGGGTTTTATTCAAACAAAAAAGCCCGGCGTTTCCCCGGGCTTACTTTTTTGGGATTCTTAGATCCGCATTCTCGATGGTCTGATTCGGATTTTCTAAAAGTTCTGTGATCCGGTTTAACCATTGTTGATGATTGGATTCCCAAGCGCACCCATACCGGCGGATCGTTTTCCGGAGTGACCGGACGTCGATGCCGGTTTGCCGGACTAAAGACCAAAAATCACGGCTGTGGTTTAAATATTTCAAATGCGCCAATTCATGAATAATGACGTAATCAACCAATGATTGCGGAGCGCCGATTAAGCGATGGGATAAATTAATATTCTTGAGCGAAGAACAGGATCCCCAGCGGCGAAATTGACGATGGTAACGGACCGAGCGATATTCAAAATTGAAAAAGGCGCGATTCAGTTGATCGGTTCTCGCTTTCAAGTCCGCTTCGAACATTTTGGCGAGGATATTCCAATAGACCCGGTCGATATAGGCCAAGCTCCGCTTGGCTTGCCGGGATAGCGAAACCGGCATCTTGATCAGACAAATTTTCCCGTCATAGCAAGCGGTTACCGTTCTCCGTTCTTCAAAGAGAATTTGAATCGGGATCTTGAAAACATCCATCAGCCGACAACGATATTTACCAAACGGTCCGGCACCACGACCACTTTGCGAACGGATTTACCGGTCAAATATGGTTGAACCCCCGGAGTACTCAGCGCCAATTCTTCCAACTCCTTAACTTGGCTTCCTACCGGGACCACCGCTTTGTCTCTGATTTTGCCGTTCACTTGAATCACTATCTCAATACTTTCTTCGGCGGCAAGCGCCGGATCATAAACGGGCCACGGCTGATTATGAATTGAATAGCCGTAACCGAGCGCAGTCCATAATTCCTCGGCAAAATGAGGACAAGCGGGCGCAATCAACAACAGAATGGTCTTGACCGCTTCCTCCCAAGCTTCGGTAGTATAAACATTTTCTTTATATTTTGCCATGACATTTGAGAGTTCCATTAAAGCCGCAAGATAGGTGTTGAATGAAAAGTCTTCGATTTCCTTTGAAGCTTTGGCGATGGTTTGGTGAGTTTTACGCCGGACAAGCTTCTCAGCTTCAGGATTTAAATCAGGCGACGCAACCGGTTCCAAAGTTAATTCCCATAAACGGTTTAGGAAACGGTACATCCCCTCGATCCCGCGATTATCCCAAGGGCCTCCTTGTTCCCAACGCCAACCGAACATTAAATAGGCCCTGACCGCATCCGCTCCGTAACGGTTGACCAGATCATCGGGGGCGACTACGTTGCCGCGGGACTTGCTCATCTTTTCACTGTCCTCGCCGAGAATAATCCCCTGATTTCTGAGCTTGAGCATCGGTTCCCCGAAATCGACCAACCCCAAGTCGCGCATGGCTTTGGTGAAAAACCGGGTATAGATCAAATGCATGCAAGCATGTTCGATCCCGCCGGTATAAAGATCAACCGGAAGCCAATAATCCGCCTCCCGCTTGTCGAAGGGCGTTTCTCCTTTATAGTATGGGCTTAAATAACCATATTGGTACCAGGAAGAACACATGAATGTATCCATGGTGTCGGTTTCGCGTTCCGCCGGGCCTCCGCATTGAGGACAGGTGGTATGGAGAAATCCTTGATGGCGCTTAAGCGGAGATTCGCCGGTGGGCAGAAATTCGGCGTCCTCCGGAAGTAACACCGGCAAGTCTTGATAAGGAACCGGAACCGTACCGCATTTTTCACAATAAATGATCGGAATCGGGGCTCCCCAGTAACGTTGCCTGCTGATCAACCAATCCCTAAGCCGGTAATTGACGGCTTTGGCGCCGATTCCTTTCTCTTCGAGCCATTGGGTGACTTTGGCTTTGCCTTCTTTGGCGCCGATGCCGCTGAACGGTCCGGAATTGACCATTATTCCGTCGTCAACTTCGGTATAGGCCGCGGTCAATTCTTGATCCGCATCCTTTTCGGAAGGAGCGATCACCACTTTAATCGGCAACCGATATTTAACCGCAAATTCAAAATCCCGTTCGTCATGAGCCGGAACCGCCATAATCGCGCCGGTTCCATAGCCCATCATCACATAGTCGGCAATCCAAATCGGAACCCGTTCCCCATTTACCGGATTCACGGCATAGGAGCCGGTAAAGACCCCGGTTTTTTCTTTGTCTGCCGCTAACCGTTGGATTTCGGTTTGTCGGCCCGCTTGAACCACATACTCTTCGACCGCCTTCCGGTTTTCGGGAGTGGTCAGCTCTTGAACCAAAGGATGTTCGGGAGCCAGCACCATGAAAGTGACGCCCCATAAGGTATCCGGTCTGGTGGTGAAGATTTTGATTTCATGACCGGCATCGGTATGGAAGACCACTTCGGCTCCTTCACTGCGGCCGATCCAGTTTTGTTGCATGGTTATGACCCGCTCCGGCCAATCGATTCCGGAGAAGTCCAACAGTTCTTCGGCGTAATCGGTGATCTTAAAAAACCATTGACTAAGTTCTTTTTTTACCACCGGAGTTCCACAACGCTCACAATGGCGATCTTCGCCCCAAACCTGTTCCCTGGCTAAAGTCGTGTTGCATTGAGGGCAAAAGTCCACCGGCGCGAATTTTTTGTAAGCGATTCCTTTTTCATAAAACTTAAGGAAAAACCATTGGGTCCATTTATAGTAATCGGGTAAACATGAGATTATCTCCCGTTCCCAATCAAAAATAGCGCCCATCGTTTTTAATTGCGCGCGCATTTTTTCAATATTGCTCAAGGTCCACTTGAAGGGATGGATTCCTCTTTTGATCGCGGCATTTTCAGCGGGGAGTCCAAAAGCGTCGAAACCCATCGGAAACAAAACATTATAACCGTTCATCCGTTTATAACGGGCGTGGGCGTCCGAAGGAGTGATCGCGTACCAATGTCCGATATGAAGGTCTCCGCTGGGATAAGGGAGCATGGTTAAAGCGTAATATTTGGGTTTGTCTTTGTTGATTACCGAACGGTACAAACCGTCGGCTTCCCACTTTTGTTGCCAACGCGGCTCGATCTCTTGGGGATGATATTTTTTCACCTTGCTCATCATGTTTCCTCCTAACAGTTGAAACCCGTAAGGCATATTAGCCGGTTATTAACGAGGGAATCTCCACTACCTTCGCGTCATGCCAGAGTTGCTCCAGGGCATAAAACTCCCGCTCGCGTTCTTGCAGGATATGAACTACCAAAAAGCCGAAATCCAACAATATCCAAATCCCATCCCGGTATCCTTCCTTTTGGGGAAGGGGAAAACCGGATTCGGCGACTTTTTCGAGGATCTGATCGGCAATCGCGCGAACTTGAATTTGATTTTTACCGGAACAAATCAAAAAATAATCGGCAACCCCTAATAAATTACGCATATCCAACACTACCGGATTGACTGCTTTTTTGTCAATCGCGGCATTTAAGACGATTTCCAATAAAAGCTCCATTAACAGTCGTTGACACCTTTCATAATCAATTCATTTCTTCCGGCGATACTGTTCGGATGAACCAAGTATCCCTGATTAACCGCATATTTAATCGTCCGGTTATATACTTTTAAAAGTAAACAATCGGGGGTGAGGAATAAGGCGCGTTCCCGGATGAGCCGCGCTTCTTCAAAAGTCCGCCCCGGTTCGATAAAATCGGCCACAAAAATCAAACTAGCCAGGGGAGAAATCCCCGGCGCCCCGGTAATATGGTGGGTAATCGCTTCCAATATCCAAGGATGATTGATCCCCAGTTCTGTTTCGGCGATCGCCGCCGCCACCGAACCATGGAGCAATAAAGGCTCGGCTTTCTCAATATCGTCTACTACTATACCAAAATTAGCCGCCAGTTGCAAGAGTTGATCCCGGTCATATTCCCGGCATAAATCATGAAGCAAGGCGGCTGCAGATACCAATTCCGAAGGCGCTTGAAAATGGGGAGCGAGTTCGTGAGCTATGGTTTCTACTCTCAAACAATGTTGGAAACGGGGTTCGGAGAGGGTTCCGGTTAAGATTTCAATGATTTCGGCGCGGGTCATCAAAGAACCTTTCAAGTGTAGTCAATTGGTATTGCGATAATAATTATAAAATTCTTCCATTACCGCATCATCATCTCCAAAATTATAAGCTATTATATTCCGGAGATGGGTAAAAGAATCGAGATCCATCCGTTCGAAAACGACTCCCACCCCTTCGGGCGTCAAACGAACCACTTTGCCCTTGAGTTCGATCTTAAAATCATTGGCGTCCGATACCAGATTAATAACCAGTTCCAATTGATCATCAATTTGGAGTTGATGCGCGATTTTGAGAAAAGCGCCCTTCAAGCTCAGATTCTCAATCTCGGCTTGATATTTGGCGCCGTTGACATAAACTTCCGCTTCCTTCCGATAATCCACCCGCGAAAAATTCCGTTTTTCAATCATTGCCCACATCCCTTTCTACCTTTGTTTGGAACCGGTAGACAATTGCTTATGGTAAATTTAGTATATTTAATTAATTCGCTAGTTTTAATGAATATCCTTCCATTCGCTACCGATAAACTAAAAGCTAGTTAAATTATTTGAAAGTAAAAAAGGCTTTGTTGCCGGGAAATAGGCGCGAATGTCCCTATCTCCTCCATGCCTTATAAATAAAAGAGGCGATGATCGCCTCTTTTTGTAAAGTCGCTCCTTTTTATCCGACAAAGCTTAAGCTAAACAATAATTAAGCCGCGGTAGCGCCGGATTAAGATGCCGCAATCGGCGTATATCGATAAGCTAACCTAATTTTTAAGACCGTATGGTCCTATCGAGTCACATTTTGGGCTGTCTTGGTTTAGCTTCATTTACAATTATTTCTCTGCCACCCATTTCTTTACCGTTGGCGGCGTTAATAATCCGTTCTATATCCTCCTGATCATCGACTTCAATAAAGCCAAAACCTTTTGAACGACCGCTAACGGGGTCGGTAATCACCCGACTGGCTTTTACCTCCGCAATATCCGCAAAAAAGGCGGCCAAGTCTTCTTTGGTGGCGGACCAAGGTAAATTACCGACATATAGTGTTTTGGTCACCACGATTCACCTCTCTTTCTTCAGCCGGTCGTCTTTCAACTTTCTTACTGCCGGCAGAAAAACTTGCTTATAGTTTGCATCAAAAAAAACTGACTATACCTTGCAAGTTGAGTCTCTTATGAGTCGTCGTCGCTTGGCGGATCTCCGAATCTTGCCGACGATAAAAACGATGCCGGCCTTAATTCGCCGGCATTAAAATAATCGTTGAAATAATTTATAAATCTCTGTACAAACCGTTGGCATTAATATAATCTATGACTTGATCGGGCAGGAGATATTTGATCGAACGTCCCAACATTAATTCCACCCGGAGCCAAGTTGAAGAAATATCCAATAACGGCGCCTCCAATATTAAAATCCGCTCCCGGTACGGTCGCAAAAAGGGCGGCCAATGGAGGTTATCGGTGACGATCGGGTAGCCGGGACGGAAGGCGGTAATTATTTTCGATTCCTCTAAAATATGTTGATAATTTTTCCATGAACTTAATTCTAAAAGAGTATCAAACCCCATTATTAAAGCAGCTTCCGAACCGGAATTATTTTTTTTCAATTCGATGATGGTATCGATGGAGTAAGAAGGCCCTTCCCGGTCAAGCTCAACCGTGGACACCTCAAACCAGGGGTTGCCTTCGATCGCCAATTGGACCATTTTCAAACGATGATGGGCTTCGGTGGTCACTTCCCCGATTTTGTGAGGGGGAATCGCGGCGGGAACCACGACAACCTTTTCCAGTTGAAAAGCCTCTCTGGCCTTCTCCGCCAACACTAAATGCCCATAATGAATCGGATCGAATGTTCCTCCTAAAATTCCGAACATAATTAACCTCCGCCGCTCGGTTTCTATTAGGTAATCACCAGATTATCCCGATGGATGACTTCATCCGCGGTTTTAAAACCGAGAATCGCCTCAATTTCCAGGCATTTTTTGCCGATTATTTTTTGCAACTGTTCTTTGCCGTAATTAGTTAATCCCCGCCCCAACTCTCGGCCTTCGTTATTTACGATCTGTACTAAATCGCCTTCCTCAAAATCGCCGGAAATTTCGATAATTCCCGAAGGCAATAAACTTTTACCCTGTTTTATCAAAGCGCGCTCGGCGCCCGGATCAATGACTATTTTGCCGTTAACCTTGGGTCCGTAAGCGATCCACCGCTTCCTGCTGGAAACCACGGATTGGGAACTTAAAAAAACCGTCCCCGCGGGTTTCCCTGAAAAAATCAGTTGAATCCGGGAAGGATCGGAGCCGTTCATTAGAATCATGGAAATTCCGGCCGCCATAGCCATTTTAGCAGCCTCAAGTTTGGTGACCATCCCGCCGGTGCCCAATTTCGAACCGGCGCCGCCTGCCATTGAAACTATTTCGGGGGTGATATCCGTAATTACCGGTATCAATTCGGCGGAACCGTCTATTTTAGGATCCTTGGTATAAAGTCCGTCCACATCCGACAATAAAATCAACAAATCGGCTTCAATCAAACCCGCGACCAAAGCGGAGAGCGCGTCATTTTGGCCGATTTTTAATTCTTCAGTGGCCACCGAATCATTCTCGTTAATGATTGGAATCACCTGATATTTTAAAAGCGTTAAAATAGTGTTTCTAGCATTTAAGTAGCGTTTGCGATCACCGATATCGCTGCGGGTTAAAAGGATCTGAGCCACCGTTTGACCATATTCGGAGAACAATTTTTCATAGATCTGCATCAATAAACCCTGACCAACGGCGGCCAAAGCTTGACGTTCCACAATGGTGCCGGTTCGGACGGTCAGCCCCAACCGACCCTGACCTACCCCGACAGCCCCGGAGGTAACCAAAACAACTTCCCGGCCTTGATTTTGCAAGTCGGTAAGCTGTCTAACCAAGACCTCCATCCGGTTCAGATTTAGTTTTCCGGTACTGTGAGCCAAAGTGCTGGTGCCTACTTTAACTACAATTCTCTTAGCGCTCTGAATCGTTTTGAGATAATCCAATTTCTAACACATCCGTTCCCAATCTATTTTACTAGGGCTACCGTCACGGGGCGCCCGGTAAAACAAGATATTCCGGCCAATCGTTTGCACGATCTCGGCCCCGGTTTTCGCGGCCAGTTCCGCGGCAACTACTTTAACTTCCAAATCCGGGTTGGGCAAAACCCTTCCTTTCACCAATTCTCGGGCTGATAAAGCTTCATCCAATTGATTAATCACGTTAGCGGTGATTCCGTTTTTCCCGATAATTAAAATTGGTTCGATTTTATTGCCGATAGCCCTCAAAAAGTTCCTTTGTTTATTGGTAAGCAATTTATTCCTTCTTCCTAAATATTTTGGAAACATTATAGCATAGAAGCGGATTAGAAATCGATAGTTTTAAAAAATTTAATGCCGACCGGAGGCTAAAGCCATCCGGATGCAAGATGGAAGCCCTTTGGGCTGGGTAAAACAGCCGTGATCGTTTTTTGACGATTTATTATATCCCAAAATAGGGCCTGAGGCCCTTACATCTTGTAGCCGGAGCGTTTACGCTCCGGTTGACGAAAAAGAAATCAGATTTGGTTCCAAAATCTGTATCATTAACCCCATGACATTGGATTAAAACCCGCGGCTAAATGCGAAATGCATTCCAAAGCCCGGTCTAACTGGGCTCCGTGATGCTTCAAAAAAGAACTGCCTTGAGGCAGCTCTCAGTAGTTTTGAGGGATTTTATCTTTTCTGAGTTGACGACGGTGTTGCTCATAATGGGGATCGCCTTTTCTCCATTTGGCGGAAGCGGCGCGTTCTTTAACGATTTCTCTTTCGGTTACGACGAACTCATTTTTGGCGGTACAGTAATAGAGGGATTCACCTTTGCGACAATTACCACAATCAAGGCAAACCACGCTTTCAAACCTCCCAGATTTTATTTCCATTTGGCATATCCAAAACCGTTCGCGGATTATTCGATAGCGGCGACTTCACTCGTTACGCATATATGTCAGCTCCTCCGCTCGATAATAAGCAACCGTCTCCACACCTCTGTTACGCGCCTGAACACTTCTTAACTTAGTCGTCATTGAAAAAAGTAAATTCATATTCGCCGATCCGGACCGAGTCGCCTTCTTTGACTCCCGCCGCAACCAACGCTTCCGGGATGCCCCACCTTTTCAAGAGCCTCTGAAAGCTTTGCAATGAATACTCGTTTTCCAAATCGTAACGCAGCATTCGCTTTTCCAAAACTCTGTTTTTGACTCTAAATGCTACATCTTCTTTAATGATTTCGGTTTCAACCGGCTCTTCCCCCTCGTCATCCCCGGGTTTTTCAAATTCGAAAACCGTGGGATATTTGGGGATCAAGGCCAGCTTATTAATAACCGCATCCAGTAATTGCGCAACTCCTTCGCCGGTAGCGGCGGAGATGGGGAATACAAGCTTCGGAGCGACCTGAGCTTTGAAAACTTCCAAAGCCTGCCGCGATTCCGGCAAATCAATTTTATTGGCGGCAATAATCTGATCTTTGAGGGCCAATTGCGAGCTATACAAGCTTAGTTCCTCATTGATCTTTAAATAATCTTGATAAGGATCGCGTCCTGATAAACCCGACAAATCCACTAAATGAATTAAGAGACGGGTTCTTTCGATATGCTTTAAAAAACGGTGGCCTAAACCGGCCCCTTCATGAGCGCCTTCGATTAATCCTGGGATATCTACCGCCACAAAGCTCTCCGCTTTATGAGCCGCCACGCCTAAATTGGGTTCAAGCGTGGTAAAGGGATAATCGGCGATCTTAGGCCTGGCCGCCGATATTTTGGACAGCAAAGTGGATTTTCCGGCATTGGGAAAACCGATTAAACCGACATCGGCTAGTAATTTCAACTCCAATTCAACCGCTAATTCGCTTCCCGGTTCCCCTTTTTCAGCAAACCGGGGAGTTTGACGGGTAGAGGTCGCAAAACGGGCGTTGCCTCTTCCTCCCCTGCCGCCATTTAAGATCACCATCTGCGAACCGGGTTCCGTTAAATCGGCGATCAACTTCCCGGTGGCGGCGTTTTTTACCAAAGTCCCCACCGGTACTTTAATCACCAGATCGGCGCCGGCTTTACCGAAACGATTGGCTTTACCGCCCGGCTCGCCGTTTTCGGCTCGAAAATGTTTTTGGTATCGAAAATTATTCAATGTATTCAAATCCGGCGTGGCTTCCATAATAACGTGGCCGCCTCTTCCTCCGTCGCCGCCGTCAGGTCCGCCGCGCGGCACGTATTTTTCACGCCGGAAACTAACCGCTCCCGACCCGCCGTTGCCTGATTTAAGATAAATTTTAGCATAATCTAGAAACAAATTATGTGGCACCTCATTTAATTATTCGACGCTATCCCGGGTTATCCTTTACCGGAATATGGAATAATATCCGCTTATCTAAAGGTTTTCACTGTTTTTCAAAGATCACTACCTTATTGCGCCCGGATTTTTTAGCGCGGTACAAAGCGTCGTCAGCCCAAGCCAATAGATTTTCGACCATTATGGTTAAGTCGTGATCGCTCGGATTGGCGGCAAGGTCATCATCGGTATTTTGAAGCGCGCTAATGCCGAAGCTGGCGGTGATCCGGATTTTGGTCTTATTCACATTGAATAAGGTAGCGGCGGTTTTTTCCCGCAGCCTTTCCGCCAAACTAAGAGCGCTTTCCAAATCGGTTTGCGGCAGTAAGATTATAAACTCTTCACCCCCAAACCGGCAAGCCATGTCGTATTCGCGAATCGATTTTTTAATCAAATCCGCGAATTCGGCGAGGAGCCGATCGCCGGCTTGGTGGCCGAATTGGTCGTTAACTTGTTTAAACAAATCGATATCCGTGAAAATCAACGACAGCGATTGTTTATAACGGTAAGTTTTTTTAAGTTCTTCTTTCAGTCGCTGCATCAAGAAATGGCGGTTATATAACCCGGTTAAACCGTCCAAGATCGCTTTATGATAGAGTTTGTTAAGATTAATATACAATTTGGCGTTTTCAAGAGCGGTGTCGGCAGCCAATTGATAAAGCCGGGAATGGTCCAACTGCATCGCGGTCCGCGAAGCGAAACAATTCAACAACTTTAAATCCCGCTTCTTAAAAGGGGAATCCTTTTTAAACAAAACCAATATTCCGACGGTTTTTCCCCTGGTATTCAACGGGACGGCCAAAATCCCGGAAAATAAATGACCGGAAACGCTATTTCCAGCCTCTCTCGGATATTTTACCTGATTATTATCGATTAATATCCCGGAATTATTTTTAAGCGTCTGTTCGATCAGACCGGTTTCGTTGATCCAAAATCGCGTGATCCGGTTTAGTTGATCGGCCGGAATCCCCTGTAATGATTTTAATTTAAATTTCCGTTGCGCTTCATCAAGCCAATAAATTATCCCGGCTGAGGCTTTTGTTTGCTTCATAACCTTTTGTAAAATATTCTTGGAAAGCTTGGCAAAATCCAATTCGGTTTCAAAGGAGTTTTCCAAATCATAAACCAGCCGGTAGATGTGAAGTCCGTTGAAGTAAACCAGGAGTCGCCATCCGACCGCTGTCAGTAGCAAACCAACAAAATAAAGGAGGCTGTTCGGCAAAGAAAAAACCACCCTTCGTTACTCAAATTATCGGCAATAACGAAAGAATGGTTTAATTTGACTCTATTAATACAATAGCCCTAAACCGCGCTTAGCGTCCGGATCCGCTTCGCTACCATTCAAGCAAAGCCGCGCCCCAACTAAGCCCGGCGCCAAACCCCATCAAGAGAATATAATCTCCTTTTTGGAAACGATTCCATGATTCGGCGAAAGCGACTCCGACCGAAGCGGAAGAAGTGTTTCCATAGCGATCCAAGTTGACGATGAATTCCGTTTTTTCGGAAGCCAACTCTTTGGCGGCGGATTCGATGATCCGGCTGTTGGCCTGATGGGTAATGATATATCTAATCTGCTCGGGCTTTAATCCAACCTTTGCCGGAACCGAATGAAAAAGTTCCTTAATAATATTGACCGCAAACCGGAAAACAACTTTTCCGTTTTGATGGAAGTAGAAATCGGCCTTCCGACCTTCGAGTAAATCTCCGACGCCGCCGATCACAACCTCGTCGGCCAATGACGGATCGGCTCCCAATTCGGTGCAGAGCAGCAAATGCTCGGGATTTTCCTTAGTTATCGCTATCGCGGCGGCCGCGTCGCCGAACAATACGCAACTGTTGCGATCGGAATAATCGGTTAATCTTGATATATGCTCCCCCGTCGTTACTAAACCCTTTTTGATCTCACCGGTCTTCATGAAACTTTCCGCGGCGGCCAAAGCATACAGCAAACCGGAACAAGCCGCGTTTAAGTCAAAACAAAAAGGCCGCTTGACATTAAGGTTTTTAGCGATCTCAAAAGCCTGGGCGGGGCTGATTCGATCCGGAGTTAAAGTGGAACTGATAATAAAATCCAACTCTTCGGGTTTAAAGTTGGCCATTTCACAAGCTTTCTTAGCGGCGTCAACCGCAAAATCGGTGATTCTTTCTCCCGGCTGAACAATATGTCTTTCCCTGATTCCGGTTCGGGTGACGATCCATTCGTCGCTGGTATCCACCATCTTCTCTAAATCCTGATTGGTTAATACTTTTTGGGGAACTGCAAAGCCGGCCCCCGCAATCCCGATTTCCATCTATTAGTCCTCCCGTGTTAAAGATTAAAAGCCTTTATTCCTCATCTTTCAACAGTTTCAAATAATTCGCCATCTCCAGGGTCATTCCGTGGATCACAAAAATGCCCTTGGCGACGATCTCTTCCTTGGAACGAACCACCACCTCGATGAAGAAGCGATGTCCCTTTTTCTCTAAAACTTGAGCTTTTGCGATTAACTTTTCCCCGGCCCGCACGGTTCTTAAAAAAGTAAACTCGGTTTTCCCGGTTAAAGCGACTTGAACGTCGACGATGGCGTTGGCCAAGGAATTGGCCTGGGCGAAAATAATATGTCCCCGGATAATGTTGCATTTTTGCAAACACATCGATTGGTCGGTTTCCAAAAGTGAAAGCCCCCGTTTTCCGGGCTCGATCTCGATTATTTCACCGACTATCTCTTGAGCGCCCAAGGATTGGGAAACGCCGAAAAAATGAGAAGCCATTTCCCGGGTCCGTTTTCGCACTTCGGGAATGGATAATTCCAAACGATCAAGGCGAATCGTGGGAATGCTTACCTGCAGAATCTCGGCCAGTTCTTCATCGGTAATGAACGGATTCTTTTGGATCGCTTCCAATAATAAACGGTGACGTTCGGTTTTCTTTACAATTTTCCCTGACATTTTTCCTATTATTAGTTAATAATATTATTACCTGATAATAATTATACTTAAGAAAAACCGGAATTGCAATAAAAATTTTAACTACCGGCTACTACATACCACCGGGAATTACGGGTTGCTTTGACATGCTGTCCGTCATTAGTTCAGACTTAGCGCCGAACCTTCCGAACCTTTAAGTTAATTTTTTTCTCAAAAATCAAAAACCGGAACCAACAATCCCGGTTCCGGATGCTTTCTTATTATTTACATTAGTCAATCTAATCTTTTAATCTCAGCCCCCAAACCGACCAGCTTTTCTTCCAGGCGTTCGTAACCCCGTTCCAAATATTGGACTCCTTCGATAGTGGTTTTACCTTCGGCCAGCAAACCGGCGATTACCAATGCGGCTCCCGCGCGCAAATCGGGAGCGTACACCGGCGCTCCGCTCAATTTAGTATTGCCTTTAACAATGGCGCTCCTGCTCTCGACCCGAATGGCGGCGCCCATCCGAATCAATTCATCCACATAACGAAAACGGCTGCCGAAAACATTTTCCGTGATAATACTGGTCCCGTCGGCAACAGCCAATAAAGCCGTGATTTGGGGTTGCAAATCCGTGGGAAAACCGGGATACGGCAAAACCGTCACATCGGCGCTCCGATATCGGCCCGTGGAACGTACCCGGACCGATTCCTCCTTGGTTTCGACTTCAATCCCGATCTCTTTTAACTTCGAAATCAAGGCTTCCACATGTTCGGGTATCAGCGCGGCGATTTCAACATCTCCGCCGGCGGCCGCGGCGATCATAAAGGTTCCGGCCTCGATCCGGTCCGGAATAACCGTATAGTCGATATCGCGGTTGTTCAATTGGGAAACGCCTTCGATGCGGATCGTGTCCGTTCCCGCTCCCCTGATTCGCGCGCCCAGCCGGTTGTAAAAATTCTGCTCTTCGATGATTTCCGGCTCTTTGGCGGCGTTACGGATGATAGTGACGCCTTCGGCTAAAATGGCGGCGGCCATAATATTCTCAGTAGCTCCCACACTAGGGAAATCGAGCAGGATCTCCGTTCCTTTTAATCCGCCGCGGGCCTGAGCCAAAATATAGCCGTGCTCTTCAATTACTTCCGCCCCTAATGCCTGAAATCCCTTAAGATGCAAATCGAGGGGGCGTTGCCCAATGACACAACCGCCCGGTTGAAACAGCTTAACCCGTCCGATTTTGGTCAACAGCGGTCCCATCACCTGCGCCGAAGCCCGCATTTGCCTGACCAGTTCATCGGAGGCGGTATCTTTTAGATCGCCGTTATTCGTGATCCGCAGGGTATTCTCGTCGGCCCAACTAATCTCCATTCCCAGGCTGCGTAAAACCCCGATCATCGTTTCGACATCGCGAATTTTAGGAGCGTTTCTGATGATGCATTGACTGTTGGATAACAATGAGGCAGCCATCAATTTTAAAACGGCATTCTTCGCGCCGCTGACGTTGACGACTCCTCTTAGTTTTCTGCCTCCGACAATCTCCAGCCGTTCGACAACGCTCGCTCCGGCCTGTACCATTGTATCCGTGTCAATCATTGGACCGGCCTCCCGATATCTAACATCCTCGTCTTTTCCATCCGAATTTATCCAGGAATGATTCAAAAAAAGAGTTCAGACCTATCATATTCTTATTGCGATCAGAGTGTGACAAAAGCACAGCGTTAGCCCGGCTTGTCCGGATCTTCCGATTAAAGGCGGAACTCAAGTCCGTTTAAAAAATAGTCCGGGAACGGTCAATCGCTGTTTTTGGAAATGTTTAATAAAATACCGACGCTAAACATGCTTACCAACAAGGATGAACCGCCGTAACTTAAAAAAGGCAGCGGCACTCCGGTTACCGGAAGAGTGGAAGTAACGACTCCGATATTTAAGATCGCTTGAAAAATGAGATAGGAAGTGATTCCGGCGGCGAGCATTCTGCCGTAAGGATCTTTTGCGGAGACCGCGATCTTATAACCCCGCCACGCCAAAAAGAAAAACAAAATGATCACCGTTAAAGTCCCCAGCAATCCCAACTCTTCGCCGAGAATCGAAAAAATATAATCGGTGTGGGCTTCCGGAAGGTAATTAAATTTTTGACGTCCCATCCCCAAACCCAAACCAAAGGGTCCGCCGGACCCAAGGGCATATAACGATTGAATAATTTGCCAACCTGCGCCTTGGGGATCGCGCCACGGGTTCAAGAAAGCGGTCAAACGCTCGGCGCGGTAAGCCTTCATTTTAATCTCAACGCAGGCGACGGCAATCCCCGCCGCGGCTAACAACCCCAGGTGAAGTATTCTGGCGCCGCCGCAAAAAAGCATCATCAGGAAAGTGGCGAAAATCACGATCGTGGTCCCCAAATCCGGTTCCAAAAGAATCAAAAAACAAATTAAAGCGACAAAAATCCCCGGTATCACTATTCCGATGATAAAGTTCCCGATCCCCTTTCTAATCTCCGCGAAATAATGGGCCAAAAACATAATCATCGCCAATTTGGCGAATTCCGACGGCTGAAACGGAAAAATGCCCAAATCGATCCAACGCCTTGAGCCTTTTGTCACTTCGGCGACCAACAATACCAAGACCAAAAAAAAGATCGCCGCCCCCGCCACCGGAATGGTGATTCGCTTCAATCTTTGGTAAGGAACTTTCATCATGAGTAACAACAGCGCCAAACCAATCCCGGCGAAAAACAATTGTTTCAATCCAAAGTGAAAAACACTCCAGCCGTTGTTTAACGCCTCCGGAGCGCCGGCGCTGGACACCATCACCAACCCAATCATTACTAGAGTTAAAACGATCATGAACAAAAAAAGATCAGGGGGATTCCGTTTCAAGTGGCAGCCTCCCTAGTTATTGGAATATACACTTTTTGAAATTAAACTGTTCTTTCGCTGCGCCGCCGGGGCTCGGCGACCGGTTAACAAGTCGGCCGCGGCGACTCAGCCGCCGGAATTGAGCTTTGTCTTCAATCAATCATTATATTAAATAACCTAAAATTCCTAAAACCCCTAAAACTATTCCGGTCATCCAAAAGCGGATCATGATCTGGGGTTCCATCATCCCGCCCAGTTCGAAATGGTGATGTAACGGACTCATTTTAAAGACTCTTTTCCCGGTGGTCTTAAAAGAAATGACCTGAATGATCACGGAGAGTGTCTCCGCTACAAAGATCCCGCCGACAATCGGTAAAAATAAAGTTAATTGACTAAAAAGCGCCAACCCTCCCAACGCGCCCCCCAAAGCCAATGAACCGGTATCTCCCATGAACACTTGAGCGGGGGGGCCGTTAAACCAAGTAAAACCGAAACAAGCTCCGGTCAAAGCCAAAGCGAAGATGGCCAAATCGGTTTGTTCTTGGATGATTAACAAACCGGCCATCGCCAAGGAGGCAATCGCCATCGTCCCGGCGGCTAAACCGTCCAAACCGTCGGTCAGATTGACCGCATTGGAAACGCCCACCAAGACAAAGACGGCATAAATGAAAAATAACGGGTTACCCCAGCCGAACTCGGGAAAAACCAGTCTAAGGTCGGTAAACGGGACCAACTGGGAAGTTGGATAGCCGTTGCGGATCATAAAAAATGTTACCATCCCGGCGATCACCAATTGGGCGAATAATTTCTGGCGGGCTTTCAACCCCAGGGACCGTTTGGTGAGAATGATGATCAAATCGTCGATCAAACCGATCAATCCGAAGCCCAGCGTTAAAAACAAGACCCAGACTACTTCGGGGCTAAACTCCCGCACCGCGATCAACGCCACCACCAAGGAAAGCAAGATTAAGATCCCGCCCATGGTCGGGGTGCCAGCTTTTTTAAGATGACTGTGGGGTCCGTCGTCGCGGATGTTCTGGCCGAACTTTAACCGGTGCAAAATATTGATAATCGGCGGACCGAACAATAAACTCACTCCAAAAGAGGTAAGAGCGGCAAATAACAATTTAAGCAGTTCATTCATGCGCTAAGGCCTCCTCCTCGGCTAAAACGGCGACCACTTCTTCCATCTTCATCCCGCGCGAACCTTTAACTAAAATCGCATCTCCGGGTTGCGCCATATTTTTTAGTTTGCGAATCAAATCCGGCTTATTTGAAAAATATTCCGCTTTACCGGCAGTTATGCTATTGAACCCGGCCGCGTAATTCTCGGCCAAATCGCCATAAGCCAATAAATAATCGATTCTTCCTTTACCGGCATATGCGCCCACCTCATAGTGGGCCTGAGAGGCCGCGGCGCCCAATTCCAACATATCGGCCAAAACCGCGATTTTCCGTCCCTTAGTTTCCATCTGGCTGAGCACGTCGAGGGCGGCTTTGACCGAAGCCGGACTGGCATTATAAGTATCGTCAATGATCCGGAGTCCATTCCGGGTAAAAATCTTGAGACGGTGACCGGTGACCGTCGGATGGGCCAACCCGGCCTTGATTTCCGGGATCGACAAGCCCAAAGCCCGTCCGCAAACGATCGCGGCCAAAGTATTATAAACATTAAAACGTCCCGGGAGAGGCGTTCGGACTTCAAACTCCTCACCCCCGCCGGTTACTTTAATCAAAGTTCCGCTCTCCAGCGTTTTAATGATGGAAGCCCGATAGTCCAAACCGGGATGATCCAGCCCGTACCGGAATACCGTAACTCGACTTGGCGTCGGCATTCGACGCATCCAGGGATCATCCCCGTTGATAACGGCTATCCCATTCTCGGGAAGGGCTTCGATTAATTCGTACTTAGCCTTGGCAATATTCGCTTCGGAACCCAATAATTCCAGGTGCGCTTGTCCGATGTTGGTTAAAACCCCGATTTCGGGTTCGGCGATCGAGGCCAATTCCTGAATTTGACCGAGTCCCCGCATCCCCATCTCCACTACGACCGCTTCGGTTTGGGGGTCGATCCGGAGCAAAGTGAGGGGCAGACCGATTTCGTTGTTATAATTGGCCTCGGTTTTAACCACTCTATACTTCGCGGCTAATACGGACGCCGTTAAATCTTTGGTGGTGGTCTTGCCGTTGGAGCCGGTAATCCCGATCACCGGTATCTTAAATTTTTTCCGGTGCCACCGGGCGATGGCCCCCAAAGCTTTTAAGGTGTCGCCGGTTCGAATCACCGGCGCCCCATAATCGAATCCGGTTTCTTCCATAACCAACAAAGCGGCGGCGCCTGCTTTGACGGCTTCATTCAAAAATTGATGGCCGTCGAAACGTTCCCCTTTTAAAGCCAGAAATAAATCACCCCGTTTTACTTGACGGGAATCGATGCAAATGCCGGAAACGGTTAATTGGGGATCTCCTCCGCTTAAGCGGCCTCCGACTACCGCTATTATCTCTTCAAGCTTGAAGCAAGCCATCAAACCTCTCCTTTAGCGCTTCCCGAACCACTTCGCCGTCGTCGAAATGGATGCGATGATCACCAAAATCCTGATAAGTTTCATGCCCTTTGCCCGCAATCATTACCAAATCGTCCTTCTCGGCCATGGCGATAATCTTGCGGATGGCAAGCGCCCGATCCGCTTCAATTTGATAGGCGGCGGTTTTGACCTTGCTGAACCCCGCTTCGATATCTTTAATAATCGCCAAAGGATCTTCGGTGCGCGGATTGTCGGAAGTAATGATCGTAAAATCCGCCATCCGGGCGGCGATTTCTCCCATAATCGGCCGTTTGGCGCGATCCCGATCGCCGCCGCATCCGAAAACCAGCAGCAAACGCCGGGAAGTTATTTTGCGGGCGGTCTTTAAAATATTCTCTAGCCCGTCGGGGGTATGGGCGTAATCGATAATCACCCCGAAAGTTTCGGCTTCCGGAACTCTTTGAAATCGTCCCGGAACTACCGTTACTCCTTCCAAACCTTGTTTGACCTCGGACGGATCCAACCCCTCCGCCAAGCCGGCGGTTAGGGTTCCCAAACTGTTATAAACATTAAAATAACCGGTCAGATTGAGTTCAAGAGCAACGGTCCCCCGAAAAGTAGCCGCCCGGTAAGAAACTCCGCTTTGAACGACTTTAACGTCTTCGGCCCGCACCGAGGCTTGATTGTTGATTCCATAGGTGTAAACACGGGCTTTGGTTCCGGCGATAATCGCCGCGGCGTTCGGATCGTCGTTATTGATCGCGGCCCAAGCATCCGCGGGCAAATCTTGAAAAAATTTCGCCTTAACTTTTAAATATTCGTCAAAAGTGCCATGGTAATCAAGATGATCTTGGGTAATGTTTGTAAAAATCCCGCCTTTAAATTTGAGTCCGGCCACTCGACCTTGATGGATTGAATGGGAGGAAACCTCCATCACCACATATTCAACTCCGGCTGCGACCATTTGGGCGAATAGTTTTTGAAGCTCCAAAAATCCCGGAGTGGTATTGGTAGCCGGCAAGGCCCGATCCCCGATCAGATAATTAATGGTACCGATTAATCCCACCCGATACCCCGCGGCTTCCAAGATACTTTTCATCAAATAGGTAGTGGTGGTTTTGCCGTTGGTGCCGACTACTCCGATCAGTTTTAATTTTCGATCCGGATATCCATAAAAGGCCCCGGCAATTACCTTGAGAGCGACGGCTGCTTTTTCAACCCGGATAATGGTTAGTCCATAATCGGCTTCGGGCCAATCCTCGACAATCGCGGCCACCGCTCCGCGTTCGGCAGCTTGTTTCAAGTATTGATGACCGTCTACTTTGACGCCTTTAAGACAGATAAACAGATCGCCCGCAACCACCGACCGCGAGTCCTGGTTGATTCCGGTAATCTCCAAATCCAGACCGCCGACTACTTTTAAACAATCGACATTTGTTAATAGGTCCGCTAATTTCACCGGTTTGCCTCCTCGAGTATTAAGCGAGCATTCTCTCCGCATAAAGTTATTCGCTTTTCAAAAATACAATCCTTCCGTTTAAATGGTAGTTTATACTAAAAACCCCATTACTATCCGAATAAATGATCAGGGCGAGTTCGATTCGGGTCTAAAAATCACCTTAATGACGCTGCCCGTTTCAACGATAGTCCCCGCCGCCGGTTGTTGCTCGACGGCGACGCCGCTCCCTTGGGCTTCGAGTCTTAAGCCCAACTCGCTCAACAACTGTTCGATTTTAGGCGCGGTTAAACCTTTAAGACTGGGGAGAACCAGTTTAATACGGCCCGATTGATATTTCTCCTCAGGATCGAAATAAATGATCACTTTGGTTTGACGGTTGATTTTGACGCCCGGTTTGGGCACCTGGTCGTAAACGTAACTGCCGCGCCCGATCAACCGGTAGTTGATCCGGTTTTTCTGTAGAAGCGCCAAAGCCTCGGCGATGGGGCGATTCAACAAATTCGGCACTACTACTTCTTCTTCGCTGAGTTTCTGAATAGCCTGCGGTTCAAATACCGGTTTTACTCCCAAATAACGCAGGGAATCCCTGAAGATACTGCCGACTACCGGAGCGGCGATTACACCTCCGTATTTAACCGGACAACCCGGTTCATCCAAAATAACCATCGCCACCAATTGAGGGTCATCGGCAGGGGCGAAACCGACAAATGAGGCGATCAACTGGGAATAACCCCTGCGTCCGGGGACTACCTTTTGGGCGGTGCCGGTCTTACCGGCTACCCGATAACCCTCCAAATAGGCCCTGCCTCCCGAACCGTTGGTAACTACCGAGCGCATTAGCTCCCGCATTATCCTGGCGGTATCCCTGGAGATTACCTCCCGGATGACTTGGCGTTTATTTTCGACGATTACTTTACCGCCGGGGGAAACTATTTTTTCAACCAAATACGGTTTGAGTAAGTAACCGCCGTTGGCAATCGCCGCTACTCCCATAACCATCTGCAGCGGCGTTACCGCTATCCCTTGGCCGAAACCGATGTTCGCCAATTCCACATTTTTAACCTGATTTAGCGGTTGCAAACGTCCCGATGATTCCCCCGGGAAGTCGACCCCGGCAAGACTTCCGAAACCGAAAGCTTGGATATACTTATAAAAAGTCTCTTTGGTCAGACGCATCGCTAAAGTCGCAAAAACCGGATTACATGAATTCTCAATCGCTTCGGTGAAGGTTTGGCTGCCGTGCCCTCCCGCTTTCCAACATTTGATCCGGCGATCTTCCACCACAATAAATCCGGGATCGAAAAATTCCGAGTCCAGACTGACTTTTCCTTCTTCCAAGGCGGCGGCGGCGGTAAAGACTTTAAAGGTTGAGCCCGGCTCGTAGATGTCGGTAAAAAGAGGGTTACGGCGATATTCGGCGGGATATTTTTGGTAGTCGTTCGGGTCGAACCTGGGATAACTAGCGGCGGCTAAAATCGCTCCGTTGCGCGGGTTGACGACGATTCCCATTCCCCGTTTCGAAGCGGTGTCATTGACCGCTTTTTCCAGTTCGCGTTCGACGATGTATTGAATGTTTTGGTCGATAGTTAGATATAATGAATCCCCGTCCACCGGAGGAATATACCTTCTTTCCCCCTGGGGAATATATTGACCGGAGGTGTCGAATTCCGCCTGATCGCTGCCGGGAACTCCGGCTAAATAACGTTCATAGTGTTTTTCCAGACCTTCCAAACCTTGATTGTCAATCCCGGCTATTCCTAAAATCTGACAACCTAAAAAAGTTTGCGGATAAAAACGGCGCGCCCGTTGGCCGACTTCGATTCCGTGAATTTCGTAACGCTTGCCGTCTTGAGTCCAACTTAAGGCTTTGCGAAGATTTTCCACTTCTTCAAAAGAGGCTTTCCGTTTAATCCAGACAAAAGAAGCCCGTTTGGAAATGATCCGGGCGACTTCATCGGGCTCCATCTTTAAAACATCCGCGACGATCGCGGCAACCTTCTGCTTGGCGGAGGCGTCTTTTAAATCGACGACGGTTTTCCGGACCGGATCAACAACTTCCAACCCTACTTCGGCGGGGAGACCGTAGATGCATTCACCGTCAATGCTGATGGCCAATTCATTTCCGTTCCGGTCATAAATAGCGCCCCGGCGGGGCACAATCGGCAAAGCCCGAAATCTCTGTACATCCGCGGCTTTTTTTAACCGGCCGGCCATGAAGACCTGGATATAAAAAGTACGCAAAATTAAACCGCCCATAACGAACAGGACGATTAACAACAGCAAGATAATCCGTTTTTTGGACTTAAGATCGTGATTCAAAGACTTTTCCTCCATCCAATGCTTCAACCGACCAACCTTCAAACATCATGGAGAATTCGCCAAAGTCTTGCCTTCACCTTCTAACCAAGCGGTAAATTTACTCCAGAGGCTTTCATTGTAAGTCCGGGGCAAATTCCGATCAAAGACGGGAGCCGCGACGATCCGGTGGTAATCTCCAGGAGAGGCCAATTTCATGCCCAATTCAGTTTGGGCCAGGTGTTGGATCCGATCATATGAGGTTAAACCGGCGATTTCGACCCGGATTTTAGTTAATTCCCGTTCCAGAGCCTGAATCGCGCTCCGTTCCCTGGTAATCTCATAGTTTTTTTGGATTACCAATGCCTGAATTAAGGAATTCAGAAAAACCAATCCGATTAGGGACGCGGCCGTTTTGATTAAAAAAGCCCGTTTCCAGCATTTACGGGGTTTTTTACGATTCTCTGCTCCGGTGTTAAAACCTGAATTTACGGTCGGAGATCGTTCAGCCACTAACATTTTTACGCACCTTCCCTTAGCATTAGACCAGTTTCTCGGCTGATCGAAGTTTGGAACTGCGAGCGCGCGAGTTAAGTTTGATCTCATCCGCTGACGGAACAATCGGTTTTTTAGTCAATACCTTGAGCTTTGGCCGGTGATCGCACCGGCAGTCCGGCATCTCTTTAGGACATTGACACCCTTTGGCCCATTTGGCAAAGGCATTTTTAACGATCCGATCCTCCAAGGAATGAAAGGAAATAACGACAATCCTCCCTCCGCCGCCCAACAGGGAAATAGCTGCTTCCAACGCCGTCTCCAAGACTTCCAGTTCGTTGTTGACCGCAATCCGCAGCGCCTGAAAGGTACGGCGCGCCGGATGAGGCCCCGAACGTCGGGCCGCGGCCGGAATCGCCTCTTTGATAATTTCCGCCAATTCCAAAGTCGTTTTGATTTCTCCGTCGCGGCGATGCCGGTCGATAAATATGGCAATCCGTTTCGCCCACCGTTCTTCGCCATAGGCGCCGATGATTCGGGTCAACTCTTCCACCGAAGCCGTATTTACCAAATGAGCGGCTGAAAACGGCCGGCTCCGGTCCATGCGCATATCGAGCGGGGCTTCATGTTTATAACTAAAACCGCGTTCCAGCTCGTCAAGTTGGTGCGAGGATACCCCTAAATCAAATAAAATTCCATCAGCTGCTTTTATTTTTAAATCCGCGGCGATCTGCGGCAGCGCCTCAAAATTACTGCGCAACAATTTAACGGCGGGCTTTACCGACGCCAATCTTTGTTGAGCCGCTTTAATCGCCGCTTGGTCCTGGTCAATCCCGATCAGCAATCCTCGTTCATTCAGGCGTTCCGCGATCCGGTAAGCATGTCCCGCTCCGCCGACGGTGGCATCGATATAGATGCCGGCGGGTTTAATATTTAAATAGTGAAGCGTCTCGTTTAATAACACCGGTTGGTGCTCATACTCGGACATGAAATTCTCCGCCCTTTTACAATGAACAGTGATCAGTTATCAGTGAAGGATAATAAACCTATTTTTACTAATAGAAGAGATAATTATCGGTTGCTATTCATTAGCCATAATGAATACTGATTACTGTTAACTGTTCACTGCTTCAGATTCCGATGTCGATTATGTTTTCGGCGATCTCCTCATAGGATTGCCGGGCTTGAGCGGTATATTCTTCCCAAATTTCCTTGGCCCAGATTTCAATTTTGGTGGAGACCCCAATTACATATACGTCCCGCTCAATCTTGGCGTGCTCCCGCAAATGTTGGGGAATGGTCATCCGCCCTTGTTTATCCGGCTCGGCTTCGACCGCCCCTGAAAAGAAAAGGCGGACGAAAGCCCGGGTGTCTGCCCGTGATGTGGGGAGCTCCTTAATCTTTTCCTCCAAAACGCGCCACTGATCCATGGGATAAACAAACAAAGAATTATCCAACCCCCGGGTGAGCACGAATTTTTCGCCCAAATCTTCCCGGAATTTGGCGGGAATGATTAAACGTCCCTTTTCGTCTAATGAATGTTGGAATTCTCCCATAAACACGGCGGCTGCACCCCGGTTAGCAATCTACCACTTTGCTCCACTTTGCTCCACTTATATCCTTCTATTCTCCATTATCGGCCAATTTCCTTTTTTATATGAGTAATATTTTGGCATCAGATAATTTTTTTTGATCTAAAAATAAAAAGCCGGTCTTTCACAAACCGACTTTCCATGAGATCCGGGTTCGATTATCATGAGCCGCCGGGCTAAAAAAGATCAGCCAACAACTGATAATGGCCCGCTTCAAATAAATTGACGAACAGTTTCCGGTAGGCCGGAGCAAATCTGTTTAATTCCGTCATTTTTTGCTGAAGACTATCGCGCAACCACTGTAATTCGGACAGCCATGGTTCCCGGCCCCATATTAAACCGGCATCGCTTTGGAGTTCGGCGGGCCGTTGATGACCGAACAACCCCGCCACGCAGCGTCTGGCCCGTAACGCGTCGATAATCCCCGCTTCGCCGGGGGCGAAAACCTTAAGGTAGGTACGCCCGGTCCCAATATACCGGCCTTTGCGCAAATGATGAAAGTCCGAACCCCCAAACACCCCCAACTTATAAGGCGCGATCCATTCTTCCCATAATCTCCGCCAAACTTCGGAGATATCCGGAATATTCAGCGACGCCGAATTAAACAGCTCGAACCCGTCGATCAGATCGGCGGCGATTAAATCCCGAAGGCAACTCCGCGCCCATTTGGCTTTAGGCATAGTCCAGGGATGCGCCAACACTGTAACTCCGCCCTGTCGACGGTGCTCTGCCAAACGGTCCCCGAGGTTATCACGGTTGAAGTCGGATTGGGGTTCGCCGCAATTAAGCAACAGAAAGTGAAAGCGGTCGCCGGCCGAAACTTCCTGAGCCATGATGGCGAGCGGCAATTCCGGTTTTCCTTTCCCCAGGGATTTGGCTTCCAAGCCCCCTTCGGTCGCGGAGTGATCCGCAATCGCCACCACGTCTAAAAAATGATGCGCCGCATATTTCAAAATTTGACCCGGAGTGAAACCGCCATCCGAATAAATACTGTGAATATGTAGATCCGCCGTAATCCAGCGCCCGTTTTGATAAGATTTTTTGAAGTTAATTCCGGTTCTCAGATTCAACATCCAGGTCCTCATTCAAGAGATTCGATTAATTCCAGTGTTTGATTTCGTCCTTCGATATCGGCTATTTTACGCTTCCATTGATCCTGGAAATATTTCTCGGACCAAGGTTGCCGTTCCAAAAAAAACTGCCGTCCCAAGATCCAGTATTCATAAGGAAAAGTTAAGTAGATCCTTAAGCGCCGCAGATCTCCCGCACGCCACGGATAAATCCGATCAAAATTCCAGAGCGCTTTAAGCAAAGCCTCGTTTGACCATTGATGCAGCCGCAAATAACGGCCGATTAAATTGGCGCGATCGTGGACCGCATCGTCGACCAGCGCGTAATCAAAATCGATTAAAGCCGCGTCGCCGTTATTGATAATCAGATTATGAAAAGCCCAGTCGTGGTAACAGATCACCGCCGGTCTTCGCGCGGGTAAGGACCGCAGTTCCTCAACGGCTTTTAGGGCTTGCAACCAAAAAAAATACCAAAACCGCAAATACTGCCGACACCAGCTGTTTTGACGAAACCGAATCGCCCGCTCCCGGCAGATTTCCAGTTCACGAAGGCGACTTTGCCAAACCTGAACCGGTTCGAATTTTAGCGAAAGACGCCAGCGCGGATACGCCGCCAAAAAATCTTCGGAAAGCCGGTGCAAGCGCGCCATTGACCGGATTGCCGCCTGTAAATCTTGGAGTTGATAATATTCTGCCGGCCGTCCCGGCAAATAGCGGGTTACAAAATAACGACCGCCTTTAAACCAAAAATAGGCCGCCCCCGACTCGGGACGAAGCAATTCCGGGGTCAAACCGGAACCGTTTAAATAAGTAAGCAATTCTCCGATGAATTTGGCTTGTTTGGCGCCGATATTCAATTGTTTAACGACTTTTATACCGTCCGTTCCTTCAAGATAACAAACCTTGGCTCCTTTCGACTTGCGCCGACCGTTTTCCAATCCGTAGAGGAATTCCGGATGCCTTTTTTCAACCGCCTCAATACCACCCATGACCATACCAGCAAAAGAAGATGATGATCAACCCGATTAAGATTAAAACATCGATTGGGTTCGGGAAAACGAGGGTTTTAAGAAGTTCCAAAGCGATGACGCATAACAGTATTTTTTGTTCGATCGCTTTAATATGCTTAAATGGGTTCGACATCCAAAAACACCTCCGGCTATATGGTATTCATTTAGCCCGGGGATGGGAACCGCATTTCTTTAAAGAGCATCCTTTCCGGACAGATTCTGTTCGCCGCGGGTTCCCCGCAGAACTGCTAAAAAATGATTTCTCTGTGCCTCCGTGTCTCTGTGGCCAATAACGATTTTAGCCACGGAGACGCAGAGACACAGAGTTGAACCGGTGAATCATGATAACCGATTTGCTACTTAAACTAAATCAAGCTTATGGTATCCGGGCGCGCGGGTTCAAACCGTTCGGGCCGATCTGGCGGGTGAGTTCGGAAAAGGGTGATTATGCGCTTAAGAAAGCAGGCGGCCCCGCCGAAAAATTACTCCGCAACTACCGGATTTTATCCCGGATCGAGCAGGCCGGGTTTAAATCATTGATCCTCCCGGAAATCTCCCGCTGCAATTTACCTTATTTCGAATATAAGGATCAATATTATCAATTGTTTAAGTGGCGTCATGGCGAGCACCCCGCTTTTACCGACCGGGATTCCGTTGCCCGAATCGCTCGCCTGTTCGCTGATTTGCACCGCTTCTCCTTATCGATGATCACGCCCGAGGATTTGAAAAGCCCCGGCTTGATCACGGTCTTACACCAATGGGCCATTTTTTTGGAAAATTTACCATCCCGGTTAAAAAATAATCGCTGTCTAAACCGGATCGACCGGGCGCTGCTCCGCTGGAATGAGTATTTTCTGAATCAAGCCCATTATTCCCTGGCCGGCCTTTCCCATGCCGATCCTGGTTCGAACCCCAACGGTTTGATCGGATTTTGTCACAATGATCCCGCTCCCCGTAATATCATAATTGAGAACGGACAGTATTTTTTGATTGACTTCGAGTTGTCCGGTCCCGATCTGTTGGTGGCGGAATTGGCTAAACTGGCCGCGCGGGTTCTGCAAGCCAATGACTGGGAACGCTCGCTATTCGAATTGGTAGTGGAGGCCTACCGCCAAGTCAGAAACATATCGGAATGGGAAAGCGCGGTTTTACCTTATCTCCTTTGTTTCCCCAGCCAGTTTTGGAGAATTTGCAGTCAGCGTTTTGAGGAAAAGCTGAAATGGAGCGAGCGGCGGTTCGCGGTTAAGCTTTGGAAAAACATCGACGCCGAGCGGCGGCGCTTTATTTTTCTGAGATCAATCTTACCGCGGCTGCCGGATTTCAGAAAGCCGTAAGTTTTCTGGAAAAGAATTTCTCCGTGTCTCCGTGTCTCTGTGGCCAATAATGATTTAGCCACAGAGACGCAGAGACGCAGAGTTAAAAACTAATTTCCCACCACTACTACTTTAGGAGGAAAATGATGCTCAAGGGGTACCAACCGGATGTAAAAAAGATCCTCGCCAATTGGGCTATCGAGGCGAATAGCTGGGAGAAGATTAAGGATGTCTTCAAAGTGGATACCGATCAAGGCGTAAAAAACTTGAAAGTCTCCCCGTTAAAACCGCGCCGTTTAATCTTTGTCCATCAGGCGATTCAACATTTAATCAAACAAGGCTTCACCAAAATGAATCCGCTAATCCCTACTTTGAATGGCGAGACCTATATTAGCGACGGTCAATACGCCTACACGCTTTTCGACTGGATCGAAGGCCGCCAATGTAACTTCGCCAATCAATGGGAACTTCGCGAAGCCAGCCGCGTTTTGGCCGAACTTCACCGCTGTTCGTTCGGGTTCGTTCCGCCGCCCCATTCCCACACCCGGAAACAACTGGGAAAATGCCTGGTTCATTTCCAAGAACGTTACCGGGATTTACTAACTTTCCAACAAGCCGCTCTGAAATCGCCCGATGACGCCTTTGCCAGGATTTATCTGGAAAACTGCGCTTATTTTATCAATATGGCCGCCCAAGCAATTATCAGATTGCAAAACAGCAACTACCCCCTCCTGGTATCCAAAGCCGTAATCGAACGCCCTTTCTGTTACGGCGATCCGGCCGCCCGCAACTTTATCCTTACTCCGGATTCGCGGATCTTAATGATTGATTTCGACAGTTGCCGGATTGATTTGCCCATTATGGACCTGGTCAAATTCATCCGCCGGGTTATGAAAAAATATCAATGGTCATATCCGGTGGCGCGCCTAATCATTGATGCTTACCGGGAAGTCAACCCGATCTCCTTTGACGAACTGGGCGTGATCAAAGCGGTTTTTTATTTCCCTCAAAAATTTTGGCGGATTTCAACCCGTTACTTTCATCGCCATGCCCAATACACCCCCGACCGTCTGCTCCGGAAGCTCCAAAAATATCTCCAAAATAAAACGGCGGTTTACCAATTTCCGCTTTTATTCGACAGTTATCAGGCCGATTAGGGGTTGAAAAGGGATGTCCGAGACGCCGGTTCCGGTCCGGGATAAAATTAGAGCGGTTTTAAGTCTTTTTGGCTTGGAACTTAGAAGTATTCAACCAATCCGGAAGATTTGGCGGGTTGAAACCAACACCGGTTATCAATATGTGAAAAAGTCGAAATTATCCCCGATTGAGTTGCAGTTCATCTTTGAAGCGTTGGAATATCTTCACGCCCGTTCATTCCCGGGTATTCTCCGGCTGGCCGTGAGCAGGCAAGGGTTTCCCTTCGCCGCCTACCAAGACGAACTCTATATTTTAACCGATTGGGTTTTCAGCCGGGAGGTGGATTTCGGGATTTTTATGGATCTAAAACAAGCCGCCCGTTTCCTGGCCGAATTCCACCATTATAGCGAGGGCTTTTCACCAAAAACGATAATCCCTTCCCGGACGGCTTGGTTGGATTGGCCGGCAAAGATGGCCTTGCGTCTCCGGCAATTAGACGATTTCCGGGCGAAAGCCCTTGCTGAAGCCGGTGGCTCGGCCTTTAGCCGGCTTTACTTGTCACATCATGACTTTTACCGCCGTCAGGCGGAAGCCGCTTATCAAGCGCTGCTAAATTCTCCTTATTATGAAGTGGCGACCGCCGCCGCGGCCGCGAGGAGTTTTTGCCATCACGATTATTCGGGAAGAAACCTGCTCCGGACTTTCGACAACCGGTTGATTCTGGTTGATTTCGATTATTCGCTGTTGGATTTGAGAATTCATGATTTAATCAATTTGATCGTCAGGAATCTGAAACACTCGCGCTGGGATCCGGCAGTCTGCCGCTTTATCCTCAAAGAATACCAACAGGTATTGCCGCTCACCGAGGCGGAGATTGAAGTAATGCGAATTTTGTTCATTTGGCCTCATGATTTTTGGCAGATAGGCTTGCAATATTATCACGAAAAGTTGCCCTGGCCGAAGGAAAGATTCATCAAAAAATTGGAGAGTAAAATAAACGCCCGCTTGGAACGGGAGAATTTTTTAAAAGAGTTTACCCGCGGCGTTTGGAACAGGATAATTTAACAACCCCCGGTATTGCCTTTGAATTTGAAGGCCGCCGGGGGTTGTCGCGTTTTACAAATATAGCGCCGTTAAAGAATTGCTGTCAAATCATCGGTTTTAGTTTATCGTAAAAATGCCTTACTAGATAAATGATTATTCATTACCTACGGCGTTAAATAAATGTCCGGACGCGGCGGGGTTGACATGCCTTCACCCAGATAAAAACCGGTATGCGGCGGTTGATTGTAAGCCACGTTTTGCCAGGCGATGCTCAACCGGTAAACCGGGTCGTGCATCAGGGTGTAAATCCGGTGGTTGGTAACGGCGGTTGTGGTATAAATCCGTAAGTATTTGCTGTCGGAAGTCCGCCAAATCACTTCTTCGCGCCAATCGCCCAAGATATCCGCAGTTAAACACGGATTGGCTTTGGTGCCGTTATTGGCCGAACAACCGCCGGCCGAAAGCAGCGTGCCGCCGCCATACTTGCTGATGGTGGTGCCGTCCAGCAATTCGCGCAGGAGGTCGCCGTCCCACCAGATCATGAAGTTAATCGGCAAACTGTGACTGCCGAGACTCTGCCCCTTGCAGGTAGCCAAAGGAACCCCGTTGGAAGCCCAAACTTCACAGCCCCGGTTATTGGCGGTGATATCCCCGACGCAAGCCCTGCCGGTGTCGCTGGAAGCCGTAAAACGGAAAATGATCGATCCGGTCCGGGCGTCGCGGAAGGTAGCTCCGTAAGGCGAATTTTCGTGGCACTGCCAAACTTCCAAACCGGGCCGATCCGGATCAAAGTCGCCCACATGCAAGGCGTCGCCATGTTTCAAACCGGTATTGTATAATCCCTTCCCGTTATCATCGATGACGCAGGCTCCGTAGATAATCTCATCCCGGCCGTCATTGTCCACGTCGGCGACGCTAAGACTGTGACAGCCTTGTCCGGCGTAAGAGGAATAACCGTTATTGGTGTCAAAGGTCCAGCGTCTGGTAAGGTTGCCGTTCCGGTAATCCCAAGCCACCAATACCGACCTGGTATAATAGCCGCGGCACATTACGATGCTCGGACGCTGTCCGTCGAGATAAGCGATACAAGCCAGGAAACGATCCACCCTATTGCCGTAGGAGTCTCCCCAGTCGGAGACTTTGCCTCTGGCCGGCTGATAACTCACAGTTTCCATAGCTCTTCCCGTGGCTCCCGAGAAGATCGTTAAGTATTCCGGTCCATCAAGAATATAACCCGATGAATTACGATAATCCGCGTTGGCATTGCCGATAACCTTGCCGGTTCCGTCGATTGTTCCGTCCGCGGTTTTACAAACGACTTCGGCGTCGCCGTCCCCATCCAAATCATAGACTAAAAATTGAGTATAATGGGCGCCGGCGCGAATGTTTCGACCCAAGTCGATCCGCCAGAGGCGGGCGCCGCTTAAGGTGTAAGCATCAAGGTAAACGTTTCCGGTATACCCCGATTGGGAGTTGTCCTTGGAGTTGGACGGGTCCCATTTGACCACGATCTCATACTTGCCGTCGCCATCCAAGTCTCCGACGCTGCAATCATTAGCGCTGTAGGTATATTTAACTCCGTCGGGAGTGGTCCCGCCCGCGGGAACTTGCAACGGAATTTGCAGGTAATTGGATCCCCAAACGCTTACCGCCGGTGAGGCTGCATATTCGACTCCGTTAATGATCGCCCGCACCGAATAGGTTGAACTGGTGGTCCCGGCCGTATCCACATAATTGGTGGCCCCGGTGATCGGCGAGGAATTAACCTTAGTGGAACCGCGGTACAAATTATAAGCGACATTCGACGGTTCATGCCCCAGCATCCGCCAACTGACAAAGACGCCGTTGCTCACTTTCACGGCGACTACGCCCCGGTCCAGGTTCTCCATCTGACGTTTCCCGGTCGCTGCCGGTGTTGAAGACGGAGGCGGAGTAGGAGTCGACTGCGGCTTGGTCGGTGTCGGACCCGGTGTCGGAGTCGCTGCTCCTCCCATGCTGATTATGGTCCACCGTTGATCGGTACTGCTTCTTCCGCTGCGTTGGACCACATCGGCTCCGTTGGAGTTTTGCCCGTTGCTGTCCAAATATAAGCCGGTGGAACGGTTCCTCAATCTGTAATAACTGCCGTCGGGAATGATCTCCCAATGAGAATTATAGTGGTTGGTGTCCGCCCATTGGCCGCAAACGGAGCCGCTGGACGTTCTCCCCATACCGTCGATAAACAAACCGGTGCTCCGATTCTTTAATTGATAATAATTACCGCTGACCCGAATAAACTCCCAATGAGAATTATAATGGTTAGTGTTGGCCCACATGCTCAAATTAGCGCCGTTATCGGTACGGCCCATGCCGTCGAGATACATGGATGACTGCCCGACGTTCCGCACTTGATAATAACCGCTGAAATTAACACCGCCCGGGGTCGGAGTCGGGGTGGGTTTCGGCGTCGGAGTAGGTGTCGGAGTCGCCGCCGAACTTACGGCTACAAACCGCCATTGCTGCCCGTGTCCGCCCCAATAAGGCCATTGCACGACATTCGCGCCGTCGGCGGTGCTGATATTCCAGACATCCAGGACTTTGCCGCTGTGTCTGGCTTCGATGCTGTAATAACCATCTCCAACATCATTAAGCCGCCATTGCTGTCCTTCACCGCCCCAATAAGGCCATTGCACGACATTCGCGCCGTCGGCGGTGCTGATCTCCCAAACATCCAAGACTTTACCGCTGTTTCGGTTTTCAATCCGGTAGAAACCGCTGCCCACATCAACGATTCGCCAGTGTTGATGGGTGCCGCCGTTATAGGTCCATTGTTGCACGTT
>JAAYHS010000208.1 GCA_012735315.1 Bacillota bacterium | reverse complement strand
GTCTACAACGGTATGCAGGCTCATAAAGTTGCCTGAACATATAAACACGAAAAGGAGGATAACTTACTAGAATTTTTTCGTGTCTTGACAATGGGGGGCATTATATTCGGAGCAATTTGTAATGATTACTTAAAACATTGTGATGATGAAAAGTTTATTACTGCCCGGCAATGCATCCAGGGATTGAGTGCAATTTGTGAACACTCGGCCAAATATAACCATGAAATTGTCGATATGCTTTTGAAAATAGACTTGAATAGAAGAAAAGATTCTCAGAAGAGTTTATTATTAATGGATATCATTGAAGTGCTGGGAAAGGTCGCCCGTGAGCAAAGGGACGAGCGTGTGGAAAGTTATTTGAGAACCGAATACGAACGGGGGAACGAAAAGGTAAAAAAAGCGATAAAAAAGTTTCTGGAAAAATAAGATTTGTCTTGGATTGTTCATCGGCGACGGCAACGCCAAACGTTAGAAGGGGATTTAAGGAGTTGAAACGCATGGTAAAAACCGATTATGAGTTTGAAAGAATATGGTGGAATGCAAAAGCTAAAAAAGAAGAGATTGATATGTTTGATGAAAAAATTAATCGCGAGTTGAGATGGAAGGAAATAAACAAACAGCTTTCAGCCGATATTAATACAATTTTAGATGTCGGCGGAGGAACCGGTGTATTTTCTATTCCATTGGCGGAAAGAGGATTTAAGGTGGTACATTTTGATCTCTCGGAAGAGATGATTGCGATCGCAAAAAAGAAGTCAGAAGAAAAGATGATAAAGAATATCACTTTTGAACAAGGGATTTCCGCCGATTTATCAAGGTTTAATGATGATTCCTTTGACCTGGTACTCAATATGGATGGACCTGTATCATTCTGCGGGATTGATGCGGAAAAAGCAATAAAAGAAACAATTCGCGTAGCAAAAAAGAAAGTAATTATGACTGTTTCGAATAGAGCGAATATGATAGTCTCAATCCTTAAATCGGGAATTCGCTTTAGTGATGAACGATTTATTCCGGCAATTTATGAAATGTTTGATACAGGTTTTTGGCATACTCAGCAATACGGAGAGAATAAACAATTGGTTAAAGGATGTACCAATGATTATCTTGGCCCGATAAAGGCTTTTTTGCCTCAGGAGATCAAGTTGATATTTGAAAAAAGCGGTATGAAAATTGAAAGATTAACCTCAATAGGCTCCCTTACCAATCATTGTGGGAAGGAATTCCTTGATCAACTCCTTGAGAAACCAAAGCTTTATCATGAGTTCATCGAATTGTGTGATCGCTTTGATAAAGAAATCTGTCCATATTCGATCGGTAGTAATCAAAGAGCAGGTCTGATCATTGTAGCAAGTAAGTAGATGTGGGTATTAGCTTTGTGAGCTTTCTCCCGTCACCTAACACGGCTTTGCTTGGTGATCTTACCCTTGCTTAACCACCACCTTACGCTGCTGCTTAAGAGCCACGCTTATCTTGGGGTCTATGACACACTGGGTGAAAACCAGCAAACGGCTCTTTTGTCCAAAATAGAAGCACTGTCTCCCCTTACCCTTCGCGAACAGGAGGTGGTGCAGTTTTTGTTCTATGACCGGGAAGGTTGCGCGCGCGAGTACACTTTCCCGGCTTTGTTTTGCCCGAATTGTTTTATTTTCTTATTGGGAATTCGATAATATGGAAAATTACGGCAAAGCGACAGAATGGTTTTTCAAAAATTATTTTAAGGATATTCAAAAGC
>JAAYHS010000207.1 GCA_012735315.1 Bacillota bacterium | reverse complement strand
TGTAAGCTCATCGACGTCGGCAATGTATAACGTTATATGAAATTGGCTTTGATATGAGGTGGAGGAAATGATTAAAAAATTTCTAGTGATAATCTGTTTTATATTGGTTTTTGCTGTAAGTAGCCTTGCAAATGACTCAATTGTTATTAGCAAGGGAGATACAATACATCCCGTTGGTGAAACATTGATAAAGATAGAACGTGAGAATTTATCTATTAGTTATAATGAGACAACGTATTTATGGGATGTTGAAGTTGACTTTATTTTTTTTAACCCTACAGATCAAGTAATAACCGAGCAAGTTGCCTTTGTTAATAAATCGGAGCCATTTGAAGACTTTAATTATAAAATAGTGGACTTTACTACAAAAGTTAATGGATTAAGCATTCCTTTTAACCTGAAGGAAGAAAAATGGAAAATAGAAGAAGATTTTTATTGAGGAATAACAGAATATTTTATATCTACGATTACTTTTCAACCTGGATTTACGAGGGTTAATCATACATATTCATATTTGGGTGAAATAGGGACATTTTTTGGGTTCTATTATACTCTTACTACTGCTAAGGCATGGAATGGGCCGATCAAATATTTTTCATTAGTGATAAAGCTTCCAGAAAACAGTATTGTTAATTCCCCAAAGATGGGTTTAAGAACATACGGACAGTACAAAGAGATGAAAGAAGGTTTATACAGAGGTTTATTTGTCAAACGAGGTGGTTTTTTCTTAACGGAGACAGACTATGTACCGGAAGAGGACCTTTGGGTATCAATCCTCCACCTAGGGTATTATTTAATTGATTATGATTTAATCGAAGGAAAAAACATTAGTATGTATAGATTACTTTATGAAGAATTAAGAGAATCAGATATAGCAAATTTAACAAAAAAAGAATTAAGAATTTTCCGTAATGCTATATATGCATGGCATGGTTATAAATTTAAAGACAAGGAACTTTATGATTATTTTTCAAAACACATATGGTATTTCCCAGAAAATAATGAGGATATCCAGTTAACAGATGTTCAAAAGAGAAATGTAGATTTGTTGATGAAACAAGAAAGGGAATATTAGTGCTTTTCTTGTCATAGGAAATAGTAATACCGGTCTATTCTTTCGGGTAATTTTATTAGAAGGCCTGGTACATAATGTTGGAGAAATGTGAAACCACAACAAATTATGGAAAGGGGTCAAAAATAATGAAAACTGTTGTGATTTATAAATCCAAAACAGGCTTTACCCAAAAATATGCAGAATGGATTGCTGAAGATTTATCGGCTGATCTTTTCGAAGTTTCTAAGGTAAATTCCAGTACTTTAACAAAGTATGATACCATAATTTATGGTGGTAGTCTGTCTGCAACTGGCATTATTGGCGTTAAGTTTCTTAAAAAAAACATTGATAAACTAATGGACAAAAGGGTAATTGTTTATGCTTGTGGTGCTTCGCCACCGAACGAAGATGTTTTAAACGAAGTCATGACACATAACTTTACTTCAGATCAACAGAAGCATATCAAGGTTTTTTATGTACGAGGAGGTTTTAACTATAATAAATTACCGCCCTTTGATAAAGTGCTTATGACATTATTCAAATGGAAGATAATCCTTAAAAAGAGCATAAAAAAGAAATTAAACTCAGATGAAATTGGTATGCTTGAAGCATACAATAAACCAGTAGACTTTACCGAAAGAAGTAACATAGAGCAAATTGTCACTTATATAAATTCATAGTTTTACTCTGGTGAAGTTTTATAGAAGATTGTGGTGGTATACCTGGTCTGCCGTTCGAAAGTGTTATTGAATACCGTAATCTATTATCTAGTATCTCTTTTATTTATTTTTCAACTAAAAGAAAAAAAGGAAGGATTATTGCCTGCCAATTTCGAACATAACTAAATGACCAAACCCCGCCTTTCTTCTTAGGTTCCTTGGTCCGTTAATCATTTTATTTTAAGGAGGCTCTGTAATAATGATTGATTTTAGCCAAAAAGAAGTTTGGTTTGTTACCGGAAGCCAACATCTTTATGGGGAAGAGACTTTAAACCAAGTTGCCGAACACTCGCAAATTATTGCTAAGAGTCTATCGGAAAACAGTAAAATTCCGGTTAAAGTAGTTTACAAGCCGGTGCTCACCTCACCGGAGACCATTTTGAACTTGTGTAAAGACGCCTACAGTTCCCCCAATTGTATCGGTCTCATCACTTGGATGCATACCTTTTCTCCGGCCAAAATGTGGATCGCCGGTCTAAAAATGCTCCAAAAACCTTTTG
>JAAYHS010000206.1 GCA_012735315.1 Bacillota bacterium | reverse complement strand
GCAATTTCATTGATGGTGCCTTCTTCTCGAAGGACTTCTAAGACAACTTTGGTTTTGAATTCTGGTGTGTATTGGTTTCTCTTTTTCATGTCCTCATTATAACTTAATTTTTCTTTTTTGTGTCTCATCCTATGGGAGCATTATAAAGGCCGGGTGAGTCGGGGTTGGGTAAAAGTGATTTAATCCGTTAAGGAAACCACCTTTTTCAGTAATAATGTTTAACAAATCGATTGAAATGTAAACCACAGAATAAGCGCACATATTAGGGTCCAAATCAGCCCGGACGCTTCTATCCTTTCTCCCCTTCTTTAATAGTTTCGGAAACATTTGGAAGTAAGTCCGCCCGCGGGAATCGAATATCCCAATTATTCTGCTAATTTTGCAATTAAAAAAGAAATATGGTATATTTTTGTAAGAATCAACCAAAAAACTGTATCGGTAGCCGGGGAGCTATTATGAAAAACGATCGGATAATACCCATTCCTATTGTTCTATTTGTCCTGATTATGATCGGACTAATTATTTTTATAATTAAAATCCCCAACTTATTATGGAATGAATCGATTACCACCTCCCATCCGCATAACTTACGGAATTACAGCTACCATTTTGCCATGATTGTTCATAATACCGAAGAAACCTATTGGAAACAAGTATATTCGGGCGCATCCGATCTTGCCAGGCGGGAAAACGTAGCCCTGGAGTATTACAGTTCACGTTTTTTAAACCTGAAAGAATTGGAACGCTTTTTGGAAATGGCTGTTTTATCCAGCGTTGACGGTCTGTTAGTTTCAGTTCCGGATAAACCGGAATTTCGAAACCGGATTAACGAAGCGGTCGCTAAAGGAATACCGGTAGTTGCTTTTTCCGGCAGCCTTCCAAGCAATAACCGGATTTCGGAGGTCGGCATTTCAATGCATGTTTTGGGGTATAAAAGCGGAGAGGCTTTACATAAGGCTGTCGGCGCCGGAGTAAAGGCGGCGGTTTTGATTAATTCCAATTTTTCAGCCGTTAGTTATAATGATTACCTCAAAGGTTTTCGAGCGGCCCTTCAAAATTATCCCAACCTCAGCCTGGAACTTGTCGTTAATTCGCAAGGCGAGAGTATTAGCGCCGAAGGACAAACTCAAATGATTCTGAAAAACCACCCGGAAATTAAGGCGATTATCTGCACCGATCCTAATGATACGCTTGGTGTGGCGAAAGTTGTGGTCGATTTAAACAAAGTGTCGCAAATAACCATCATCGGCAGTGGTTTGACGAAAGAAATCATGAATTACATTAAACTAGGCGTAATCAAGGGCGTGTGGGCCAATGACCCTTATGAGCTTGGGTTCGAGGGGGTATCAGCTCTGCTCCGGCTAAAAAAAAGCCAATCTCAGACAAAGGTTACTTTACCGCTGATTTATGTTGAAGCAGGTAACGTAGAAGAGATTTATCATAATTTTTTCATTAAGTCTGCGAGAGGTTTCAAATGAGGACAATCCGGCGCCTGATTCCGATGACCATCCGTAGCAAATTGCTGGTTTCTTTTTTAACGATGATCGCAATTTTTACCCTAGTCGGCTTTTTTTCCTATTATAGCGAGCGGTATCTTTTGAATCGGGTCAATACTCTGCTCACCAACAACATCACCTTAAAAGAATTCAGCGTCAATATCAACAATACGATCACATTCTTGGAACAGTATTTGATCTCGCGTAACTTTATTATGCTCCAGGAGTATTTCCGTGAGAGCCAGGAAGTGGACGCGATGTACCCAAATCTGGCCGTAATTCAGCCTACCATGGAAAACTACCTGCTCTTAGAGAATATCCGGAACATGACCCGTTCTTTTCTACAACAGGCGGATGCTGCGGTCCAAGCAAAGCGCGCCCGGGATAGTTCAGCTTATTCTCAAGCATTTTTTGAGACGGTTCGCTACGGGACCAATATCAACTGGGCGATTGACCGTTTAATTACCAGCCAGTTGGAGGAGAACAGCAGACAATATTTGATAATCTCCCAACGTTTGGTTTTTATTCAACGTTTAGGATTAATATTGATAATCGGGGCTTTAATCTTTAGCGTCCTGGTTACGGTTTGGACTAGTTTCCGGTTGACCAATCCTTTAATGAATCTGGTTGAAGCCGCCGGGAACATCTCTAAAGGTAAATTCGATATGGCGCCGTTAAAGGTAACCACCAATGATGAAGTCGGAGTGGTTACCAAGGCCTTTAATGAAATGGCGGCGGATATCGCCAAACTGATTTTAAAAATCAAGGAGCAATCCGATTTGGCGCAGCGGCTCCAAGACCAAGAGTTACAAAATTTAACCATGAAGAACATTTTGCGAGAAGCCGAGTTGCACGCCTTGCAATCACAGATAAACCCTCATTTTCTCTTTAACATGCTCAATGCCGGAGTTCAGTTGGCAATTATCGAAGATGCCGATCAAACCGCCGATTATATTGACAAAGCCGCCAGTTTATTACGGTACAATCTGAGACGGCTGGATACTCCGGTAACCTTGGCGGAAGAGTTCGACCATTTAAACACTTATTTTTTTATCCTTAGCGCCCGTTACGGAAAGGATCGTATTAAATTCAACGTTGAGCTTGATCCGGCGATCGCTGATTTTCAGCTTCCGCTTCTTACCTTGCAGCCAATCGTCGAAAATGCTTTAATCCACGGCGTGGAAGATATGGAAAGCGGCGGCATGATCACGGTGCGGGCTTTTTCTCGGGACAACCTGGTTATCATTCAAATCCAGGATAACGGTAAAGGAATGGATTGGGAAACTTTACAATCCTTACGCGACATTAAACGTAGCGCCGGCCACACAACCGGCTTGGGTCTTCATAACGTCCGCGAAAGACTGCGACTTTTCTTCCAAGCCGAAGATTTACTTCAGATCAGCATGGTTCCGGAAGGAGGAGTCCTGGTTGAACTGCGGTTGCCCCTTTTGAAAGTTTCAGGAAAGGAGGGTGAAGATGAAAATACTGGTAGTTGATGATGAACAAGTGATGCTGGACTCCATTCATCGGATTCTTGATCGGGAACCCGACATTTTGCTTGAAACCGCCCGGACCGGAAGGGAAGCTATTGATAAAGTCCAAACCTTTCACCCGGATTTGGTGATGATGGATATTAAAATGCCGGGCATAAACGGACTGGAAGCCTTGAATGAAATCAGGCGCCTTGATCAAAACGTGGTTTTAGTAATCTTGTCGGCTTACGATAATTTTAATTATGCCCAAGAAGCGATCAAAAACGATGTTTTCGAATACCTATTAAAGCCGATTACCAAAACCCGGATTGTGGAGCTGATCCGTAAAGTTCAGCATCATATGGAGAAAAGACATTTTTCCCGGTTAAAGGAACTGGAAATCCGGGAAAAATATCAAAAATCATTGCCGATAATCGAAAACGAATTTATTCACGCTTTGATTAGAGGCGTTGACGAAACAGGCTGTATGGAATATCAAGAGCTGTTAGGCGTTCAGTTTCAAGCCGGATTTTTCGTCGTCGTTTCTTATTTAACCGAGATCGATTCGATTGACGGAAACATTGAACTTCAATACCAAAGCAGATCAAGAATCGCCGCTTTAGCGGAAGAAATTCGTCATCTATTTCCTTGTTTCGTGGGTCTGAATAGAACCAACCCGATCGCTATTTTTATTCCGGTTTTTAATTACCTTGGTTCCAATCAACAAGCAATGCGGGAACTTCAAGAAGGGTATCTCCTTAAGATTATGCAACGCTTGGAAACTTACAAACTTCCGATTAAATTTCGGGTTGGGGTCGGTTCCATTTACACTCATCCTTTGGAATATCGCAAGTCTTATCATGAAGCTTTGCAAGCATTGGATTCCTATACCCAAAGCGACCTTTGTTACTTCAGCGATATCGAATTTCACCCCCAGTATAATTGGGAACCGGAATTTGAAGGATACATGGAAGAGATTTTGGAAGGGGTTCGTTTCGGTCATTTGAAACGGGTCGAGATCTTATGCCAGAATTTATCTTCTAAATTTATCGTTAAGAGCAATCTCGAAAGGGACCGTCTTCTTTGTTATTTGTTGGAATTAATATTATCCGCTTACCGCGTGAGCAAGAAGGCGATTAAAAGTAAGGATTTTTCGGAACATTTTCCCCTCGGTTATCAAGAATTGTCGAAAATACTTGATTGTTCAACGGATTTGGAGGATCTTTTCGATGTAATAAAAGTTCGAATCTTAAACTTAACCGATTATGTCCGGAATAGTCTGGAGGGTCATATCAAGGACTCAATTTTGAAGGCGAAGGAAATAATCGATCGCAATTATCATCAGAATCTATCCCTGGAGGAAATAGCCCGCTCGGTCTCGATTAGCCCCTTTTATTTCTGTCGCTTGTTCCGCGAAGAACTGGGAGTCAGCTTTTCCGAATATCTCACCAAAGTTCGCATGGAGAAAGCCGTTGATTTACTGGCTCAGGGTTTATCCGTTAAAGAATGTTGTTTTGCATTGGGCTATAATGATCCGAATTATTTCAGCAGAATTTTTCGGAAGTATTATCAAGTATCTCCTTCGGAATACCGTGGAGAGCTGGTAAAAAAAGAGAGGAGGAACAATGAAAATGAAGATTAGCCGCTTATTAATTTTTTGCGTCTTTATTTTCTATCTCTTTTCAACCAGTGGTTGTATTTTCGGGCAAAAAACCGCGGACCCAAAAACCCAGAATTACCAGCCGTTTAAAATCGGCTTGGCTATGGCGACTTTACAAGAAGAAAGATGGCGCCGGGACCGGGATTATTTAAAGGAACGAATCGAGCAACTCGGCGGCGAACTCCTGGTTCAAAACGCCAATAACGATCAACAGAAACAATTGCAGCAAGTCGAATATCTCATTAGTCAGAAAATCGATCTGTTAATCATAGTTCCCCACGACCTTAATGAAGCCGCCTCAGCCGCCCAAATGGCCAAAAAGGCCGGAATCAAAGTTATCTCCTATGATCGCTTGATCCGCAACGCCGCTATTGACCTTTATATCTCTTTCGATAACTACAAAGTCGGGGAATTTATGGCCGAATACCTGGTAGATAAAGTCCCGACGGGAAATTACGTGATTATTAACGGGGCGCCTACCGATAATAATTGTTATATGTTTAACCAGGGCTATAAAAATGTGCTCACGCCCTATCTGAATGACGGCAAGATAAAAATCATTTTCGAGGCTTGGGCGGAGGATTGGAAACCTGAAGCGGCTTATCAGTATATTCAAACCTTACTGTTGCAAGGTAAAAAATTCGATGCGGTTATTGCCGCCAATGACAGCCTTGCCAGCGCCGTGATCGAGGCTTTATCCGAGTGGCGGATGGCCGGCAAAGTAATGGTGGTAGGGCATGACGCGGATCTCTCCGGATGCCAGCGGATTGTTGAAGGCACCCAGTTGATGACGGTATACAAGCCGATTCGCAAATTGGCTTATCAAGCCGCCGATATCGCCATGGCATTAGTCGCGAATAAGGATCTCAAAACAAACGGACCTCCGATCTTCAACGGCAAACATTTTATTAAATCGGAGATTATCAACCCGATCCCGATCAATAAGGATAATATGGAGATCGTTATCAAAGACGGGTTTCACCGTAGGGATGACATTTATATGAATGTTTCACCTTTTGGAAAGAAAAACAACTTCTGAAACGTTAATCGATGATGAAATTGATATTTTCTTGGAAGATCACCGGAGCTATTTGAATCGGAATCAAAAAGTTATGCTTAATTTTGGGGACTGAATCCTATTTGCTATGGGAAATCAGTCCTTTTTAATTATACCGGGATAATTTTGACCGCAAAAAAATCCATGTTACAATTTTGATACCTTTCGTTAATTAAAAATTTACAATTTATTTTATAACACCGGCAATCTATTCCAGATACTTAAGCCGGTCCTTGTGTTAAAATTTTTGCAGTTTCATAGGATTAAGATTATGACGCATTATCTTGATTTAAGTTAAATTCCAGGAATGATGCAACTAGTCAATCGATAAAATGATTACTAAGAATCAATCGGAAAAATCTCTTGAGCATCATGTCGTAACGATCCGGGCACGCTGAAACGGATTACGGCATTTACGGTTAACCGGGTTTTACAGTCTATTTTTATAAGGAAGTGAGGTGGTAATCCAATTTAAAGAGTTGATCAGGCGTTCTTAATTAAAACTAAAACGGGTTAAACGAAAGGAGCGAAACATGATGAAAAAACATGTTATTCTATTACTGGTGTTGGTTTTAGTAATTAGCTTCGCTGGATGTAAAAAGTCTTCCAGCGATAAACTGATCGGCGTGGCAATGCCTACCCAATCTTTGCAACGTTGGAATCAAGACGGCGATAATATGAAGTCTAAGCTTGAAGAAAAAGGCTACCAGGTTGATCTGCAGTACGCGAACAATGACGTGAACACCCAGATTCAACAGTTGGAAAACATGATCACCAAGAAATGTAAAGTACTGGTGATTGCCTCCATCGATGGTTCGGCTCTAACCGATGTTTTGAAGAAAGCCGCTGAAAACAACATTAAGGTAATTGCTTACGACCGGTTGATTATGAACACCGAAAACGTTGACTATTATGCGACCTTTGATAATTTCAAGGTTGGCGTAATTCAAGGCCAATATATTGAGGAAAAACTCGGTCTTAAGGAAGGCAAAGGGCCATATAACATTGAGTTGTATGCCGGTTCACCCGATGATAATAACGCCCTCTTCTTTAATGGAGGCGCTATGAGTATTCTTCAAAAATATATCGATAACGGTCAACTGGTCGTTCCGAGCAAACAAACGGAGTTTACCACCATCGCTATTCATGGGTGGGATTCTGCTAAAGCCCAAGCCAGAATGGATAACCTGATCACCGCTTACTATGCGGGCGGCAGAAAGCTTCATGCCGTATTGTCACCCAACGACAGCTTGGCTATTGGTATCGTTACCTCCCTTAAGAACGCCGGTTATGGAACAGCCGCTAAACCGTATCCGATTATTACCGGACAAGATTGCGACAAAGCTAACGTAATCGCGATGATCAAGGGTCAGCAATCCATGTCGATCTTCAAAGACACCAGAACTTTGGCTGCTAAAGTCGTGGAGATGGTGGAAGCGATAATGGAAGGAAAAGAAGCTCCGGTCAATGATACTAAAACCTATGATAACGGTGTTAAAATCGTTCCTTCATTCCTGTGCGAACCCGTTTACGCGGACGTGAACAACTATAAGGAACTCTTAATCGACAGCGGTTATTATAAAGAATCGGATCTCCAAGTCAATTAATCGGTTAGCAAAAACTTGCTTAAACATAATTTTTGTCATCATAAAGAATAATGTGCTTTTGGGCGGAATTCATATATGATAATGGATTCGCCCAAAAGCACTACTATATAGGATGATATTCGGATTCTTGATTTTTTAAAGGTATGCTGTTTTTCCTTAAAATCGGTTATTTGAGTATTTGGTCATCGTATCGTATCAAGTTAAAACGGCGCTGAGATAAGCATAAGGACCGCGACTTGTAAAAGTTGTAATTAGTATCGGCGATTTTATAATTTTTAAATTTGAGATTGATAGTATTATAAATTTTATTATATTAAATAATTTTGATTTGGCCAATACGGGTTCGAGATTATACTAAAGGTAATCATGAAACTCCCTCAACATTAAGATAGGTTAAGGTAAGTTTTTAACTTATCTTCTCGTAACCGGTGAATCGTAAAACATACATTAGAGGGCGGGATAATATGCAAGTTATTCTGGAAATGAAAAATATCACTAAAAGTTTTGGCGGTGTTAAAGCGCTCGACAATGTTAATTTCAAGGTAATGGCCGGAGAGATCCATGCTCTTGTTGGAGAAAACGGAGCGGGCAAGTCTACGTTGATGAATGTGCTGAGCGGTATTTATCCTTACGGCGAATATAGCGGCGAAATAATTTTTCAGGGCAAAAGTTGCATCTTTAGGAACATCAGAGATAGTGAAAAAATGGGGATCGCCATTATCCACCAAGAACTGGCGTTAGTTCCTTACCTGTCAATTGGTGAAAATATCTTTATCGGCAACGAAAGAGCCAAAGCCGGCATCATCAACTGGGACAAGACACATCGGGATGCGACGGAACTGCTTAAAAAAGTCGGATTAAAAGAGAATTCCAATGTTTTAATCAAAGATATCGGCATTGGCAAACAACAACTGGTTGAGATCGCCAAAGCTTTGGCAAAAGACGTTAAGCTGTTGATTCTGGATGAGCCTACGGCTGCGCTGAATGATACTGATTCGGACAATTTGTTGAAATTATTGGTAGAGTTGAAGAAAACCGGTATTACTTCGATCTTGATTTCCCATAAGTTAAATGAGGTTATTAAAGTAGCTGATTCCATAACGATCCTTCGTGACGGGGCGACCATTGAAACGCTAAAGGTTAATAAGGATGAAATTAGCGAGGACCGGATCATTAAAGGGATGGTCGGCAGAGAATTGGTGGACCGGTTCCCGAAACGCAAACCGAATATTGGGAAAGTTTATTTTGAAGTCGAAAACTGGAATGTTGACGATCCGTTGATTGACGGCAGGAGAGTCATCAAGGATGTAAACATCAAGGTTCATCAAGGAGAGATTGTCGGAATCTCGGGATTGATGGGTTCGGGCCGGACCGAGTTTGCCATGAGTGTATTCGGCCGGGCTTACGGCAGGAATATTAGCGGCCGGATCATCAAAGACGGTCAAGAGATTACTGTTCACAACGTCCGGCAAGCTATCGACCATGGTTTGGCCTATATTACCGAAGATCGTAAAAACGCGGGCTTGATTCTGATTGAGGATATTAAGCATAATGTATCTTTATCGAGTTTGAAGAAGATCAGCAAAAGGCTTGTCATCAATGACGATCAAGAGAACCAGGCGGCCATGACCTATCGGAAAAAACTTAATATTAAATCGTCCGGTATTTTCCATAAGATTCAGAACCTGTCGGGAGGCAATCAACAAAAAGTGGTATTGTCAAAATGGATCTTTGCCGAACCGGATGTTTTAATCATGGACGAGCCGACCCGGGGGATCGACGTCGGCGCGAAATACGAGATTTATACGATCATTAATCAGCTTGCCGATGAAGGAAAAGCCGTCATTTTTATCTCTTCCGAACTCCCGGAAATATTGGGGATGTGCGACCGGATCTATGTAATGAGTGAAGGTCGAATCGTAGGCGAACTTGACAAAAAAGAGGCGTCACAAGAGAGTATCATGCGCTGTATTATGCAAAGTAACGGAGGGCGTAGCTAATGGAAACAGTAAAAGTGGAAACCAGGAATTTGGAAGCGATTTCTTATTCGATAAAAAGCAATATCCGTCAATATGCGATGCTGATTGCGTTAATCGTGATCATGGCTTTCTTTCAGATAGCCACTGGCGGCACGCTCCTAGTGCCGATGAATGTGACCAATCTGGTCTTACAAAACAGTTATGTGCTGATTTTGGCGATCGGTATGACCCTTTGCATTCTGACCGGAGGCAATATTGATCTTTCCGTAGGTTCGGTCTGCGCTTTCATTGCAGCCATAATGGGCCATCTGACGATCAATCTTAAGATGGATGTAACCTCGGCATTGCTAATCAGCCTTCTGTTAGGAGCCATTATCGGCATTTGGCAGGGTTATTGGATTGCTTATGTGAGAATACCGCCATTTATAGCAACCTTGGCGGGTATGCTTTTATTCAGGGGATTAACAATCACTATGCTCAAGGGGCTTACTCTCTCACCGTTCCCCGAGTCCTTTCAACAGATTAGTTCCGGATTTCTACCGGATTTTTTCTCCGGTTTCGGTTGGGATTTAAATTTAACTCCGATAGTAGTAAGTATTATTTTTTCCGTAATTTTAGTTTTGGTCCAAATTAAGAAGCGCGCCACGCGCATAAAAAACGATCTGGAAACACCTCCGCTTCCATTATTTGTGGTACAGCTGTTATTGGTGATAGCAGCCATTAATGTATTCGCTTATTGGTTGGCCGCTTATAAGGGTATTCCCATTATCTTAATAATTCTCGGGGTGTTAATATTCGGTTATCACTTTTTCACGACTAAGACGGTTCCGGGACGTTACATTTATGCGATGGGCGGCAATGAGAAAGCGGCCCGGCTTTCGGGGATCGATACCAATAAAGTGTTATTCTTTGTCTATTTTAACATGGCGATTTTATCCGCTGTAGCGGGCCTCGCTTTCGCATCCCGGACCAATTCGGCGTTTCCCGGCTTGGGGACCAACTTTGAATTGGATGCGATCGCTGCATGCTTTATCGGAGGGGCATCCGCTTCCGGCGGTATCGGTACGGTTGTCGGAACGATCATCGGCGCGTTGGTCATGGGCGTTCTCAATAACGGGATGTCGATCATGGGCATCGGGAGCGACTGGCAGATGACGATTAAAGGTTTTGTTCTGCTGATGGCCGTGGCCTTTGACATCATTTCCAAAAATAAGGCGAAATAAAGAATTTCTTTCCATACTATTCTGATGTTTTTTGATTCAATCAAGGTTTGACGATGGGATTCATCCACATCCGGGGGAAAGGCTCCCCCATTTGGGGGAAAAGATCCTCGAGTCGGGGGATTTCATCCCCCACTTGAGGGGAACCATCCCCCAGATTGGGGAAACGATCCCCCATTTGGGGGAAAAGATCCCTGAGATGGGGGATTTCGTCCCCCACTTGGAGGAAACCATCCCCCATGTGGGGGAAAACCTCCCCCGACTGGGGGGAAAGATCCCCCGGATGGAGCGCTGCGGAAGAACATGAACTCCCAATCCATCAGCGCAATAAATTAACCTAAAGCCGGTCGCAGGAGACAATAGGCTTTAAAAAAGCATCGGTTTTATCACTATCCCCAAAAACAACCAAATTCATCCTCATCAACAATTCTAAAAAATTCGTCAAGCGTCTTTACTTCAGGATCCGGCTCGTAGCCATGCCATTTCAGATCGGCTCTTTGCCAGTAGATTTACCAGACGTCATTTTTTTTGACATATGTCGTTTTAGCAACGGGTACTTCGATTATCTTTTCCGGATTATTCCACAAAGGCCTGATTTCAAAGATAACAATACTATTTCCATCGATACGATAACCTAGATCCAATTCTTTCCGTAGATGAACCGGAGGACGCCGTTTCTCAAGGAATGAGTCGGCGAGTTTTTGGATTCTTTTAATTTCTAATTCGGAAAAAGCCATTGTTTTTGTCTCCTTCGGAGTTGTATTATCATAGCCGCTGTTGCGCCGGGCAGAACCGCCTTCATAGCGGAAAGGGAAGCGAAGTTCTGAAGAGTGGAGGTTGGGTTATTTCACTTAATCCGCTTCAGCTTAATGACTTCAGTGTCGAGTTCCTTAATCATTTGCATTAATTGTTGGTGTTCACGGCCATTTTCAAGAAAACGTTGCTTTGTTTCATTTCGGAAGTCAGTAACTTCATTTTTGACTTTTTTTATTTCGCCTTGAAGAATATCCAGCCCTTCTCCGAAAGTTCGGAATTGCGCCATTAATTCCTCTAACAAGACAGCGACTTTGTTATCATCCATCAAAATCACCTTTTTAGAATCGTTTAGATATTAATTGTATCATAACTT
>JAAYHS010000205.1 GCA_012735315.1 Bacillota bacterium | reverse complement strand
TTCGGCATATTCTAAAATTCTTTCGTCATATTCCTTTCGACGTTACAAATTCATACAATGAATCAGGAAACAACCTTAAACCCAAAATCAAAGGAGGTAAAAACAATGGCGGATGCCAAATTCGACGGAATCTTCGGTGGTAATTGTCTGTGGATAATTCTTTTGATTCTGTTAATCTGTTGCTGCTGCGGCGGAGGATTCTTCTAAACGGAAATAGTTACTGAAGCCCGGATTCCCCGGGCTTTTTCATGTTCGCGGTTGCCTGAAAAAGTCTCTCAGCCTACGCTTTGAAATGCTTTTCTCCGAGAACCGAAAGAAGTGATTCCAATATAATGAAGTATGGGGCGCCGGTTAAGCGGACTGCTTGGAATTAGTCCCAAAAACCGATATTGAAGCGTTAAAGGAGGTGAGGCTTTTGGCGGTTAATCGCTATGCCAGAAAACTTTCGCCCTTACTTCAACAAGGCGACTATGAGACCGATCAATTATGCAAAGTTATCGTCGAGTTATCGGGCCGGGGGACGGATCAAATCGACGCCCTGGTCCGGGCCAATAACGGCAAAATCCATTGTAAACTGGGCGTGGTGCCGTCGCTGGTAGTGGAATTGCCCTATTATTCCATTCCGGAATTGGCCAAATTAAGGCAAGTAAAACGAATTTGGCATGACGCCCAGGTAAAGTCGTTATTAAATACGGCGGTTCCGGCGGCCTGTGGTTTTACTCCGAAAAAGCTGCCTTTTACCGGGAAAAAAATCACCATAGCCATCCTTGACACGGGGGTCTATCCCCATCAAGATCTCACCTATCCCTCGAATCGGATTATTGCCTGGGCGGATTTTGTAAATAATCGGGCCGAGCCGTACGATGACAACGGTCATGGAACTCATGTGGCCGGGATAATCGCCGGGAACGGCTCCGGTTCATTCGGGAAATACCGGGGAATGGCTCCGGAAGCCGATTTGGCCGTGATCAAAGTGTTGGATAAAGACGGGAACGGATCGTTATCGGCGATCATTGAAGGAATAGACTGGTGTATTAAAAATAAAACCAAATATAACATTAAGGTCATCAATCTCTCATTTGGGGCGGTAGTCCAGGAGTCATACCGGACCGACTTGTTATGCCGGGCGACTTCCGCGGCATGGGATGAAGGGATTTTGGTGTGCGCCGCGGCCGGAAACGATGGACCGGAAGAAGGAACGATTAATACTCCGGGTATCAATCCTAAAATTATTACCGTAGGCAATTTGGACCACCGGAGGACAGCCGCCGGCGATGACGACGATTTGCATCCCACCTCCAGCAGGGGCCCGACGCGGGATCGATTGGTAAAACCCGACTTACTGGCGCCGGGGACTAAAATCATTTCAATCCGGCCGGGCGGCGGTTATCGATCCTTAACCGGAACTTCAATGGCCGCCTCTTTAGTTTCGGGAGCGATTGCTCTGATTCTGGAGAAAGATCCGCGACTTCGCCCGGATCAAGTCAAAAAATTATTGACCAAAAACGCTCGCCCCTTAGCGTTGGAAAAATACGAACAGGGAGCCGGGGTGATTAACCTTGAAAAAATACTAACGCCGCCGCCGAATAGTTTTCGAACCCAAACGCTCCGAGGGAATCAACCCCTGAAGGATTCGAAACTAAAGGCCTGCCAGGTAGCTAGTTTTCTGGAATATAAATCAAATTATCAAGGCAATCATCCGTTTAACCCCTATTTGTTGTTTTTAATTCTGATTTTATTGATTTCAGCATCGCCCGGCTATTTTGCAAACACCAACCCTTATTTTTTGTTTTTGATTTTAGTCTTGCTGATACTTGGTTGCACTCCGGCGCAATCAATTTATTATTAAAAGGGGCGAAACGAGTTCGCCCCTTAAATACTTGTGAATATAATTTGGATAACATTTTTAAGTTGGGAAGAACTTTATTTTAATGACGAAATCTCGGACAACTATCGCTAAGATTTTATCAAAAAAATGATGGGAGAAAAATCTAAAGATTGTCATTCCGAAGGCTTTAAAAACAGGTACGGTCCGATTCCAATGATCCGCCTTTTTGAAACCGGAGTCCGGTCGTCTCGTTTAAACGGTCCGCTTCTCCGGGGGCGGTTCAAGGAAGGCCTTCCAAAAAATATTGGAAAACCGAAAAATGGACGCCGTCTTGGAAAACCAGGGAAACCGAAAAACGGTCTTCCGTAGAAACCCATCTTTTTCACCTCGCTGTTTTTCAGGTTGGTTTGGTTCATATTACAGTATATGTAATTTTGATGGTTGGGGAATGAATCAATGGAACAAATTTGGCGATGACCCGGTGTCCGGTTCATTGTAAGCCGTTGCCCGGATCCGCGCGGCCGAGCGGCGGTTCGAGGACTTTATTCATTTTTTGTTTGATAATACCGATATAATATATATAATTGTAGCGGATAATGAAATCCGGGGGGAGTTTATGGCGGAATCTGATTTTGAGGCGTTAGCGCCTTTTGAAGAAATTAACGATCGTAAAAAAGGATTGCGGCTCTATAAATCCTTATGCAATCTTAATGATGCCCTGGAATTCGTGGAGCGGGACTCAAACGGGATTAAAATGAAAGTCGCCACCAAATATTTCGGCGGCGAATTTCCTTTTGATATCGGTTTTGTATTAAAAAGCAAATATGATGATCGCAAGTTTCTGGTTACCAAGATTGATCCGTCAAACAGCTGTCTCTGGTTAGGCCTCTGGGAAGAATGATTTCAGGAGCGGGAGAATACTTCAAACATCTGTTTTGCCTTTTCAAGATTGGCTTTTACTTTTTTATGGTATGCCGGATAGTCTTGACTGGTATAAATGGCTAAAGCCTCTTCATAGGCCTGCATCGCCTTCATCAAATTATCGCCCCGGTTTTCGCGTTCCGCCTCGGCCAACATACTATAGGCGGTCCCGATATTATTTTGAACCATTGCGTAGTCTTCGGGATTGTGATTAGGCGAGAGGTTGCGTAATGCTTCTTGAAACGCCAAAATCGCGTTGGTTAAATTCCCGGAACGATTGCGCAGTTCCGCCAGATTTTTATAAGTGACCCCTAAGTAATTTAATCCCAGAGAATAATCGATCGGATGTTTGTCGGGAGTATATATCTTAATTGATTTTTCAAAGGCGTCAAAGGCTTTGATCAGATTGTTGTCGGGGTCGCGATACTCCGCTAAGGATAATAAGGCGTTGCCTAGATTGGTCAGGGTAGCGGCATATTCCAAGGGACGGCTGTTTTCATTAATCACTTTCAGAGTCTCTTCATAGGCGGCAACCGCTTTTACCAAATTTCTTTCCTGATCGCCGCCCTCCGCCAAGGATAAATGGGTATCCCCCAGTTTTTTATTGATCAAGGCGTACTCGAGAGGATATTTTTCTAAAGTCTGGACTTTTAAGGCTTCTTGATAAGCTTTGACCGCTTTGGTGAGGTTTTCTTCCTTATTTTTGATCTTGGCCAGCCCTTGAAGAGTTTTTCCATAATTGCATTGAGTTTTTGCATATTCCAACGGATACTGGGCGATCGAATATATTTTGAGAGCTTCGTCAAAAGCCTGAATCGCCCGGGAGAAGTTCTCATCGGAATCCAGCATCTCCGCGCGCAATGCGTATGTTTCGCCCAAATCGGCTTGAATCGAGGCATAATCGGCGGGATGGTCCGTAGCGTTAAAAACGGTCAGGGACGCTTCAAAAGCTTGTTGCGCCTTGGCCAGGTTCTCTTCTTGTTCGCTGAACCGCGCCAGCTCTTTGAAAGCATTGCCGATTTTTTGCTGGAGGCGGGCGAAATCAATTGGATGGTCCGTGATGTTGAATATTCTCAAGGCTTCATTAAATGCTTCGATCGCGCCGGGAAGGGTCTTCTCAGGATCATTAAACACCGCTACCGCTTGGTAGGCGTCTCCCAAAGTTTGTTGAATCCGGCCGAAGATGAGTGGATGTTGCTCAATGTTATAGAATTTCACGGCGTTTTCAAGACTGGCGATGGCTTTATAATAATAGTCTTCATTATTTAATAATTGGGCTAAGGTATGGTAAACAACCCCCAAGTTATGATGGATTTGGGCGAAAGCATGGGGATGCTTTTTGCTGGAATAAGTCTTCAATGCTTCTTCAAAAGCGCGGACGGCATTGGTCAGATTATTTTCCCGATCGCGGATTTCCGCTAATAATTGATAGGCAAGGGCTTGATTCAATTGAGCCTCGCCGTAACTGAGCGGGAACTTTTCCAAGGTAAAGACCCGGAGAGCCTCTTTAGCGGCGATGATCGCCCGGTTCAGGTTTTCTTCCTTTTGTTCGAATTCCGAATTGAGCCGGTATACTTTGGAGAGGGTGCTCTGATTTTTAGCATATTCGTTGGGATAACGGGTAGCTGTGAAGATGGAGATCGATTCTTCCAATGCCGATGTGGCCTTTCCCAGATTTTCCTCGGGGTTATTCAACATCGCCAAGGTAGCGTAGGCGGATCCCAAATTGCTTTGGGTCAGGGCGTAACTGTAAGGGTAGTTATCGGCATTAACGAAACTTAAAGTCGCTTCCCCGGCTTTAATGGTTTTATTCAGGTATTCTTCTTGGTTTTTGAGTTCGGATAAAGCAAAAAAGCAGTTTTGCAAATTATATTGAGTCATTGCATAGTCCATCGGATGTTCTTCGGGCGTATAAACATTTAAGGCTTCTTCTAGATTTTGGACCGCTTTCAGATAATTACTTTCTTGATCCATGTCCCGTAATTTGGCCAGAGTTTGATAGGAAACGCCCAGATTATAATGGATGGTTGCGTACATTGAAGGGTATTTTTTCATTTTAAAGAAGCGGCGCGCTTCTTCAAAAGCCCGGATCGCTTTGGTGACGTTGACTTCTCTATCTTTAATCTCCGCTAGAGTCCCGTAGGCCGCCCCCAAATCATTTTGGACGGTGGCGTATTCGGCCTGATATTTTTTGGGGTTATAGATTTCCAGGGCTTCTTCATAACATTTTATGGCTTTGGTGAGGTTTTCTTCCCTGTCCTGGATAGCGGCCAGTTTTTTATAGGCGAAGCCGGCATTATGTTTCAAGTGAGCGTAGATTTTAGGTTGTTTGTTTTTAAGTGTTTGGGTTTGGGGATCGCCGGGCGCTAAAAGACTGTTATAGATATTTAGCGCTTCGGCGTACATGTTGTTTTCCAAAAAGTCATCGGCTTTCTCGATCAGGGCGTCCCGTTCCTCCCTTGCTAGCCGCCTTTTACGGTACGCCGATAACGCGTAAAGAACGATGCCGGTCAAAATGGCTACCGAACCGGTGATTATGCCTATCATCCAAGGACTGGTTATGTTTAAAGTCATCTACATCATCCTTTTTAATAGGAGTCTCGTTTACCTTCATAAACTGTAATCTTAAATAAATCATTCTACAAGATCCGCAATTATCCTTGTTTCCCGATTGGAGAACGGAAAACCTTTTCAAAGGGAGACATCATTTAAAATCTTGCGCCGGATTCCTCGGATTACCTGTTTGACTCGGGGATCATGGGAATAATCCTTTAAAATGCGATCACACCATTCCAACGCTTGTTCATATTTATTCTGAAGAATTAAGGTTTCGGGAAGCAGCTTGACGGCTTCCGCCCGCCATTTTTTGGGGTGTTTTTCATATAGGGCCGAGAGATAATAAAATGCTTGTTCGTAATCTTCTTTCATCAAACATACTTTGGCCATGGGGAAAAAGAGATTATGGTTGTCGGGATGGGCGGCGAGGACTTCCAGATAACATGCTTCGGCCAGGTCCGGTTCATTCCGCTGCAAGGCAAAATCGCCTTTGATCGAGGTTAATGAAAGGGGTGAATGATAAAAGAATCCGAACAGTCCTGATAAAAGGCAGGTGGTCATTAAACCGCCGACAAAGATCATTAGCGCGGGGGAAACCTTTTGAGTCCTAAATTTATTTAATATTAAAAACATATAAACTAGCAGTAACATCAGACCGGCCATGAAACCGGCGGTTAAAATAAGGGACGCCGTTTTGGAGAGCGAATATTGCAATAGGGGCGGGAGGACGATTAAGCCCAAAACCAAGCTGAATATGAACATTAAGACCGATATTTGCTCCAACCGGGCTTTCCGGGGAGATAACCGGAACAATTGGAGCAGGCCCGAGTCGAGTTCGGCATTGGGAAGGGATTGGAGCAAACGGGCGGCAAAAGCTTGATAATTGGATGAGATCCGGGGCGGAATCCGAAGGGTTTGCAACCTGCCGTTGATATCTTCATAAGAAATGGTAATCTTGCCGTATCCGGCGATTACCATTCCGGCGTATTTGACGGCGATAATTTTCTCCCAGGGGATGACCAAGCCCGGAGTAATGATCCCATAATCGTTGAGTTTATATTTTCCACACTTCACTTCCGAGCGGGTCGCAAAGGAACCGCCTACAAGGCTTAAAAGTTCTCGCGGTGAAACCGGGGTTATCTTCTCTTTTAGCAGCGCGGTTATTTCATTCGGTTTTTCAATGCCGTTAAGATTGATGTATAATTCTCTGAACTGACCCGCCGCGGTCCGGAGGTGGATTTTTAATACTTTGCCTTTGATAAAGAGCCGTTCTTCGGTTACGGCCAGAATTCGATTCCAGTTGATGATTTCTTTGGGAAAGTAAAAAGGGAGTTTGAATTTGACGCCTTGATCGTCGACTTCCAGAAAAGGAGTAACGATCCGCCAAATAAGCATCGCTAAAACCCCGATTTGCATGAGGAAAAATATGACGAGTATCACTTTTATCAGCGCGGTCGGGATGAAAATCAAACTGAAAACCAGGATTAGCAAATTGAGCAACAACAATAATCCGTTAAAAATCGTCATCATGATCATTAAGACCTTCAGATGAGGCGCCAAATAGTATTTTTGATTCATCTTATTCCACCTCCAGGTTTTGTAATAAAATCAACATAACCCAGATCTTGGATTCGATAGTATGCTTAAAAATCCTT
>JAAYHS010000204.1 GCA_012735315.1 Bacillota bacterium | reverse complement strand
TAGCTTGACCCGCTTTGGATAACACCAGGGTGATCGCCGCCGTCGTGGTCGTCTTGCCATGGTCAACGTGTCCTATCGTCCCTATGTTTACATGCGGTTTCGTCCGTTCAAATTTTTGCTTAGCCATGCCAACGTTCCTCCTTTAAATATCAAAGGTATTATTGTACATAAACAAGCTTTTAATTCTACATGGAAATCAATAATCCTTCTTTCACGTAAAAAGCCGGAATCTATTTGAACAGGGTTTTAGAAGCGATCAAAAAAGTTTAATATGAATATTAGAATTCCTTAATTAATATGATGATGATAATCGCTTGAAAATGATTTTAAACAATAAAAAAACCCTTTCGGGTTTGTTAACAAATGGAGCCCACAATCAGAATCGAACTGATGACCTCATCCTTACCATGGATGCGCTCTACCTACTGAGCTATGTGGGCGTTTTTTTCGCGTTCAGTTAACAATTGTCACTAATCAATATTATTTACTGATTACTGATCACTGTCTACTTTCACTGTAAAAGTTGGTTGCGGGGGAAGGATTTGAACCTTCGACCTCCGGGTTATGAGCCCGACGAGCTACCAGCTGCTCCACCCCGCGGTATAAAACTTTTCAATCTTATAATTTTAAACTTTACTCTTTACACTTTTAACTTTTATTAATGGTGGAGGGGGAAGGATTTGAACCTTCGAAAGCATCGCTAACAGATTTACAGTCTGCCCCCTTTGGCCACTCGGGAACCCCTCCATATTTCGGACGCAAATATGATTATAATACATCCAACCGTTCAGTGTCAATCTTTTTTTCAATGTTAATTATGGCATTTTTGGAAAAATCAAAACATGATAATCCGCTGTAAAAGATAGCATTCCATGCTAATACTCTTCATATTCCTTTCAAAAACGGCTTGCAATCCGAGAAATCCGTATAATCCGTTAAATCCTTGGTCAAAATCCGTATAATCCGGTAAATCCTGGTCAAAAGTTGGTTTCGTCTCTTTTTTCCAAATAACGCTCCAGTTTTCTTTTCACCCTTTGTAAGGCGTTGTCGATTGATTTAACATGACGTCTTAAATCTTTTGCGATTTCTTGATAAGAACGACCGTCGAGATAAGACATTAATACCTTCCATTCCAAGTCGCTCAAGAACTCGCCCATCTTATGCTCGATGTCAACAAACTCTTCCCTGCTGATTACTAATTCTTCGGGATCGGTAACTTTAGTGCCGGACAGCACATCCAGTAAAGTCCGGTCCGATTCTTCGTCGTAAATCGGCTTATTCAAAGATACGTAAGAATTTAACGGAATATGTTTTTGACGAGTCGCGGTTTTAATAGCGGTGATAATCTGACGGGTGATGCAAAGTTCGGCGAAGGCCCGAAACGAGGCCAGTTTGTCGTTTCTAAAATCCCTGATGGCTTTATAAAGACCAATCATGCCTTCTTGAATAATATCTTCACGATCAGCGCCGATTAAAAAGTAGGAACGAGCTTTTGCTCGAACAAAATTTTTGTATTTGTTGATCAAATACTCTTGGGCGGCGTCATCCCCCTCTCGGGCAGCTTCAACGATCGATTCGTCAAGCATTTCATCGTAAATCTCAGTTGTTTCTCTTTGTGGCTTAGCTCCCAAGTTACACTCGCCTCCGCTATTTATTTGTAATTGCCGGCGTAGCAGTCTCCAATTAAGACCAAACACGAATCAATTAATGACAAAAACGCGCTAATCGTCCTTTTATCGCTGGATCGCATTAAATATCGGTATAAAATCAAACCCAGATAGTAATATTATACAATGCGGCATTTTGAACGTCAAGGGAATGGAAAATTAAGAAAATCAGCGGTTATTATCAAATTAACCGCTATTTTAAGTGTCTATCACTTTATTTTGCATCCGGCTACGGCATTTTCATCGATAACTCGGCGGCTGATCATCCGAAATATATTTTATGCCGCATCATATTTCCCCGGTCCAAGCCGCAACTTTCTTTGAATTGTAACATTTATATCGTTTAAAATCAAGCCTCCGATCGAAACTCGTTTACCGGTACTTATCTCCAAATTGACCATATCCAAAAAGATTTATAATGTATTATTTCATTTTAAGCAACGATTTTCAACATTAAACTGAAAATCAGTTTCACTTCGCGATGTTGGTTCTTACCCGTCTAACCTCATACAAAGCGATTCCCGCCGCCACCGAGACGTTTAAAGAATTAACCCGCCCCCACAACGGGAGCTTGACAATTTGATCGCATTCCTCCGCCACCAAACGGGAGATTCCCCGCCCTTCGCCGCCGAGGACCAAACCGATTGCACCGCTCAAATCCGCCTGATACAATTCGATTTCACCGTTGGTCTCGATTCCGGTAAACCATAAACCGGCTTTCTTCAACTCACGAATCGTTTTGGTTAAATTAGTGACCCGGGCTATCGGCAGATATTCAACCGCTCCCGCGGAAGCGCGACTGACGGTCGCCGTAAGCCCGGCGGCGCGTCGTTCCGGAATAATTATGCCGTGCGCTCCGGCGGCTTCTGCGCTACGGATAATTGAACCGAGATTTTGGGGGTCCTCTACGCCGTCAAGAACAACTATCAAAGGAGGCTCGTTATTGAGGGTTGAATTATGCAAAATCTGATCGATAGAGGCATACTTCCATTCAGCCGCCACCGCGATTACGCCTTGGTGATTTCGAGTCGCCGCCATTCGGTCCAACACCTGAGCAGCGACCGGATGAACCGGAATCCCTTTTTTGCGCGCCAACTCGATGATCGTCCGCATCGGCCCCGATTTCCCGTTCTGAAAAACATAAACCTTGTTAATGGGGTGTCCGGCCCGAAGCGCCTCAAGGACCGGATTGCGACCTTCTATTTGTTCGGCCATACTTCCTCCTCAGACGGTAAAGTTCGATATTTATAAAAATAAACCAGCGTCCGTTTCCAAAATCATCTAACGCCCGGCAATTGGTCGCCAATCGGTTATAAACCCAAACCAAAAGCAATTAGCCGTCGGCCGCGCTCAATTCCACCGTTTTAGCTAAAATTTCCGCTAATCGTTCCCGCTGTCCCTTCAAGTATAAATACCCGATTAATGCCTCAAAAGCGGTGCTGTAACGGTAGGTAATGGAATCGCTTCCCGTCGGAACGTGACCGCTTTTAACATTTCGCCCCCGTTTTATGATCCCCAATTCCGAGTCATTTAAAAAAGGAAGCATTTTATTTACCATCTCCGCTTGAAAAGAAGCGCGCACTCTTGAAACCGCTTTGTGATGCAGATTTTTAGTTTTATCCGGACCCCCGGTTACAACATGATGCCGGATAAACAATTCATAAACCGCATCTCCCACATAAGCCCAAACCGCCGGGGATAACTGATCCGGATCTATTCCCGGCAAATCAAAAAAATAAGGACCGTTCATCATTTTCGCCTTTCAATTTAATCTATTCAAATAAACAAAAATATCGGCGTAAATCGGGGTTCCGCAATTCGCAATAAAAGTCCGCGCGGCCGAAACCTTAATTTCGTTCACTTTCAATGACTAAAACGAAACCGTGAAAACGCAGGCAACGGATAATCCTAGTAAAAAACACTATTCTTTACTTAAATGAGACCCGATAATATAAATATATAACCCGCCCAAAAAACGATCGCTTAAAACATGGAAGTTAAGTATTGACGAGGTGATCTCATGGATGAAAAACGGCAAGAACAGATCGTCGACTCCTTAAAAAAGGTTGACCCCAAACTGATTGCCGACGTTATCCGGGAAATACTCCGCTCCGATGATGACGTTGCGCCGATTAGAAAACCTCCGGTTAATCCCGGTCAAAATCAGCCGAAATAAATCGCGCCTTTAATGGCGGGATTCGCTAAAATATAATCAATTTTAAATCAGACCCTTTTTAAATCGGCCGTTTGATATTTGTAAATAAGATTCTGCTTTATTCCAGATTTATTTCATTCCTCTATTTATTATCCTAATT
>JAAYHS010000028.1 GCA_012735315.1 Bacillota bacterium | reverse complement strand
TTCCTGGTCTCGGTTTCATCGGCATATCCGCCGTAGAACAACCCTTGAATCCGGGAAGCGGTTCCCTGATCAACCCGGTAACTCCCCTTGGATTTCAATTCCCGCATCCACTCGTTGCCCCGGTCCGGGTCTTTGCCGGACAAATAAAACAATAATCGTTCCAAATTACTGGAGATTAAAATATCCATCGACGGTGAGATGGTGGTATAAAAAGACCGGTTCCGGTCGTAAAATCCGGAGTTGATAAAATCGGTCAAAACATTATTCGAATTCGAAGCGCAAATCAACCGGGCAATCGGCAGCCCCATCTCCCGGGCGAAATAAGCCGCTAAAATATTGCCGAAATTACCGGTGGGAACCGCGATATTGATCGGGCCGCCCGGCTTAACCGCTCCCTTGCGGCATAGCTCCAAATATCCGTAAAAATAATAGACTATCTGCGGGACCAATCTCCCCCAGTTAATCGAATTGGCGGACGAAAACGCCAGCTTCTTTGTGGCCAGATCCTTAATGATCGCGGCGTCGGTGAAGATCGCCTTCACCCCGTTTTGAGTATCGTCGAAATTTCCTCTCACCCCGACTACCCAAGTATTGTTCCCTTCCTGGGTGGTCATCTGCAGTTTTTGAATTTGGCTGACGCCTTCCTCGGGGAAGAAAACAATAATCCGGGTACCGGGAACATCGCGGAATCCTTCTAAAGCCGCTTTACCGGTATCGCCGGAAGTGGCGACCAAGATCACGATTTCATTTTGGTAACCCGCCAATTCCCCGGCTTTAGTCATCAAGTACGGCAACAGTTGCAGGGCGATATCCTTAAAAGCGCAGGTCGGTCCGTGGAACAGCTCCAACAAATACCGTCCTTCGGCCAACCGAACCACCGGAGTCACCTCGGGAACGCCGAATTTGTCCGGATGGGCATACGCCGCGGCGACCATTCGTTGCAGATCGTCCTGAGCGTAATCGGTTAAATACATCGCTAAAATCTTAACCGCCAGTTCCCGGTAATCAACCCCAACCAAATCCTGAATTAGATTCGGGGATAGGCTTGGAATCGTTTCCGGGGTGAATAATCCGCCGTCCGGCGCGATTCCGGTCCGGATCGCCTCAGCCGATTTAACTTTCCTGACGCTTCCCCTGGTACTGAGATAATTCATATCTTCCTCCGTTGAAGTAAGATTTCGAATATCGGATCACGATTGCTCGTTAAGGTATGACTCCAATTTTTTAACCGATCCTCCGGCACTCCAGATAAAACCGTTTCTCCTCCGCTTCTCCCATTGAAAAACTTTTGCGGGGCAAAGCCCCGTCCTGGAGCACCGTTTTAAACAAAGCGTTCTTTTCCAGCGCCGGTAGGAAAAACCCGATATTGCCCCGTTGGGAGCCGAGTTTGCTCACCACTTCGTCCCCATGGATATAATCGACTCCCGCGCCGGGATGCCGCTCAAGCCATTGATCCAAAAACGCTTGCAAAGTCCCGACTTCCAAATTGGATTGCGGGTCGGCGATCCAAATCATTCCATAACCTTGATCATCGACAAACCCGATCAAGTGACGGTTTCCGTGCTCCTTCGCTTGCAGTTTCGCCTCCAGGGCGCGCCGGTCGGTTAATCTTTCGAAGCCGAATCGCGCAGCTCCGAAATAATCCCGCATCGCCTTAAACACATCCGCGGCGGCCACATTGAATAACACCCGGTGAATCGGTTCAAATTGCAATCCGGGATCGTGGATATTGACCACTTCCACCAAGGCATACCGCGCCGGATGACCCTCAGGATCGATACCCGGTTGCCGCTTCGTTTTTTCCCAGACCGCTTTGGCCGTGGCCAAGGAATGGTTTCCGTCCCCTACCGCAAACAGAAACGGCGCTTTCCCGGCAACGCCATATTTTTCATTAAAACGCCCCGGTTCGGCCAAAGCGGCAAACCCCCGGTAAATCTCTTCCCAAACAGTGGGATCTTTGATTAAAAAGCCGCCGACATGCCCGCCGCCCATCATCAAATCGGTGTCGTACAAGCATTCAAATTCACCGGTTTTAGCGGCCAAAGGCTCAATAACCCGCCGGTCCGAATCATCGATTAACAGCATCACATGGGGCAATTCCAGCGGCGCGCCCTCCCGGATTCTGACACGGGGCGGGATTCGTTCCAAAACCGTCCCTTCCGTGGTTCGAATGAGAGTTTCAGCCCCGGAGTGATAATCGTAACCTTCCAGATCCACGGCCAAAATCAGTCCTCTGCGGGAAGCTCCGCGGCTGGTGCGGCGTTCCACATAAACGAAACCCAAACCGTGGGAAACGATTATTCCTTGCTCCAAATATTCGCGCATTTTCCCATGAATCCGGCTAATCCGTTCGGTTTCGGCTCCTCTACCCAGATAAGCCTCGGGAAACACCAAGTTCAAAGTGGAAGGCGCGTCGCCGACGATTGCGGCTACTTTATCCCAATAATCCGGTTCCGAAGTATACTGATCACAAGCCACCACGGCCCATTTATAAAGATCAACCCCATTTCGAGGCGTCAGGATCTCGGGAATCTTAATTCCTAGTTTTAAAAACGATTCAGTTAACAATCGAATCCCCCGATAATCATGATTTTCAGAAACCACTAATTAACACTAATGAATACGAACTAATTCCAAACCATTCCTGTTTTAATGGTTTTTTCGTGTGAATTCGTATGCATTAGCGGTTCAATTTAATTCTTCAAAGCGTCAATCGCTCACTCGGCATTCCTTCCGTGATCGGCAACCCTGCGCTATTGGCTTCGGAGCGCCACTGAGCCCGGTGAAACCGGGCTTTGGAATGCCTTTCACATCTAGCCGTGGGTTTCAACCCACAGCGAACACACATCCCTCCGGAGCACATTAATTAAATGAAAAAATGAATTATTCGTGCTCGTGCTCAGCGAAGCGGTGCTCGTAATCGTCTTATCCAAACCATATTGGCTTAAATCATCGGTAATAATCAACCCCGACGTTATGCCGGGCCAGATCCAGATATTTAGTGATCACGGCCCGAGCTTTCTCGGCGCCTTTTTTCATAATCTCAACCACATCATGCTTGCTGATGCGGGCCCGCTTTTCCCGGTAGGGAGCGAAGTATTCCCAAATCACGCCGAATAACTCCTTCTTCACGTCCCCGTATTTGAGTCCCGGAGTCAGGAACCGCTCTTTAAGCTCTTCTTTGCCCCGGTCGTCCAAGAATAAGGAGTATAAAGTGAACAGACTATTCCCTTCAATCGGCTTCGGTTCATTGACCGGAGTCGAATCGGTCTTCAGGGACATAATCTTCTGTTTTAAAGTAGCCTCATCGGCAAAGATTTCAATGGTATTCCCATAGGATTTCGACATCTTTTGACCGTCCAAACCGGGGATCGTCGCCAACTCGTCTTCAATATCGGCCTCCGGAATCACGAAGGTTTCACCGTAAGTATTGTTAAAACGAATGGCGACGTCCCGGGCGATCTCCACATGTTGCTTCTGATCCTTACCCACCGGAACCAGGTTTGCGCCATACCCCAAGATATCGGCGGCCATCAACACCGGATAAGCAAACAATCCATGACTCGCCGGAATTCCCTTGGCCAACTTGTCTTTATAGGAATGACTCCGTTCCAACAGTCCCATACCGGTAACATTACTTAAAAACCATGTCAGTTCGGTAACTTCCGGCACATCCGACTGCACCCAAAAGATCGATTTCTCCGGGTCAAGCCCCAAGGCGAGAAAATCCATCACCGCCTCGCAAGTTTGACGCCGTAAGCGTTCGGCGTCGAACACGGACGTCAAGGCGTGTAAATTAACGATAAAACAGAATAATTCATGGTTTTTTTGATATTCAATCATCCGTTTCATCATCCCGAAGTAATTGCCGAGATGC
>JAAYHS010000027.1 GCA_012735315.1 Bacillota bacterium | reverse complement strand
CGCTTAAATCATCAGGTTACCCTGATAATTCCAAGACTCGCTACCGGTGGATGGTTAGTCCTTTCCGGGAAGGATTCGCACCTCCTATATGACATGATCTTTCTCGGCGCACCGGGGGTTGAGGCGACAAACAACTTACACCTATTTACCTTTTTGACTCCAATACCACTCTACGAACCGTTTGATTCCTTCTTTGAGATCAACCCGGGGCCGGTATCCCAAAACCCGGTTGGACCGGCTTAAATCGGCCCAGGTCCGGGGGACGTCGCCCGGTTGAACCGGCATTATTTTTAAGCGGGGTTGTTTCCCCATGGTCTCTCCGAGCAGAGTTACCAGTTCCATGAGAGTAGTGGTCTTCGAGTTTCCGAGATTAAAAACCTCAAAAGAGCATGGAACTTCCATTGCCGCTATAATGCCTTGAAGGATATCACCGATATAGGTATAATCCCGTTCGCTGTTTCCTTCGCCGAACAACGGCACTTCCAAACCGGCGTCGATCAGCTTGGCAAAATGATGAATCGCCATTTCCGGCCGTTGCCTTGGTCCGTATACGGTGAAAAAGCGCAAACAAACCACGGGCAAGCCGTAAATCCGGTGGTAAGTCCGGCAGAACAGTTCCCCGGAAATTTTGGCCGCCGCATAAGGCGAAAGCGGCCTTTCCAACCGGTCGCTTTCCTTAAAGGGTACCGGATTGTCCCCGTAAACCGATGAGGAGGAACCGAACAAAAACCTTTTGACTTGGCGCTTGGCGGCATACTCCAGCAAATTTACCGTGCCTTCCACATCGACCGCCACATAATCGCGGGGGTTGGCCAAAGACTGGCGCACTCCGGCTAAAGCGGCCAGATGAATTATCATGCTGATGGAATGGTCGGCGAAAATGCGGTCCAAAATCCGATGGTCGCGAATATCGCCCCGGTATAAATGATAGTGAGGATTATTAAGCAGACTGGAAATGTTGTTTTCTTTTACCGCCGGATCATAATTATCGCAAAAGTTGTCAAGATTGACCGTTTCAAAGCCTAAAGCAACCAATTTCTCACACAAGTGGGAACCGATAAACCCCGATCCGCCTGTTACAAGTATCACACCATTACTCATCCTAACCACCTTCTGCTTATTCTTAAATTACGGTTGCCAGGGACTAATTTCGGGATCGGATTGAACATAAATTTATTCCGGCCGAGCGCCAGATTTTCCAAATCTCCTAACCTTACCAGAGAAAAAGGTCTTTTATTAGCTAATGCATTCTCAATCCGCTTTAGCATTTCGGTCTCGGTAAGCAGTTTTTCATCGGTCGCGTTCCGGATTGACAATTAATAACCCTCCCAAGTTTATTCCTTTAAAGATCTTCAAATGCTTTACTTTTTTTCTTACTCCGGAAGAAACTCTCGTATAGCTCGATGCCTGTTCCCTATCTAAAATTTTAACGGTTTCCTAATTACTATTGCTTCTATTCCTTAATAAGCTTTAATTATAATATAATATTCCCAGCGAATTTTGAGTGAACTAGGAAAATGTATTAATATCTTAGGACTTTGTAAAACGGTCTTTATTGAAATATTTTCATAATTATGATAAAAACCTCCCGATTATAATGCCGGGAAGTTTTTATAAAGAAACTGCAAATTAATTAGTCGATAATCCCACGGATCAATAATTTCAAAAAATCGCCCTTTAAACTCCTCTACCGATTCCTTCATATAAAAAACCTGCTTTTTTGAGAACGGCCGGTTCGTAAATATTTCTCAAATCGATTATCATAGGGGTTTTCATCAAACTCTTTACTCTGGAAAGATCGAGTTTGTGGTAGATGTTCCATTCAGTCATAATAATTAAAGCATCCGTTCCTTGGACGGTCTCATAAACATCTTCAAAGTATTGAATCGAATCGCCGAAAACTTTTCGCGCTTCTTTAATCGCCTTCGGATCATGCGCCTTAACCACTGCTTTGGCTTTTAATAAATAATTAATGATCGGCAGCGCCGGAGATTCTCTAATATCATCCGTATCGGCCTTAAATGCCAATCCTAAGACCGCTAAGATCTTTCCTTTTAATGGACCGGCAACCCGTTTTATTTTTTGAAACATCAATTTCTTCTGGGCTTCATTGGAGGCGACCGCCGCCGCGATGATTGATAACCGTTCTCCGGTAGGCCGGGCGACTTCCAGCAATGCTTTGGTGTCTTTCGGAAAACAAGACCCGCCGTATCCGGGACCGACATTAAGAAATTTGGGTCCGATCCTGCCGTCCAAGCCCATGCCTTTGGCGACAATTTT
>JAAYHS010000203.1 GCA_012735315.1 Bacillota bacterium | reverse complement strand
AGGTCCCCAACCCTGGCGTATCTTTTTCGCGAGCCGCCTAAAACCCGGATGCACATCACCCGTTTCGCTCCGGAATTATCGGCGACATTTAAATAAGTTTGGTTTTGCACCATGGCCGGTACCTCCTTTCACGAGATTATTTTGCTTTTTCAATGATGTTGACCACGCGCCATCTCTTGTCCTTACTGAGAGGACGGGTCTCCATTACCTTTACCTTATCTCCGACCTTGCATTCGTTAGCCTCATCGTGGGCTTTGATTTTGCTGGTGAGTTTGATAATTCGGCCATAAAGCGGGTGTCTGACCAATCGCTGGACGGCGACTACGACTGTTTTTTCCATTTTATCACTAACGACGATACCAACCCGTGTTTTTCGAAGTGCACGTTCACCCATTAAAAATCCTCCTTCCGGCGCCCGTAAAATTAAGCTTGACCCGCTTTAAGTTGTTGTTCATGCAAGATTGTTTTAATACGAGCGATGCTTTTACGGACATCCCTTACCCGCATCGGATTATCCAATTGTCCGGTAGCAAGTTGAAAACGTAAATTGAATAACTCTTCTTTTAAACTGACTAATTGCTTTTCCAATTCATCAACCGTCATTTCTCTGATTTCCTTACTTTTCATTGACTTCCCCACCCGCTTCCTCTCGTTTTATAAACTTACATTTGATCGGAAGTTTATGAGCGGCCAGACGCATAGCTTCCTGAGCTATCTGTTCATCGACTCCGGCAACCTCAAATAATACCCGGCCCGGTTTGACCACGGCCACCCAATGTTCAGGAGATCCTTTACCACTTCCCATACGAGTCTCGGCCGGCTTGGCAGTCACTGATTTGTCCGGGAAAATTTTGATCCAGACCTTACCGCCTCTTCTAATGTATCTGGTTAGAGCGATACGGGCGGCTTCAATCTGAACATTAGTAATCCAGCCCGGCTCCAAAGCCTGAAGACCGTAATCACCCAGAGTAATTTGCGACCCTTTAATCGCTTTGCCTTTCATCCGGCCCCGTTGCAATTTTCGATATTTAACGCGTTTTGGCACCAACATTTCATTCTCCCCCTTCAGCTTTCGCTTTGACCGGTCTCTTAGCCGGGAGGATATCGCCTTTGTAAATCCATACTTTCACGCCAATTTTACCATAGGTAGTATTGGCTTCGGCAAAACCGTAGTCAATATCGGCTCTCAGAGTGTGCAGGGGCACTTTCCCTTCGCTATAACCTTCGGTTCTAGCGATTTCGGCGCCCATTAAACGGCCGCTACAGGCAACCTTAACTCCTAAAGCTCCCAATTTCATCGCTCGGCCGATCGCTTGTTTCATCGTGCGCCGGAATGAAACCCGCCTTTCCAATTGAAACGCGATATTTTCCGCCACCAACTGAGCGGAGAGTTCCGGCACTTTAACCTCGGCGATATTTAATTGAACTTGTTTTCCGGAAAACTTTTCAATTTCCTTCCGGATCAGTTCAACCTCGGCGCCTTGCCGTCCGATAACCATACCCGGCCTGGCGGTGTGAATGGTAACCTTAAGCCGATTAGCGGCCCTTTCAATTTCAATTTTAGCAACTCCGGAAGCATAAAGACGTTTCTTAATAAAATTCCGAATTTTAACGTCTTCCAGGATTAGGTTGGCATAATCCCGCTTCTTGGCAAACCAGCGGCTGTCCCAATCCTTAATTATTCCAACTCTTAATCCGATGGGATGGACTTTCTGACCCATATTAGCCCTCCTTCTCCGCCACTACAATCGTAATATGGCTGGTTCGCTTGTGGATTAATGAAGCTCTGCCTTGGGCTCTAGGCATATACCTCTTCATGGTCGGCCCTTGGTCGACATAAGCTTCGGAAATGTACAAGCGTTCCCGATTCATTTGATGATTATTTTCGGCATTGGCAATCGCCGAATTCAAAACTTTACCGATTACATCCGCGGCAAATCGCGGTGTAAACTTCAAAATCGTTTGCGCGTCGCTCACCTTTTTCCCGCGAATCATATCGATTACTTGCCGGGCTTTTCGGGGAGCTATCCGTATAAAACGGGCTACTGCTCTTGCATTCAAAATATATCCCTCCCGCTATCTCGACTAGAGGCATTTGCGCTGTATCGAAAGTTAAATTAGATTAAAAATAATTTCAACGCATTTGCTCGAGTAAGAAACTATTGCTATTTTACAGCCGTAGTCTTTTCCGAGCGTGAACCGTGACCGCGGAAAGTCCGCGTCGGCGCAAATTCGCCCAATTTGTGCCCGACCATATCCTCGGTGATATAGATAGGCACATGCTTTCTGCCGTCATGAACCGCAATGGTATGCCCTACCATCTCGGGATAAATAGTCGAACTTCTGGACCAGGTTTTTATTACCCGCTTCTCGCCTTTGGAGTCCATATCCGTGATCTTCTTTAAAAGACTGACTTCAATGTATGGTCCTTTTTTCTTCGAACGCGACATTCATTTCCCTCCTTACTCCTTACGCCTTTTCCGCTTTATTTACGCCGTTTTACAATAAGACGATCGGAGGCTTTGTGTTTGCGGGTACGGTGCCCCAGGGCCGGTTTGCCCCAAGGAGTAACCGGAGCCCTGCCAATCGGAGAACGTCCTTCTCCACCGCCATGAGGATGGTCAACCGGATTCATAACCACGCCTCGGTTGGCCGGTCTGATACCTTTCCAACGGGAACGTCCCGCTTTACCGATAGTAATGTTTTCATGTTCAATGTTTCCGACTTGGCCGATAGTAGCCATACAATTTACCGGAACCAAACGCATTTCCCCGGACGGGAGCCTAATGTTGGCGTAATTTCCTTCTTTGGCCATTAATTGAGCCCCGTCGCCGGCGCTCCTTACCAATTGACCGCCGTTATTTCTAACCAACTCGATATTATGAATGATCGTCCCCACCGGGATATTGCTAAGGGGCAAAGCATTACCGGGTTTAATATCCGCATTGGGTCCGGCTTCAACCGTATCACCGACATTCAATCCCAACGGCGCCAAAATATAGCGTTTTTCGCCGTCGGCATAATGCAAAAGCGCAATCCGCGCCGAACGGTTAGGATCATACTCGATAGCGGCGACTTTAGCGGGGATATCAAATTTATCCCTTTTAAAATCGATCACCCGATACATTCTTTTGTGTCCGCCGCCCTGGTGACGAACGGTCATTTTTCCGCTTGAATTTCGCCCTCCGGTTTTCTTTAACGGTTCCAACAACGATTTTTCCGGTTCTTTTTTGGTAATCTCCGCAAAATCGGAGACCGTCATAAATCTTCTGCCAGGTGAGGTTGGCTGGTATTTTCTTACCGGCATTCTCCCGACCTCCCAACTTTTCGTTAATAATCGTTTCCAACTTACAAAACACGGATTTTAGGAATTCATAGCCAATGTTCGGCTCTTATCAGGTTCCTTCAAAGAATTCGATTCGATTTCCGGCTTCCAAAGTAACGATCGCCCGTTTCCAACTGGGCCGGCGTCCTTGATAACGCCCCATTCTTTTGATTTTCCCCAGAAGGTTAAAGGTGTTTACCTTTTTAACTTTTACTTTAAAGATTTCTTCGATGGCTTGTTTGATTTGAGTCTTATTCGCTCGAGGATCAACCAAAAAACAATACTTGTTTTCTTCCATCAATTTGGTTGTTTTTTCGGTTATTAACGGGCGTTTGACCAGTTCTCTCGCTTCCATTATGCCAACGCCTCCTCTATCTTACTCACCGCATCTTTGGTAATCACCAAATGATCATGGGCGAGCAAATCATAAACATTGATTCCGTCGCTTGATAGCGTCAAAACACCCGGAATATTTCGCGCCGATTTATTAACGGCTGCTTCGTTTTCAACCGTAACAATAACGGCTTTTTTGGCTTTCAGGCTAGTTAAAATACCAGCCATTGTCTTGGTTTTCGGCTCCGAAATCGGCAGCGAGTCGAGCACAATCAATTCACCGGCTTCTACTTTGGCTGATAAAGCGGAACGTAAAGCTTGCCGGCGCGCTTTTTTGGGTAAATCATAATCATAAGCGCGGGGCATCGGGCCAAAAATTATTCCGCCGCCGGTCCATAACGGTGAACGTCGCGAACCATGCCTTGCCTGGCCGGTCCCTTTTTGACGCCACGGTTTACGACCGCCGCCTCTTACCATGGATCTATTTTTAACAGCCACAGTACCAAGCCGCCGTGACGCTAATTGCATGGTTACGGCTTCATGCAATAAGGCCTTATTAACCTTTGCGCCGAAAACCTGATCACTCAAGGCGATCTCGCCCACCTGTGAGCCTTCAATATTATAAACAGGTACGGTCGGCATCGTGTTTCCTCCTCGTTACATGATAAAATCGAATACTCGGGATGAACTCAAACTCGATAATTATTTTTGATTCGCCCGTTTCGCGCGGACTACGGTTTTTCGGATAAAAACCAAAGAACCGTTCGCGCCGGGGATCGCTCCCTTGATCAGCAACAAATTTCGTTCCGGATCGACCTTCGCTAACTGTAAGCCTAAAACCGTAGTTCGAACTCCTCCGAGGCGTCCGGGGAGTTTTCGACCTTTAAATACCCGGGCCGGATCGGTCGCTCCCAACGAACCGGGGCGGCGATGATACATTGAACCGTGGCTCATTGCGGCCCGATTAAAGTTCCAGCGTTTGATAACACCGGCAAATCCTTTACCTTTGGAAGTTCCGGTGACGTCAACATATTCGCCTTCATTAAAAATATCCACTTTAATTTCCTGACCCAGATCATAGCTTTCACCGGAATCCAACCTAATTTCACGTAAAAACCGCCGCGGTTTAACTCCGGCTTTATTAAAATGACCTTTCATCGGTTTATTGACTAAACGCTCTTTTTTTTCTTCAAAACCAAGTTGGATGGCATCGTATCCGTCGGTGGCGACTGATTTCTTTTGAACCACCACGCATGGCCCGGCTTCAACTACAGTGACCGGAATTGCTTGCCCTTCAGGGCTGAATATTTGCGTCATTCCGATTTTTTTGCCTAAAATGCCATTGGCCATTCTCTTACACCTCCTCTTAAATATCTTGCTGATTGAGGGTTAATAGGAGCTAAATTGTAATCCGGAATTTTCGATTTCGGGTTTTTCTTTCGAAATTTAAAATTCGAAATCGAATTTTATAATTTAATCTCAATATCGACCCCAGCCGGAAGATCAAGCCTCATTAAAGCATCAACCGTCTTGGAACTCGGATCCAAAATATCGATTAGCCTTTTATGAGTCCGCATCTCAAACTGCTCCCGCGAATCCTTGTCGACATGGACCGACCGGAGAATCGTATAGACATTCTTTTCAGTCGGAAGCGGAATCGGCCCGGACACATAAGCGCCGGTCCTTTTTGCCGTCTCGACAATCTTTTCCGCTGATTGGTCAAGCAATTTATGATCAAAGGCCTTAAGGCGGATTCGGATTTTCTGAGTGGCCATAATCGTTCCCTCCTCTTAATAACGGCTTCGCTTATTGAATCATTTAAATCGAAGCCGGCATACCCGTCGGTTTTCCATGACGGGTATACCCGCCCGCTTTGTTCTATTCAATGATTTTCGTGACCACGCCGGCGCCGACGGTGCGTCCGCCTTCGCGAATCGCGAACCGCAAACCTTCTTCCATCGCAATCGGCGTAATCAATTCGATGCTCATTCTAATGTTGTCCCCAGGCATTACCATCT
>JAAYHS010000202.1 GCA_012735315.1 Bacillota bacterium | reverse complement strand
TTCTTCCAGCGCCAAAGGTTGTTTTCTCGAATTCCTAGTTCTTGAGCGATCTCGCTAACTTTTTTACCACTGGTTTCGGTAAGCAACACAGCTTGTTCCTTGAATTCTTTAGTGTATACCCGACGTTTTACTGTCATTACACTCAGCTCCTTGTTTTTTTATTTTATCTCTTAACTGAGTGTCTGGCAAATCGGGGGAAGGTCAGCAATCATTTGCTCATCTTCACTATCTCTTAATTGTTTTACTGATAATATTCCTTGTTTAATCCATATAGTATCCTCTGCTTTTATTCCATAACCTTTTGGATCCTGAGGATGCTCAATACTTATTTCTGGCATTTTTGTTAAGGGAAGTATTTCAATCGAAGTATCCCCACGTATATCAGAAGCAATAGACCGTACAAGTTGAGAAAAATTTGTAATTACTCCTGCTTGCCTTCTGTCTTGTGGACTTAATTGTTGCCCTCCAGAATTAATTCTTCCGAAGATATCAGTAATTTCATTGTCATCTTTTGCAGGGAATATTGTTACTGCTAACTGGTAATCTAATAGATTTGCACATTCTGCTCTTGAAAGCCTTTTTTTATCTTGGGGCACTTCTATGAAATCTCCAGCGTCAGCGTGTTGCTTAGCTCTAGCTAATTCGTTGATGTCAAAATAATAATCATTATATGGGAAGGCTTGTTCGATGAAAGAAAAAATAGCATTCAAACGTTGAATTCCATCAATAATTTCATAAACTATATCCTTTCCATCAGAAGTTGTCCGTTCAGCTAGTAAGATTAATGGAATTGGATAGCCTTTAATTATGCTATCTATCAAACCTTGTTTTTCTTTCAGAAACCAAACTAACTTCCTCTGATATTTTCGGTTAACATATAGTTTGCTTTCCCGATAAAGTCTGTATGCTTCCTGAATTGTCATGCCTTTAGGAGTAATATTCATCGATATCTCCACCTTTCGTGCGATTTCGGATAACTCCTTTATTACCGTGACTATTTCTTTTAAAAAATAACTGGAACTTATCTATGTAATTTCTCTAAAAATTCCATGGTTTCCTGTTTCGCCTAAGTTTTCGAATAAAAAAATACCACGGGCGGATTGAAGAGATTGTCTTCCCCGAGGTACTAATTCGAAAAATGATCGCTTATTAACCTCCATGGCGTCCATTGCAGCAGCGAAGCGAAAGCCTACGCGAACATCACCAGGCTGACGGCCATGACGAGCATTCCCAGGATTGAACCGTAAATCGCCACATGGTGTTCGCCGTATTTCTCGGCGGTCGGCAGTAATTCATCCAGGGAGATATAAACCATGATCCCGGCCACTCCCGCGAAGATTAAGCCGAACATGGCCGGGCTGAAGAATTTAAACAGCAGGAAAAAACCGACGATCGCGCCCAAGGGTTCCGAAAGCCCCGACAAAAAAGAGTAACAAAAGGCTTTCCGTCGGTCGCCGCTGGCGTAATAAACCGGTACGGAAACCGCGATTCCTTCCGGAATATTATGAATGGCAACCGCTACCGCAATGCTGATTCCCAAGGTCGAGTCCTGCAGCGCGCTGGTAAATGTGGCCAGACCTTCGGGGAAATTGTGAATCGCGATCGCTAAAGCGGAAAATATACCCATTCGCATTAATGCCGGAGCGTTTGTTTCCGCAAGGTCCATTTCCTTTACATCCCGCATTTCATGGGGGTTTTCGACGCTGGGCACGAACTTGTCGATCAAGGCGATTATGGCTATCCCTACAAAAAAGGCGATGGTGGTTACCAAAAAACCCCGGGACGGACCGTAAACCATTTCCAAAGAAGTACGGGCCTTGGCGAAGATCTCAATCATTGAAACATAGATCATTACGCCCGCTGAAAAACCCAAGGTGGCCGATAAAAACTTGCGATTGGTTTGTTTGGTGTAAAAAGCCAAAACACTCCCGATTCCCGTCGCCAAACCGGCGAACAAAGTAAGTCCGAAAGCGAACAACAAACCCTCCGTAGTTATAGCCATGGGTCTAACTCCTTTCATGCGGTTAATTAAAATTTATCTGTATTATCCTACCCTAATTCGACGGTATTCGGTTGATCCCCTTCCGGTCTCAGCCAGAGAAAATTATGACCCGGATCACCCGCCACTTTCCGGCCTATCCCTTCAATCCTCCGGGTAATACAGCCACGGCATTCGGTCGCTTCCTCACCCAGGCAGATCTTATTGGGGTAAACCTGATAGTCCGGTCGGTACTTTCGCGGCGTCAGATTGGGCATCACCACATTGGCTCCGGCCCGGAGCGCCGCTTCCCGCCCCAGCGGATCAATGCTTCCCAAAGCGGTGGTGGCCGGGATTAAAGCATAAGGCAGCGCCAATCTGGTTAGCGCTACCATCAGGCAAGTCAGTTCCACGCTTCCGCCCGGCGCTCCCCCCAACGGAGTATCCGGATGGGGAATAAACGGACCGATTCCCACCATCTCCGCCTCCAATTCCAAGGCCAATTCCATGTCCGCAGCTAATGTTTCGGCGCTCTGTCCGGGCAAACCGACCATGAACCCGGTTCCCACTTGATAATCCAGTTCTTTTAAAATTTTAAGCCGCGCTATCCTTTCAGGCAGGGACCGGCCGGGATGTAACCGTTCGTAAAGCAACGGGTCGGCGGTCTCGTGACGCATCAAGTAACGTTCGGCCCCGGCGGAACGCCACA